>DATCIA010000026.1:0-20972 GCA_036508075.1 Coriobacteriia bacterium
TTCGGTGCCATGAAGCCGGTCGGGCTCACCGACCCGCGAACGGGCCGACGCCCCTGGGCGGTCGTGCAGCTGCGGCCGGAGAACCGCGAGCACACCGCGTACAACCTCGTCGGGTTCCAGACGAACCTCACGTTCCCCGAGCAGGTGCGCGTCTTCCGGATGATCCCCGGTCTCAAGGAGGCCGACTTCCTGCGCCACGGTGTCATGCACCGCAACACCTTCGTCGACGCGCCCCGCCTTCTCACCCCGGACCTGGCACTGCGTTCCGATCCCCGGATCCGGATCGCAGGTCAGCTCTCGGGCACGGAAGGCTACCTGGAGGCCGCGGCGAGCGGCCTGCTGGCCGCCCTCGGAGCCTTCGCCTCGGGCCGGGGAGCACCGGCCGTGGTCCTTCCCCCGGAGACCGCGCTCGGGGCGTTGCTGACCTACGCGACCGACCCTGAGACGCGGCCCTACCAGCCCATGCACGTCAACATAGGCCTTCTCCCGCCACTGACGCCGCCCGTCAGGGGCAAGCGGGAGCGCTACGCCGCCCACGGCGCGCGCTCGAGGGCCGAGATGTCGGGCTGGCTGGCATCGCGCCCCGAACTCGACGTCGAGCGCGTCCGCACGACCCTGGCCAGAGAGGTCCCGCGGTGAGCCCCGGGATCGCGAGCGAGCTCGTCGACCGCTTCCTCGGGCACCTCGCCAACGAACGGAACGTGTCACCTCAGACGGTGCGCGCCTACTCGTCGGACCTCGCGCGTTACCTTGAGTGGGCTGAGCGGGCCGGAGCCGACCCTCTCGGCGCCGACCCCCGGATCCTGCGCCGCTACCTCGCGGACCTCGACGGGGCGCGCTACGCGCGCCGCACCATCGCACGTCGTTTGTCGGCCGTGCGATCGCTGTTCGCGTACCTGAACCGCGAGGGGATAGTGGCGCACAACCCCGCCGCGGTGGTCGGAACACCCAAGCTGCCGTCGCGCCTTCCGCGGCTCGTCCCGACGGACCTGCTCACCGCGCTGCTCGACCACCCGGACCCCGAGCAGCCGAGCGGCCTGCGCGACCGTGCGATCCTCGAGCTGCTCTACGCGACCGGAGCCCGAGTCAGCGAGCTCGCAGCTCTCGACCTGGCCGACCTCGACCTGCCCCAAGGCCAGATACGGGTCACGGGCAAGGGCGACAAGCAACGCATCCTGCCGCTCCACCGCGAGGCCGTCTATCGGCTGCAGCAGTACCTGAGCCTCGGCAGGCCGCGGCTCAAGCCCCGGTCGGGGGAGGAGGCCGTATTCCTCAACCGCAGCGGCACCCGCCTGACCGACGGCGGCATCCGTCGGATGCTCACGCGACAGCTCGATGCGCTCGGCGCGGCGTCCGGCATCACCCCGCACACCTTCCGCCACACCTTCGCCACGCACATGCTCGAAGCGGGAGCGGACCTGCGTACCGTCCAGGACCTGCTCGGCCATGTTGCCCTGTCCACCACCCAGATTTACACTCACCTCGGGGTGCAACGACTCCAAAGGGTGCACAAGGACGCGCACCCACGTGCCTGATGCGGGATCATCGAAGGGGCCGTGCGCATGAAGCACCCGCATCAGCGGGACGATCTGGCCACGCTGTGGCAGCGCTTTGCCGACTCGCACGACGAAAAGGCGCGCGAACAGTTGATCCTGAACTACTCACCTCTGGTGAAGTTCGTCGCCGGACGCGTAGCGACCAAGATGCCCGCGACGATCGAGAACGCGGACCTCATCTCCTACGGGATCTTCGGGCTCATCGATGCGATAGAGAAGTACGAACCCGAGCGCGGCTTCAAGTTCGAGACCTACGCCATCTCACGCATCCGCGGAGCGATCATCGACGAACTGCGCTCGCTCGACTGGGTGCCGCGCAGCGTGCGCGCCCGCTCCCGTGAGATCGAGAACGCGATCGTCACCCTCGAGAACCGCCTCAGCCGCACCCCCGACGACAACGAGGTCGCTGCCGAGATGAGCATCTCGCCCAAGGAGCTCCAGGACATCTACACGAAGCTGTCCTACACCTCTGTCGTCTCGTTCGACGAGATATGGGCGCCGACCTCCGATCGCGATGACAAGAGCACGCTGGCTTCCGTCATCAAGGACGACTCGGCGCCCGACCCCGTCACCGCATTCGAGACGGAGGAGGTCAAGGAGATCCTCGCGGACGCGATCGAGAAGCTATCCGAGCGCGAGCGCACGGTCGTGGCGCTCTACTACTACGAGGGGCTCCAGCTCAAGGAGATCGGCCAGGTGCTCGGCGTCACGGAATCGCGCGCCAGCCAGTTGCACACGAAGGCCGTCCTCCGACTTCGCGCACGCCTTCATGCGGCGCAGGGGTTCATCGGCTGAGACCGGCCCCACTTCCGTTTGTCCGTGCCGGGGGAGGGTGTTACACTACTCCGGCTTTCAATACACACGCCCGCCGGTCCGCGGCGCGCGGTGCCGTCATGAGTACGGAAGTGACGGTCGCGACGCGGGTACCCAGCTGTCGGGCGGAGGATAGAACCGAACAACAGGAGGTAGCACTATGCCCGTCGTCGCTATGAAGGACCTGCTCGAGGCAGGCGTCCATTTCGGACATCAGACCCGTCGCTGGAACCCGAAGATGAAGCCCTACATCTTCACCGAGCGCAACGGTATCTACATCCTCGACCTGCAGCGCTCGCTGCGCGAACTGGACGCGACCTACAAGTTCGTCTACTCGATCGCGAAGCAGGGCCGCTCGGTGATGTTCATCGGCACCAAGAAGCAGGCCCAGGAGGGTGTCGAGACCGAGGCCGGCCGTGCCGGAATGCCCTACGTCAGCCAGCGCTGGCTGGGCGGCATGCTCACCAACTGGGTGACGATGCGCAAGCGCATCTCCCGCATGGTGCAGCTCGAGGCCATGGAGGCGGACGGCCGCATGGCCGCGCTGCCCAAGAAGGAGGCCCTCAAGCTGCGTGCCGAGCTCGAGAAGCTCCAGCGCAACCTGACCGGTATCCGGGAGATGCAGGAACTCCCCGGCGCCGTGTTCATCATCGATACCAAGCGCGAGACCATCGCGGTGGCGGAGGCGCGTCGCCTGCGCATCCCGATCATCGGCCTTGTGGACACCAACTGCGACCCGGATGAGGTCGACTTCGTGATCCCGGGCAACGACGACGCCATCCGTTCAGTGAATCTGATCACCCGCGTGATCGCCGACGCATGCATCGCCGGCCGTGCAGCCGGCGGATTCGGCGAGAAGCCCGCCGTCGCAGCCGCTCCCGTGGCTGCCGCGCCGGTCGTCGCCCCCGTGGCCGAGGCCGTCGTCGAGACGCCCGCGCCTGTTGTCGTCGAAGCGGTCGAGGCAGTCATCGTCGAGGCGCCCGTGACCGTTGAAGAGCCCGCGGCCGAGATCGAGGCCGAGGTCGCCGAGACCGTGGCCCCCGAGGCCGCCGAGTAGCACCCCGCCACACCGACCCGCGCCGTCTGCCGAAGCCGGCGCGTGATTCCACCGAAGGAGTGAGAGACATGACGATCAGCGCCAGCATGGTGAAGGAGCTCCGTGAGCTCACGGGCGCCGGCATGATGGACTGCAAGAAGGCCCTCGAGGAGACCGGCGGCGACATCCAGAAGGCCGTCGACGTCCTGCGCACCAAGGGCCTCGCGGACCTCGCGAAGCGCGCTGGCCGCGCCACCAACGAGGGCGTCATCTCCGCGTGGGTGAACGACCTCGGCCGGGTCGGTTCGATGGTCGAGATCAACTGCGAGACCGACTTCGTCGCACGCAATGCCGAGTTCACCACGTTCGCATCCGCTGTGGCCGAGCAGGTGGCCGTCGACGCTCCGTCGAGCGCGGACCTGCTCCTCGGTCTGCAGTGGAAGCGCAACCCCTCGATCACCGTCCAGCAGGCGCTGGGCGAGCTCGTGGGCAAGCTGGGCGAGAACATCGTCATCACACGCTTCGTGCGTTTCGACGTCCCGGAGAACGGGATGGTCAGCTCCTACATCCACGGTTTCGGCCGCATCGGCGTCATGGTCGAGATCGGCGGCTCGGACCACTCCGACGCCTCCGTCGTCGCCCTGGCGAAGGACGTGGCCATGCACATCGCCGCTTCGCAGCCCATCTGCGTGCTGCGCGAGGATGTGCCCGCCGAGACGATCGAGCACGAGACCAGCATCTACAAGGCCCAGGCAGCCGCATCCGGCAAGCCCGAGGCCATCCAGGCCAAGATCGCCCAGGGTCGCATCGAGAAGTTCTACAGGGAGGTCTGCTTGGTCGAGCAGCCCTTCGTGAAGGATCCCGACAAGACCGTCGAGCAGCTCGTGGCCGAGACCTCCAAGGCCCTCGGTAAGCCGCTGTCGGTCGTGCGCTTCGAGCGTCTGGTGCTCGGCGGATCGGCCGACTCGAAGGCCTAGGTCCTTCGCAACGATTCGGCGAATGGGGCGGTCCGCTGAGGGCCGCCCCGTTCTACAATGTCCCGTAGAAGCGCGCCGTCCCGAGGGGCACGCGGCGACCAAGGAAGCACGGGGGTCAATCGATGGCGGAGCCACGGTTCAAGCGCGTCCTGCTCAAGCTCTCCGGTGAGGCGTTGATGGGCGACGCGGGCTACGGTATCGATCCCGCCATCATCGAGGACCTCGCGATACAGATCCGCACCGCGCGCGACGCGGGCGTGGAACTCGCGATCGTCGTCGGAGGCGGCAACATCTTCAGAGGTGTCGCCGGTTCCGCCAAGGGCATGGACCGCGCGCAGGCCGACTACATCGGCATGCTGGCCACGGTCATGAACGCGCTGGCGGTCCAGGACGTCCTCGAGAAGGCCGGGGTGTTCACCCGCGTCATGTCGGCCATCGAGATGCAGTCGATCGCGGAGCCCTACATCCGGCGCCGGGCGATGCGTCACCTCGAGAAGGGCCGCGTGGTCATCTTCGCGGCAGGCACGGGCAACCCGTACTTCACCACGGACACCACCGCGGCGCTCCGTGCGCTCGAGATCGGTGCGGACTGCATCATGAAGGCCACGCGCGTTGACGGTGTGTACGATGCGGACCCCCGCACGCACCCGGACGCGGTCCGCTTCGACGAACTGACCTACATGGAGGTCCTTCGCCGTGGTCTGACGGTCATGGACTCGACCGCTATCACGCTGGCGATGGACAACAAGCTCCCGATCATCGTCTTCAACATCGAGACGGACGGCAACATCGTCCGCGCGCTCGCAGGGGAACACGTCGGAACCATCGTCAGAGGAGGCAACTGATGCCCGAAGCGATCATCGCTCAGGCCGAGGAGAAGATGTCCAAGGCCGTTTCCGCGCTCAGCCACGAGTTCTCGACCGTGAGGACCGGCCGCGCCTCCGGTGCGATCTTCGAGAAGCTCCACATCGACTACTACGGCGCACCCACGCCGATGCTGCAGATGGCGGCCGTCTCGTCACCGGAGCCGCAGCTCGTCGTGATCTCCCCCTACGACAAGACGATCCTCAAAGCCATCGAGAAGGCCATCCTGGCCTCCGACCTCGGCCTCAACCCGAGCAACGACGGCACGGTCATCCGCGTACCGTTCCCCGCGCTGAACGAAGAGCGCCGGCGCGACCTCGTCAAGCTGTGCCACGGCTACACGGAGCAGGCGCGCGTCGCCGTGCGCAACGCGCGCCGCGACGCCAACGACGCCTTCAAGAAGCAGGAGAAGGCCAGCGACATCAGCCAGGACGACGCGCGGCGCGGCGAGGAACTGGTGCAGAAGAAGACCGACTCGTTCATCGCCGAGATCGACGCCCTTCTCAAGAAGAAGGAACAGGAGATCATGGAGGTTTAGCCTCCGTCCATGCCGAAGCCGACGCCCACCGACTTCTTCGCATCCCCGCGCGGCCGGGGGCTTCTCGCGCGCCTCGACACCGACCGTGTGCCCTCCCACGTGGCCGTCATCATGGACGGCAACGGTAGATGGGCCGCGAAGCGCGGGTTGCCCCGTGTAGCCGGTCACCGTGCCGGGGCCAAGGCCATCGAGGAGGCCATCGCCTCCGCGATCGAGTGCGGCGTCCGCTACCTGACGCTCTACTCGTTCTCCACCGAGAACTGGTCCCGGCCGCGTGACGAGGTCTCGGCCCTCATGGGACTGTTCGTCGAGGTCCTGAGCGCCAAGATGCCCGACCTGACGTCCCAGGGCGTCCGGGTGCGCGTCATCGGGCGACTGGGCGAGATGCCGGCCCGGACCGCGAAGGCGTTCCGCGACGCGATGCGACGCACGGCCGGCAACGACGTCCTCGACCTGGTCATCGCTCTGAACTACGGCGGTCGCGCCGAGCTGGCGGACGCTGCACGGTCGATCGCGGTCGAGGTCGCCGCCGGGACCCTGAAACCCGGCGACGTCGACGAGGCGGCCGTGGCCGGACGACTCTATACAGCGGGCCTGCCCGATCCCGACCTGCTCATACGCACGAGCGGTGAGATGCGCGTCTCCAACTTCCTGCTGTGGCAGATCGCCTACAGCGAGATCGCCGTGACCGACACGCTCTGGCCCGACTTCGGGCGAGACGACCTGCTCGAGGCCGTCGTCGACTATCAGGGACGAGAGCGGAGGTTCGGGGGTCTGTGAGAGAAGCGCCGATCAGACAGGTCATCCGGGCGCCACGCGCCCTTCGCGACTTCGGCGTGCGCGCCATCACCGCCGTGGCGCTCGGGCTCGTCCTCCTCGGTGCCGACCTGTGGCCCGACCTGCTCAGCAAAGGGGACGGCCTGCTGTGGGCGCTCGTGATAGCGGCCCTCGCGGCCGTCTGCGCGAGCGAGTTCTACGCGATGATGCGCACCGGGCACCGAAAGCCCAATGAGGTGTTCGGCGTCATCGCCGCCGCCGCGATGCCGATCGCAGCCGCGGTCTACGCCTCGCGAGCCATCCCCGGTGGCGCCACGAGCGCGGCAGACCTGGGATCCCTGGGGCTGACCGCCGTCATGGGCGCCCTGATCCTCGCGGCGCTGACGTGGCACATCCTCTTCCGCCAGGTCACCGCCTCGGACACGGCGACCACGGTGTTCGGCGCCGTGTATGCGGGCTTCACGCTGTCCCACCTCGTGCTGATGCGCGCGCTCGACTCGGGCGCCGAACTCGTCATCATCACGCTGGCCGGCGTATGGGCCATGGACGTGTTCGCGTATCTGATCGGCTCGGCCATCGGCACGCACCGTCTGGCTCCCCACATCTCTCCCAAGAAGTCGTGGGAGGGGTTCATCGCGGGAACCATCGGGACCATGGCCGCCTGGGGCATCGGGTGGTACGTCACCGGCTCGCCTCTGCCCATGTGGGTGTTCCTGCTGACCGGCGCCGTCGCCGCCGGGGCCGCCCTCTTCGGCGATCTCGTCGAATCGCGGATGAAGCGCGAGGTATCGGCCAAGGACTCCGGGCGCCTGCTGCCCGGACACGGCGGGTTCCTCGACCGCTTCGACTCGATGATCGTCGTCTCGATCGTCGTCTACTACGTCTTGATCTTCGCGGGTGCCCGATGACGTCCGCCGGCCCACTGCGCGTCGCGGTCCTCGGCTCGACCGGATCGATCGGGCGCCAGTGCCTCGATGTGGCCGCGCACCATCCCGACCGCGTGCGCATCGTCGCCCTCGCAGCGAACAGCAGTGGGGCGATGCTCGCTGAGCAGGCGCGGGCGTTCGACGTGCGCGCAACCGCCATCGGGGAGTGCGAGCACGCGCCGATCGCCGACGACCTGCCCCGCGGCGCCGCCTGTGAGACGGGATGCGAGGCGGTCGCGGCGCTGGCGTCGGCCGACGGGGTCGACGTCGTGGTCAACGCCCTGGTCGGAGCGGCGGGCCTGCGGGCCTCCGAGGCCGCTCTCAGGTCCGGCAAGCGTCTGGCGCTGGCCAACAAGGAATCGCTGGTCGTGGGCGGCGACCTGCTCATGCCGCTCGCCGGCCCCGGACAACTGCTGCCCGTCGACTCCGAGCACTCCGCGATCTTCCAGTGCCTGGTGGGGGAGAGCGACGCCCGCGTCGCGCGCCTGTGGCTCACCGCGTCCGGAGGCCCGTTCCGCGGCTGGAAGCGCGATGCGCTGGCATCAGTGACGGTCGCCCAGGCCCTTGCGCACCCGCGCTGGACCATGGGACCGAAGATCACGATCGACTCGGCCACCCTGATGAACAAGGGCCTGGAGACCATCGAGGCCCATCACCTGTTCGGCGTGGGCTACGACATGATCTCGATCGTCGTCCACCCGCAATCGACGGTGCACTCGCTGGTCGAGTTCGCCGACGGCTCGGTCAAGGCGCACCTCGGGGTCGCCGACATGCGCGTCCCCATCCAGTACGCGCTGTCATACCCCGACCGCTGGGAGGCACCGGTTCCCCCGCTCGACCTCAGAATGCTCGGCGACCTCGGGTTCGAGGCGCCCGATCTCGCGACGTTCCGCTGTCTTGCGCTAGCTCTGGAAGCAGGACGCTCTGGCGGGACGATGCCTGCGGCGATGAACGCCGCCAACGAGGTCGCCGTCGCCGCCTTCCTGGCGGGACGCCTCGGCTTCACCGGCATCGATGCGGTGGTAGAGACCGTCATGAACGAACACGCCCGCTGTGGCGTCGAATCCTTCGAGCAGCTCGAAGAGGTCGACGCCGCGTCACGCAGGCGTGCGGAAGCGCTCGTCAGCGCCGCATAGGCGCCCGGCCGGACGCGTGTCCTGAGCCTGGCAGACGCCTTGCTCCGGAGTGTGCGCGGGACCGCCACGCCCCACAGAACCGAGAGGAACCACCCGACCCATGTACCCGACCGCCACACTGCCATCCGGCGCACAGGCCCTGCTATGGGGCGTCATCACCTTCTCGGTCCTCATCCTCCTCCACGAGGGCGGGCACTTCCTCGCGGCGCGCGCCTTCGGGGTCAAGGTGCACGAGTTCATGCTGGGGCTCCCGGGCCCGGCGCTGACCTGGAGGTCGAAGCGCAGCGGCGTACGCTACGGCGTCACGATGATCCCGCTCGGCGGCTACGTCCGCATCGCCGGCATGGAACCCGGAGCGGAGGACCCGCTGCTCGCGAGCGCGTTGGGCGTCGTGGTCGGGCGCGAGCACACCGACGCCGCCGATCTCGCGACGGCACTCGGCATCGACCACGATCACGCGTCGGCGCTCCTCGTGACGCTGGAGGACTACGGCGCCGCGGTGTCTCCTCCCAAGCGTCTCGTCATGACCTCGCTCGTCGCCCGCGAGGCAGGCGAGAGCGACGACGAGATGCTCACGCGCGTCCGGTCCAGCGTGTACCGAGGCCAGAGCGCGTGGAAGCGCATCACGATCCTGTCGATGGGCGTGCTCACCAACGTCGTCGCGGCGATCGTCATCCTGGTGGTGGCCCTGACCGTGTGGGGCGTTCCGACCCCGATCCCGACGGTCCACGCCGTGGCGGCGGGGACGCCCGCAGCGGTGGCGGGGATGCGAGCCGGAGACACGATCACCTCCATCGACGGCGTCGCGGTCACCGAGTGGAGCCAGGTGACCCACGCCATGGTGTCATCCAGGGCGGGCGCCGTCGTCTCGATCGGAGCCCGGCGGGCCGGCGGGACCCTTACGCTGACCGCGCATCTCGCCGCGCGACCGGGCGGAGGCGGGATGCTCGGCGTCACCGCCGCGACGCGTGACGTGCCGATGCCGCTCCCTGAGGCCGTCAAGGCAGCGTTCTCGATGACCGGGCAGGTTTTCGCGGCCGTGGGCAGCCTGGTCAACCCGAAGACCTTCACCACGTCCCTGCAGGGTGCGCGCAGCGTGGTCGGTATCTCCTACGAGGTCGCGAGAGCGGTCGCCGACGGCCCGCTGTCCTACGCGTGGATGATGGCCCTGCTCAGCCTCTCGCTCGGCGTGATGAACATCCTTCCCATCCCGCCCCTCGATGGCGGGAAGGTGGCGTCCGAGCTGGTCGAGGCGCTGATCCGCCGCCCGATCCCGCGCAAGGTGTCCCTTGCCTTCTCGGCAACGGGCGCCCTGCTCCTGTTCTCCCTGATCTTCTACCTGATGTACGCTGACGTGGTCCGCTACATCGTCAATCCGGGCTAGTCCCTTAGATCAACCCGATCCGGCAAAGGACGGCTTCGACGTGAGTCCTCTTCGTCATGAGACGCGCCCCGTGATGGTCGGCCCGGTACCTGTGGGGGGAGGAGCGCCCATCGCCGTCCAGTCGATGACGACGACCGACACGGGCGATGTCGCGGCCACGCTGGCCCAAATCGGGCGGCTCGCGGAGGCCGGATGCGAGATCGTTCGCGTCGCCATCCCGCGCGCGGAGATGCTCGAGGCGTTCGGCGCCATCTGCGCCGCCTCTCCGCTGCCGGTCGTCGCCGACATCCACTTCGATCATCGGCTCGCCATTGAGGCGGTGCGCCTGGGCGCCGCCAAGCTGCGCATCAACCCGGGCAACATAGGCGCGCTCGACCGCGTCGACGCCGTGCTCGAGGCTGCGGGCGAGGCCGGCATCCCGGTGCGGATCGGCGTCAACGCCGGCTCGCTGGCCCCCGAGGTCCAGGACCGCGACTGGGACCTGGCCGACAAGCTCGTCGCCAGCGCGGTGACGTACTGCGATCACGCCGCCTCGCGCGGGTTCTCGGACATCGTGGTGTCCGCCAAGGCCAGCTCCGTGCGGGCCACGGTCGACGCCTACCGCAAGCTCTCGGGCCTCGTCCCGTACCCGCTGCACCTCGGCGTCACGGAGGCGGGGACGCTGCTCGGTGGGACGGTCAAGTCCTCTGTGGGCCTCGGCATCCTGCTCGACGAGGGCATCGGCGACACCATGCGCGTGTCCCTGACCGCCGATCCTGTCGAGGAGGTGCGCGTCGCGTGGGACATACTCGCCTCGCTGGACATCCGCCGCAACGGCCCCGAACTCGTGAGCTGCCCCACGTGCGGCCGCTGCGAGATCGACCTCATCCCGATAGCCGAAGAGGTCGCCCGTCGCCTCGCCGGCATCCGGACACCGATCAAGGTGGCCGTGATGGGCTGCGTCGTCAACGGTCCCGGCGAGAGCCGTGACGCCGACATCGGCGTCGCAGCCGGGCGCGGGGTGGGTCTGATCTTCTCCAGGGGAGAGGTGGTCCGCAAGGTCCCCGAGGCGCAGATCGTCGACGCGCTGTTCGAGGAGATCGGCCGCCTCTAGGATCCCGATGACAGCGTCGACCGACTCGAACGGCCAGCAGCCCCGATCACCGAACAGTGACCGGGGCTGCTGGCCGTACAGGGAAGGTGGGAAGCTGGCGTCAGCAGCTAGATCTCGTCAGGCGTCAGCTGGACGAACTTGTGCTGTCCCATCTGGGCGTGCGATTCGCCCGCGTGGATGTCGATCTGCTTCGTCTCCTTGATGAAGAACCAGCAGACCACCGCGCAGACACCTACCACCGCCATCGGGTACCACAGTCCCGCGTAGTTGTTCCCGGTGGCGCCGAGCAGGCTGAGGCCGATGATCGGGACCATCCCGCCGAACACCCCGTTGCCGATGTGATACGGCAGCGACATGGACGTGTAGCGGATGTTGGTCGGGAACAGCTCGACCAGGAACGCTGCGATCGGGCCGTAGACCATGGTCACGTAGAGGACCTGGAAGAACACGCAGATCCCGAGCACCCAGGGGTTGTAGCCCTGGTAGGCGAAGATGAACTGCTGGAACACGACCGGCACCGCGGGGTTGGCGGCGATGGCGGGCGAGGTCGCCGTTGCGGCTACAGCGACCTGCGCGTAGGTCGCAGGGGCATAGGCGGCCATGAGGCCATACAGCGGATACCAGGTGACGAGGGCGAAAAGCATGCCGGCCATCATGATCGGCTTGCGGCCGATCTTGTCGGACAGCCAACCGAACAGCACGAACATGGGTGTGGCCACGAGCAGCGCGCCGGCCACGATGATGTTCGACGGCATGAGCGCGACGTGGAAGACCTTCTGCAGGTAGAACAGCGCGTAGAACTGACCCGTGTACCAGACGACGCCCTGGCCCATCGTGGCGCCGAACAGCGCAAGCAGGACCCACTTCAGGTTGACCGGGTTGGTGAAGCTCTCCTTCAGCGGGTTCTTGGCGAGCCCGCCGGCCTTCTTGACGCCGGCGAAGAGCGGAGACTCCTTGAGGGACATCCGGATGTAGAGCGAGACGAGGACGAGCACGGCGGAGAGCAGGAACGGGACGCGCCAGCCCCAGTCGGCGAACGCAACCTCGCCCACAATGCTGCGGGTGGCGAGGATGACGCCGAGGGACATGAACAGACCGGCCGTGGCCGTGATCTGGATCCAGCTGGTGTAGAAGCCACGCTTGCGGTCGGGGGAGTGCTCAGCGACGTACGTGGCGGCGCCGCCATACTCGCCGCCGAGGGCGAGGCCCTGGACGATGCGCAGCGCGATGAGGATGAGACCGGCGATCGGGCCAATCTTGTCGATCGTCGGAAGCAGACCGACGGCGAAGGTGCAGATGCCCATCAGGGTCATGGTGACCATGAACGTGTACTTGCGCCCGATGAGGTCGCCGACCCTGCCGAAGACGATCGCGCCGAACGGCCGCACGATGAACCCTACCGCGAACGCCGCAAGCCACGCGATCATGTCGCCCAACGGTGTTCCCGTGTGGTAGAACTTGCTGGCGATGACCGCCGCCAGGCTCCCGAAGATGTAGAAGTCGTACCACTCGACCATCGTGCCGACCGAAGATGCAGCGATGATTTTGACGATGCCCTTCTCGGAGACCTTTCCTTCCGCGTTCATTGACCCTACATCCGCCATTTCCGTCCCTCCTTTGGTGACAGTCCCTGGCCGTCCTGCTTGTCATCTGGCCGATACTCCCGAGCGGACCACCGATCCGGCCGGACGCCAGACGCGCCCTCGAGAACGAACCTCTTGCCCGAAATGGTAGGGGGGTGTCCCGGACACTCCGAGGACTTCACCGTCAGTGGTGAGCGATCGTCCGTGGGCGGCGCATCTCGACCGGCGGACGGCGCCTCGCCCGCGACAGCCGCCGCCGGGAAATGCTCAACGGCGCGATCACCACGCGCCCGGCGCCGCAGGCTCCTTCGCGGAGCCGCCTCGATCGGGTCGCTGACCTGCGGCGATGGCGGTCTTAGGTCCGTCCGGGCGCGCGAGCGTCGTCCGGACGGGCCGCTCGTCCGCGCGGATCGTTCGCCGCTCACCGCTCACCGCCCACCACTCACCCCCGCTTCCGACACATCGGGGGGCTCTCCGATGCACTCGGGGGGCAGGGCCGGCACCGCGCGCCGGGAAGGGCGACCTTCCCGGCCGGCCGGCCCGCGCGCGTCCGCCCGCTTCCGCTATCCTGTAGCGCACGGAACCACCGAGCGCCCACGTCCCTCGAGAGCAGGTCAGCAGATGCCCGTCGCACTCCGCATGAGCGTGCTGTACGCCCCGACGCTGAAGGAAGTCCCCGCCGAGGCGGAGCTCCCGTCGCACCGCGTCCTGTTGCGCGCCGGCATGATCCGCAAGGCGGCCGCGGGCGTCTACTCGTACCTGCCGCTGGGTTGGCGCAGCCTGCACAAGATCGAGCAGATCGTGCGCGAGGAGATGGACACTATCGGCTCTCAGGAGATGCTGATGCCCGCCATGCAGCCTTCGGAGCTGTGGGAGGAGTCGGGGCGCTGGGACCTGTACGGGCCCGAGCTGATGCGCTTCAAGGACCGTCACGGCCGCGAGTTCTGCCTCGGACCGACGCATGAGGAGCTCGTCACATCGCTGGTCCGTCACGAGGTCCGTTCGTACCGGGAGCTGCCGCTGTCGCTCTACCAGATCCAAGTGAAGTTCCGCGACGAGGTGCGGCCGCGATTCGGGCTGCTGCGCGGGCGTGAGTTCATCATGAAGGACGCGTACTCGTTCCACGCGACGCAGGCGTCTCTGCAGGAGCACTACGACGCCATGAGCCGCGCCTACGCGCGCATCTGCGAGCGTCTGGGCCTCGAGTTCCGCCCGGTCGAGGCCGAGTCCGGTCAGATCGGCGGCAAGGTGACCACCGAGTACATGGCACTCGCCGAGTCCGGCGAAGCCGCGCTCGTCTACTGCGACTGCGGATACGCGGCCAACGTCGACGCCGCGTCCACCGTCGTCCCGCGCCATCCTGCGGTGACGGAGCCCCGATCGGCGAGCCGGGTCCACACTCCCGACATCCGCACCATCGCGGAACTGGCCGGGTTCCTGGGCATCAACGAGCACGACACTGTGAAGACCATGGCTGGCAAGCTGCCGGACGGAACGGTGGTCTACTTCTGCGTCCCCGGCGACCGCGAGTTGAATCCCGTGAAGGCCGATTGGGCCGCTCCCGGCGTCGTCCTGCTCGAAGAGGATGACTTCGCTGCCCTCAGGATCCCGAAGGGCTCGCTCGGCCCGATCGAACCGCCCGCGGGCACCCTGGTCATCGCGGACCGCTCGCTCGAGCACGAGGTGACCTGGGGCGTCGGCGCGAATGAGAACGACTACCACATCATCGACGCGCAGCCCGGCCGTGACTTCCAGGTGACGGAGTGGGCCGATCTCGTCGGCGCGCAGCCCGGCGACGGATGTCCCGTGTGCGGCGGCGTGCTTCAGGGTGCGCGCGGCATCGAGGTCAGTCAGGTGTTCCAGCTGGGCACCCGCTACTCCGAGAGCATGGGCGCCACGTTCGCGGACGAGGACGGCATCGAACAGCCCTTCCTCATGGGCTGCTACGGCGTCGGCGTGTCGCGCTCGCTGGCGGCGGTCATCGAGCAGCGCTTCGACGAATCCGGTGTCGCGTGGCCCGTCAGCGTCGCCCCGCTCGAGGTGGCGGTGCTGCCGCTGATGGCCGACGGCGAGGTGTTCGAGGCGGGGGAGCGCATCTGGGCGGAGCTGGCCGCCGCGGGCGTAGAGGTCGTCCTGGACGACCGCGACGAGCGCGCCGGAGTGAAGTTCAACGACGCCGATCTCATCGGCTGGCCCTACCAGGTGATCGTCGGGAAGCGCGGACTCGCCGAGGGCGCGCTCGAGATCAAGGACCGCGCAACCGGTGAACGCGCGAACGTCCCCGTCGGCGAGGTCGTCGGCTACATCACGTCGGCCATCGCGGCCGCGAAGGCGGCGCTGGCGCCGAAGACGGCCCACCCCTCGTAGCACGGGCCTCGGCGGGCGGGCGCCGCACTTCCGCCCCCACGAGGCCGTATGGTAGAATCTCGACTCGCAAGGAAACTGATCGACGTGCGAGAAGTGGGCTGACCCCCGCTTCTTTTGTTGTGGAGGGAGGTTCCGAATGGCCAATGAGAATCCGCGCCGACTGAAGGGCCTCCTCGAACAGGCCGCGACGGACCACGGCTTCGAGCTCGTGCTCCTGGAGGTCGCGGGAAGCCGCGCCAACTCCGTCGTGCGCGTCTACCTCGATCACCCCGACGGCATCACGATCGAGCACATCGCCTTGTCGAACAAGTGGATCAAGGAGATCCTGGATCCACTCCCGGAGTACAAGGACGGCTACAACCTGGAGGTCTCCTCTCCGGGCATCGAACGGCCGCTCGTCAAGCTCGCGGACTTCGTCCGCTACACGGGCTCCGATGCGAGGGTATCGACCTCGCACGAGATCGACGGTCACAAGCACTTCACCGGGACCATCACAGCGGCAGAGGGCGACGAGATCGTGCTCGACGTCGAAGGCACCACGGTCCGTATCCCCTTCGGGGACGTCAAGAGGGCACGCCTGCACGTTCAGTTCGACTTCAGCAAGGAAGGGACGGCCGACGATGGCATCTGAGCTTATGGAAGCGCTCAAGGCGCTCGCACGTGAAAAGAACATCGACGAGTACGCGATGCTCGACAGGCTCGAGTCGTCGCTGGCCGCCACGTACCGCAAGATCCTCGACCTGGAGAACGAGACCCGGGTCGTACTCGACCGCGACTCCGGCGGGATCACCGTCTACGAGCTGGTCCCCGCGGGCGGCACCGAAGAGGAGCCGGTCTTCGAGGAGCGCGACGTGACGCCCCCCGATGTCTCCCGCACGGCCGCACAGGCCGCCAAGAGCGTCATCGTCGGCATGATCCGTGACGCCGAGCGCGAGCAGATCTTCGACGAGTACCAGGACCGCGTCGGCGACGCCGTCACCGGCACGGTGCAGCAGTCCGACGCGCGCTACACGCTCATCAAGCTGCGTGAGGGCGTCGAAGCCCTTCTCCCGCCGAGCGAGCAGCCGACCACGGAGCGTTACGACCACAACCAGCGCATCAAGGCCTACATCACCGAGGTCCGCAAGACGACGAAAGAGCCTTCCATCGTCGTGTCACGCACCCACCCCGGTCTTCTCAAGCGCCTCTTCGAACTCGAGGTCCCCGAGATCTACGACGGCATCGTCGAGATCAAGAGCGTCGCGCGGGAGCCCGGCCTTCGCAGCAAGATCGCCGTCTCCAGCCGCGAGCCCGGCCTCGACCCGGTGGGCGCGTGTGTCGGCCCCAAGGGCAGCCGCGTGCGCATGGTCGTCGGCGAACTCCGCGGCGAGCGCATCGACGTCGTTCCGTGGAGCGACGATCCCGCGCAGTTCGTCGCCAACGCGCTGTCGCCGGCCAAGGTCTCCAAGGTGCTGATCCACGAGGCGGAGCGTTCTGCCACCGTGATCGTGCCCGACGACCAGCTCTCGCTCGCCATCGGCAAGGAGGGCCAGAACGCCCGCCTCGCCGCGAAGCTCACCGGCTGGCGCATCGACATCAAGAGCCAGATGCAGGCCGTCCAGGCCGGCATGAGCGAGGCCCCCGTCACCGTCGAAGGCGAGGTCGCTCACGTCGAAGGCGACGGACGTTGTTCCGCACTGTCAGCAACCGGCATCCGCTGCCGTAACCGCTCGAAGCCCGGCTCGACTCTGTGCTCACTGCACGACAAGGAGGCGGTCAAGTAACCCATGAGGCCCCGCAAGCCCGCTATCCGCACCTGCATCGGGTGCGGCACGAGCGAGGACAAGCGCGAAGTCGTGCGCTTCGTCCGCATGCCTGACGGAACGGTCGAGGTCGACCCGACCGGCAAGGCGAACGGACGTGGGGCCTACGTCCACAGCAGTCTCGAGTGTTTCGAGACGGCGATCCGCAAGCACAAGATCTCGTCCGCGCTGCGGACGCACGTGAACGAGGACGACATTGGCCGCCTGCGGGCGGAATTCGAGCGGGTACTCGAACAGCGAGGATCGCTCGTCCACGAGGATGGTGACGCGTAAGTGCCCAGCATGCGAGTACATGAACTCGCCAAGGAGTTCGGGATGACCTCCCAGGAGCTCCTTGAGCGTATACAGGCCATGAAGGTCCCGGCGAAGAACCACGCCTCCACACTGGTGGAGGCCTACGTCGACAAGATCCGCAAGAACCTCGGCCCTGAGATCGCCGAACGCCACCAGGCCATGGAGGAAGAGCGCCATCGCCGCGAGGCCGAGGAAGCCGAGCGCGCCGCCGAGGAGGCGGCCGTTCGCGTCGCCGAGGAGGCCGAGCGTCTCAAGTCCGAGGAAGCCGAGCGTGAGGCCCTCGAGGTTGCCGCACGCGCCGAGGACGAGGTGCGCCGCAAGGCGGAGGCCGAGGAGGAGCGCAAGCGCAAGGAGGCCGAGCGTGAGGCCGAGAAGGTCGCTCACGACGCCGAGGTCAAGCGCCGCGAGGAAGAGGTCGCCCGTGAGGCCGAGGAGCGCGAGCGCTACAAGCTGATGGCCGCGGAGGCCGAGGTCGTCACCAAGCAGGTCGTCCAGTCCGTGGTGGAGGTGGCCAAGGCCGCTGCCGCCCTGGGTGCGCCGGGCTACGCCGGCAAGAAGGGCAAGAAGGGCAAGAAGCCGGGCGGACGCGAGAACCGCGAAGAGGGACCGCGCTCGCGCAACTCCGGTGTCGTCACGCCCGTTCTCGACGGCGTTCTCACGATCGAGGAGGGCTCGACCGTCGGCGCTTTCGCCGACGCGATCGGCGTACCCTCCGGCGACGTCATCAAGAAGCTCTTCGTCATGGGCCAGGCCTTCACGGTCAATCAGGCGCTCTCCGGCCAGATGCTCGAGACGCTCGGCGAGCAGTACGAGTTGCTGGTCGACGTGAAGCAGCCGGGCGAGGAGCCCGTCGAGGTCTTCGACGACGATCCCAAGGACCTCAAGGAGCGTCCTCCGGTCGTGACCGTCATGGGCCACGTCGACCACGGCAAGACGTCGCTGCTCGACGCGATCCGCCACACCGGCGTGACCGCGACCGAAGCGGGCGGCATCACGCAGCACATCGGCGCGTCCGTGGTCCACAAGAACGGCAAGCAGATCACCTTCATCGACACGCCGGGCCACGAGGCGTTCACCGCCATGCGTGCCCGCGGGGCGAACATGACCGACATCGTCATCCTCGTCGTGGCGGCCGATGACTCGGTCATGCCGCAGACGGTGGAGGCCCTCGACCATGCCCGCGCCGCCGGCGTGCCGATCATCGTCGCCGTCAACAAGATCGACAAAGAGGGCGCCAACCCCGACCGTGTGCGCACGGAACTCGGCGAGCGCGGCCTGATCTCCGAGGCGTGGGGAGGCGACACCCCGTTCGTCGAGGTGTCCGCCAAGAAGCTCATCGGCATCGAGGAGCTCCTCGAGATGATCCTGCTCGTCGCAGAAGTCCAGGAGCTCAAGGCCAACCCGACGGCGCCGGCTCGCGGCGTGGTCGTCGAGGCCAACCTCGACCGTGGCCGCGGCCCGGTCGCGACCGTGCTCGTACAGCGCGGCACCCTCAAGGTCGGCGACGCCATCGTCGTCGGCACCGCCCATGGCCGCGTCCGCGCCCTGGTCGACCAGAAGGGCAAGCACGTCCACTCGGCCAAGCCGGCGGACGCCGTCGAGATCCTCGGGCTCAACTCGCTTCCGTCCGCGGGTGACGACTTCAAGGCCATGCCCGATGAGAAGCAGGCCCGCGCTATCGCCGAGGAGCGCGATCTCAAGAAGCGCCTCATGGCGCAGGAGAACGCGAAGTCGCACATGTCGCTCGACGACCTGTTCGAGCGTATCCAGGAGGGGCACGCCGAGGTCAAGCTCGTCGTGAAGGCGGACACCCAGGGGTCGATCGAGGCCCTGAAGGACTCGTTGGCCAAGCTCGACCAGACCGAGGTCGAGATCCCCATCATCCACAGCGGCGTCGGCGCCATCACCGAGACCGACGTCATGCTCGCCGACGCTTCGGACGCGATCATCATCGGCTTCAACGTCCGTCCCGAGCCCAAGGCGAAGGCGCTGGCTGAGACCGAGAAGGTCGACATGCGCCTGTACCGCGTCATCTACAAGGTCATCGAGGACATCAACGCCGCGCGCGTCGGCATGCTCAAGCCGACGATCGAGGAGCAGGACACCGGCGTCGTCGAGGTCCGCGAACTCTTCCGTGTCCCGAAGATCGGCGTCATCGCCGGTTCGTACGTCACGCAGGGCGAGATCCATCGCGACGACCTGGTCCGCGTGGTCCGCGAGGGAACGATCATCCTCGACGGCACGATCCACTCGCTGCGACGCTTCAAGGAAGACGTCAAGTCGGTCAAGGCCGGCTACGAGTGCGGTATAGCACTTGAGAATTTCCAGGACCTCAAGGAGGGCGACATCATCGAGGGCTACAAGAAGGTCTCGGTCGCCCGAGAGGAGTAGGACGAAGATGCGTTCATTCCCGCGAACCCGCGCCATGTCCGAAACGGTGCGGGAGGTCATCGCACGCATCCTGCTCGAGGAGATCGCGGACCCGCGGGTGGAGTTCGTGACCGTCACCGGCGTCGAGCTGAGCCCCGACCTCCGGTACGCGACGATCTACGTCGCCGTGCCGGAGGGCCGTGACCCCTCCGATTCCCTTGAGGGTCTCAAGCGTGCGACCGGCCGCATCCGCTCGCTGCTCGGCGAGCGCGTGCGCGCCCGGTACACCGCTGAGCTCACCTTCAAGGTCGACCCGGCGATCGAGGAGGCGACCCGTATCGCGAACGCCATCCGCAGCGAGCGCGAGCTCGGACGCGTCCCCGACGAGGTCGACGAGGTCGAGGAAGCCGCAGCCGCAGAGGATGTCGCCGATAATGGGGTGTGACGCCGTCGCGACGGAACGCGCGGTCGCGGAGTCACTCCTCGCGGCCCGTACCGTCACCGTGTGCGCCCACGTCAACCCTGACGGTGACGCGGTCGGAGCCACGCTTGCGCTGACGCTCGCGCTGCGCTCCGTCGGGATCAACGCGGTCGCCACCTTGGCCGACACGCACGTCGCGCCGGGGACCTACTCGTTCCTGGACGGCTTCGACCTCTATCACCCGGTTCTGGGCCTCGACGCGCCCGACGTGTTCGTGGCACTCGATACGCCGACCTGGGTCCGCCTCGGTGTCGCAGAGAAGCTCGCTCGTTCCGCCCGGGACGTGATCGTCATCGATCACCACTCGGATGATGCCTGCTTCGGGCACCTCAACCTGGTCGACTCGGCGGCTCCCGCCACGGCTTCGATCATCTGGCGTCTGCTCCCGCTGCTGGGCGTGCAGCCGACCCCGGCCATCGCAGCGGCCTGCTACGTCGGGCTGATGACCGACACGGGGCGCTTCTCTTACAACAACACGACCCCTCGCGCCCTGCGCGACGCCGCTGACATGATCGAGGCCGGTGCACAGGCGAACCGCCTCTACTCGAGGGTGTACGAGCAGCGTACGGCGCCCGCCCTGGCTCTGCTCGGGCGCGTGCTGTCACGGATCACCCTCGCCAACGGGGGCCGCGTCGTCTATTCCTGGATCGGCGCGCACGACCTCGCTGAGACGGGCGCTCTGGCGGAGGAGACCGAGAACCTCGTCGACGCCGTGCGCCAGACCGGCGGCGTGGATGCGGTCGTGATCTTCAAGGAGGACCACGACGGCGTGAAGGTGTCGCTGCGCGCCAAGTGCCCGACGCTGGATGTTGGCGCCATCGCGCGGTCCTTCGGCGGCGGTGGACACTTCGCCGCCGCGGGCGCGACGCTGGGACTCCCGCTCGACGACGCCATCAACGCAGTCCTCCACGTCCTGCCGGGTGCCTCGGCGTGAGGCGGGGAGCGACCTCGCTCGCAGGCATCCTGCTCGTCGAC
>DATCIA010000027.1:0-5576 GCA_036508075.1 Coriobacteriia bacterium
CGCGTGGAGTACGCGCACACCGCGGTCGCGCCGTGGGCGTTGCGCAGGTAGTCGATGAAGACACGCCCGGCCCGTTCCGTCTTGGCCATGGTCGCCGTGAACATCTCGGGGCGCTGCGCTGCGAGCACGTTCACGAGGCCGTGCGCGAAGGCGCGGATCTCGTCGTAGCCGCGCTCGGGGGTGATCGGCGTGACCACGTGCAGCCCTCGGCCGCCGGTCGTCTTCACGAAGGCGCCGAGTCCGAGCGCATCGAGCGCGTCCCGCACAGTGCGCGCCGCCTTCGCCACGTCCGTGAACACGATCTCCGGCCCGGGATCGAGGTCGAACACGATGCGGTCCGGCCGCTCGAGGTCATCCACGAGCGAGTTCCACGTGTGGATCTCGAGCGTGCCGAGTTGAGCCAACGCAAGAAGCCCGGCCGCGTCCTCGACGTAGGAGTACGTCGCGGGACCCGAGCGGTCCTCGATCACGATCGGCTTGAGCGCCTCGGGCCAGCCACGGACCTCGGGATGCTTCTGGTAGAAGCAGCCGACGTCTCCCGAGGTGCCGTGAGGGCAGCGAACGATCGTTAGCGGGCGTCGCGCGAGGTGCGGCAGCATCCACTCCGCGACCGCCTCGTAGTAGCGCGCGAGCTCGCGCTTGGTGATCCCCGCGGGTTCGAGGATCCGGTCAGGGTTCGTGATGGTCACCCCTCCGACCTGTAGCGGGCGGTCGGCGGAGTTCTTGGTCGGGGCGGCGCTGCGGGAGGACGGCGTGATCGCCGTCTCCCGGACCACGTCCTTCGCGTCCTTGTCCTCGCGCAGCCCCTTGAACGAAGGCTGTCGCACGACGCCGTCGCGGGTCCACTCGCGGAACGCGACCTCGGCCACCAGTTCGGGGCGCACCCAGTGCGCGCCCGCGGCCTTGGGCGGGTCCGCGAACGGCGCGGCCTTCGAGGCCAGCGTCTTCAGCGACTCGCTCAACGAGTCGAGCGCTCGCTCCGTGAAGCCCGTGCCGACCCGTCCCGCGTAGCGCAGCGACCCGTCGCCGTCCCGTACCCCGAGCAACAGCGCGCCGAAGTGCCGCCGCGATCCCGTCGGGTCGGTCCAGCCACCGACGACGAACTCCTGACGCGCGAGGCACTTCGCCTTCTGCCAGTCGCGGGTGCGTCCCGGGACCCACGGGCGGTCTCCGCGCTTGCTGACCGAACCCTCCAGCAGGAGCTCGCACGAGGCGGCGTGATAGCCGGGGCCTTCGCCCGTGTAGTGGTCCACGCGAACGAGCGGCCCGTCGAGCGGCACTCCGGCCAGCAGCGAGGCGAGCACCTCCTTGCGTCGCAGCAGTGTCTCGGCGCGCAGGTCGAAGCCGTCCAGGTACAGCAGGTCGAAGACCTCGAACCGGACCGTCTCCGGCCTGTCCGCAGCGAGCGCCTCCTGGAGAAGCCCGAAGTCCGACCGTCCCTGCGCGTCGAGCACGACCGCCTCCCCGTCGAGCAGCGCCGACGAGACCGGGAGCGCCTCGACGGCCCGCGCGATCGAAGGGAAGCGCTCCGTCCAGTCCGCCCCCCGCCGCGTGAGTACCCTGGCCTTCCCGTCCTCGAGCGCGACGTGCAGCCGGTACCCGTCGTACTTCATCTCGTGGATCCACTCGTCACCGGCCGGTGCCTCGTCGACCAGCGTCGCGAGCTGGAACGGCAGATCGAGGGGAACGCCCGTGGCGCCCGAGGCCGGGGACCCCGACGAGCGATTGCGAGCGCCGGACGAGACCGCGGCCTTCGGGCTCGTCCGAAGCGCGAGCCTCGCGAGGAGCGGGCCCCCGGCCTCGGGCGCCACGCCAGCGATCTCATCCATGGTGCGGCCGCTGGCAGCCGAGTCCGGCTCCGCCACAAGCACGTCGTAGGAGGCGCGGGGCCGGACGTTGTCGTCGCGCTCTTTGATGAGGAGCCACGCCTCCTGGCGCTCGCCGGGACGCGGCTTCATGCGCACCAGCACCCACGCGCCCTTGAGCTTCGCGCCGTCGAGGACGAACTTGAGCTGTCCGGCTGCCACGGCTGCCGCGGGATCACCGATCGGCCGGAACGAACCGCGGTCCCAGATCATCACCGTGCCGCCGCCGTACTCGCCCTCGGGGATCGTCCCTTCGAACGAGCCGTACTCGAGCGGGTGATCCTCGACGTGTACGGCGAGCCGCTTGTCCGCGGGATCGAACGAAGGCCCCTTCGGTACCGCCCACGATGCGTAGACGCCGCCGATCTCGAGACGGAGGTCGTAGTGGAGTGCGCGGGCGGCGTGCTTGTGGACCACGAAGGTGAGCGCGCCGGCTTCCGGTGCGGCATCGGCCCCGCCGGAGGGCTCGGGCGTGGAGGAGAAGTCGCGCTTCCGCCTGTACTCATCGAGCGGCATTCGTCCTCCCGTCAGGCGCGAGCGTGCTTTGCCTCGTCCAGTGACCTCTTCAGCAGAGCGACGATGTCGACGACCTCACCGCCGGGCCCGGCCGCCTCCGGCGGAGCAGCGGCCACGGGCTCCGCGCCCTGCGCCTTCTTCTCGATGAGCGCCATGAGGTCGTCGCGGTAGGTGTCCCGGTACTCGGGCGCCTCGGGGTCGAACGGCCTTGAGATCGTGGCGACGAGCTGCTGCGCCAGGACGAGTTCGGCGTCGGTGATCCCGGCGGACTTCAGGGCGTCCGCGCCGGTTCCCGGCAGGTCCAGCGTGCCCGTGTCTCGCAGCTCGTCCGGGTAGCGCAGGACGGCCAACAGGAGCAGGTCCCCGTCCGGAACGATCGCTGCGAGGTGCTGACGCGTCCGGATGACGATCTTCGCAAGCGCGACACGCTTCGCGGACTTCAGCGCCTCGCGCAGCAGCAGGTAGGCCTTGCGGCCCGCCTTCTCGGGCTGCAGGTAGTACGGGGTGTCGAAGAGCTCCGGGTGGATCTCGTCGCCGCATACCGCCGCCAAAACGTCGATGGTCTGGGTCGCCTCGACGTTCGCCGCCCTCAGGTCGTCGTCGGTCACCAGGACGAAGCGCCCCTTCTCGACCTCGAACCCTTTGGCGACGTGTTCCCACTCGACCTCCTGGCCTGTCCTCTCGCTCACCCGCTTGTTGTGGATCGGCGAGAGGTCACGATCGTCGAGCAGGTGGAAGGCGAGCTCGCGGGGCTGTACCGCCGGCAGCAGGGACACCGGGATCGTGACGAGCCCGAACGAGATGATGCCTCTCCAGATCGCGTGCGGCATGGGATCGGTCTCCGATCGTCGATGCGGCGCCCGAGGCGCCTGTGTACGAACGTACATACCCCCGGCGCGATCGCCGGGTGCTAACCCTTGGCGATGTTGACCGCGCGCGCGACGACGACCGCGGCGATTGAGAACGCGAGCAGGCTCTGCGCGCCCATGGCGAGCTTCGCGCGCTTCGTGTACGGCATCGCGTCGGTGGGTGAGAATGCCGTGCCGTTGGTCAGCGCCAAGTAGAGGTAGTCGCCGAACGACGGCTGCCAGCCCGCGCGGACCAGCTTCTCCTGATCGGCCTGCTGCTGCGGGAAGACGAAGTCCGGGAACTCCCGGCGGCGCTCGAGGCGAGCTTCCGGGCCGCCCCCGTCGAGCTCCCAGAAAACGATCGCGAACACGAGCATGTTCACGACCCACAGCGTCACGCCGTTCGCGAGCAGGCCGAGTGGGGTGAGGGAGGATCCCAGGAACACGCTGCGCACGAGCAACGCGAAGCTGCCGGCGTTCGCGATGACGAGCACGCCCGCCAGCCCGATCGAGACGACGCGGTCGACCCGCGTCGGCTTGGCCGGCGATATGTAGAAGCCGATGGAGGCGATCAGGAGTACCGCGGCCACACCCGGCAGCAACCAGACCGGCTGCAACTGGAGGCTGCTGGCGAGGCGCGCCTGGCCGACGATGATGACGAGCGCCGCGGCGAACGCGGGCCAGCGCGACTCGGCGCCCAGCAGCGCTCGCCGCCACCTCGCCTTGTCGAGAGCGGGGGTTGCTGCTGATGCGGTTGAGTGACGGTTCTTCTCGTTCACAGGGCCTCCGGGCGCTGGAAGTGTGGACATCGCGGAACGGGTATATGGTCAGTAGGTACCCGCCCGGGCCGTGCAGCAATACCTAGGCGGTTCTTCGAACGCATACTGCCCGGGGAGCAGCCCCGGGTGGATGCCCCCGCGCCGGTCCGGAGCTGACGGTTCGTGGCGCGGTCGCGCGCCCGACAAAGGAGACATCGCGATGCAGAAGCACGAACTCAAGGCCCGCGTGGACGGTCAGATCGACGAGGGAAAGCGCGAGCTCGACGTCATGAAGGCCAAGGCCGCGGCGGCCACCGGGGACGCGAAGATCGCCTACGGCGAACACGTCTCGACCCTCCAGAAGCAGTACGACGAGTTGAAGATCAAGGCAGCCACGGCTTGGGACGCAGCGGACGGCAAGTGGGATGACGTGTCGCGCGACATCGCCTCGGCGTGGGATGACTGGACCGACCGCGCCCAGAAGGCGTGGGAGGACCGCAGCAAGTAGCCGGGTCTCGGTCCGCGCCACCGCGGGAACATACATTCCGTGATGAACAGGCCGATCAACATCGGAAGGAAACACCTATGGCTACCGTCGATTCCGGCTCGAGCGCGCGGAGGCAGACCGTCCACACCGAGACCCGTACTCCCGCAGAGGTGATCTGGGTTCGCGTCGTGTACTACGTGTTCGGCGTGATCGAGGTCATCCTCGCGATGCGCTTCGTGTTGCTGCTTCTCGGCGCCAACAAGGAAGCGGGCTTCGTCTCCTTCGTCCACAACCTGTCGACGCCGTTCATGGTGCCGTTCGATGCGGTGTTCAAGACGCAGTCGGCGGCAGGTTCGTCGTTCGAACTGAGCTCGCTGCTGGCCTTGGCCGTGTATGCCCTGATCGGCTGGGGGATCGTCTCGCTGATCCAAGCGGTCAGCCCGCGGCGCTCCTCACAGACCGTCGAGCGCGTGGAGAAGAGCGAAGACACCGAAACCCAGGTGTAGGGACGCGCGTTTCTCGGGAACAAGGCCGGTGTAGCGCGTTTTCACCGAGTCCTCCGACAAGGAGCAACGAACATGGACGGTATGAGCATCTTGACGTGGCTGGGCATCGGCTTGGTCGCCGGGATCATCGCGAAGCTGGTCATGGGGGACAGGTTCGGATGGATCATCACGATCGTTCTGGGTATCGTGGGCGCGTTCGTGGGCGGCTGGGTGTCCGGGATGCTCGGTGGCCCGGGCGTCAGCGGCTTCAGCCTGGTCTCGATCCTCGTCGCCGTCGGCGGCGCCGTGATCGTGCTGTTCGTCTACGGCCTGGTCTCCAGGCGGGGCTGACATCGACTCCGTTCTGCGACCGGCTGTTAACGTCGGGGAGCGTCCGTCCTATGACGTCTCGGCGATAACCGACCAGCTGTTCATCGCCGTGCGTCCGCGGCCCGAGCACTTGGAGCACGTCCGCACCCTGGGTGTCGACCTGGTGCTGAGCATGCTGTGGTTCGCTCCTCCCAAGGAGCTCGCCAAGCCTCCGTTCACGCTCGTGCGGCTGCCGATGATCGACTACCCGCTGATCCCGATCCCGATCCCGATCCCGATCCCGATCC
>DATCIA010000028.1:0-5441 GCA_036508075.1 Coriobacteriia bacterium
TCGACCAAGTCGATGACAGGCCACCTGCTCGGCGGCGCCGCCGCGATCGAGGCCGTCGCATGCGTGCGCGCGCTGGAGACCGGCATCCTTCCGCCGACGATCAACTACACCGACGCGGACCCGGCCTGCGACCTCGACTACGTTCCCAACGTCGCGCGCCTCACGAACCCCGCAGTGACGCTGAGCAACTCGTTCGGCTTCGGCGGCCACAACGCATCGATCCTGATGGGGCGCGCCGACCGATGAGCGAGGCCGCATTCGACGCGCTGCTGCAGCGCCTCGACGTGCCGATCACCGACCGTGAGCTCTATCGTCGCGCACTGACGCACCCGTCCTGGGCGCTCGAACATGGCGGCCAGCACAACGAACGCCTCGAGTTCCTCGGCGACGCCGTGCTGGCGTGGGTGGTCGCTCCGCGGCTGTATGAGGCGTTCCCCGATGCCCCCGAGGGTGACCTCACTCTCATGAAGATCGCTCTCACGTCAGGCCGTACGCTCGCCGCCGTCGCCCGGGAACTCGACCTGGGCCCCGCGATGCGGATGGGTAGGGGAGCCGCGCGGGAGAGCACCCGCGACTCGGTGCTCGAGAACGCCTTCGAGGCTCTCGTCGCGGCCATCTACCTCGACGCCGGCATCACCGTGGCCGGCACGTTCGCGATGAGAATGCTTGGGGACCGCATCGACCGCCAGACGTTGCTCGCCACCTCCGTGGACGCCAAGAACCGGCTTCAGGAGATCACCCAGGGCAACGGTCTCGGCCTGCCATCGTACGCGATCGTCGAGCGCACCGGCCCCGTGCACGACCCCGTGTTCACCGCCGAAGTGTCGCTGGCGGGGCGGGTCTGCGGTACGGGGCGCGGCGCCACGAAGCAGCGCGCGGAACAGGCCGCCGCCGCCGAGGCCCTCGAGGCGCTCGAGAACTCCTGATACCGGCCCGGAAGCGGCGCGGATCGCTCCTGTGAGGCACGTCTCCTGTGGTAGGATTCTTCGGTGCGCGGCCACCCGGTCGTGCTCGTTTCCACGCAACCACGTCCACCGGGGACCCGTGTACCTCAAGTCACTCACCGTCAAGGGATTCAAGTCCTTCGCCGACCGGGCCATCCTCACCCTGGAGCCCGGAGTGACGAGCGTCGTCGGCCCCAACGGCTCGGGCAAGTCCAACATCTCCGACGCCGTGCTGTGGGCCCTTGGGGAGCAGTCCGCCAAGTCCCTGCGCGGCAACTCCATGGAGGACGTCATCTTCGCGGGCTCGTCCGCCCGCCAGGCCGTCGGTGTCGCCGAGGTCGACCTCGTGCTCGACAACTCCGACGGCACGCTCCCGCTGGAGTTCAACGAGGTCACGATCACCCGCCGGATGTACCGCAACGGCGAGAGCGAGTACCTGATCAACAGCTCGCCCTGCCGCCTCATGGACATCCAGGATCTGCTCCACGACTCCGGCCTCGGCCGCGACACGCACTCGATCATCAGCCAGGGCCGCCTCGACGAGATCCTGAACTCGCGTCCCGAGGACCGTCGGGCGCTCATCGAGGAAGCCGCCGGAGTCCTCAAGCACAAGAAGCGCAAGGAACGCGCGCTGCGCAAGCTCGGCGCGATGGAGTCGAACCTCGAACGCGCGCGCGACGTGCTCGGCGAGGTCGAACGCCAGCTGCGCCCGCTGCAGCGCCAGGCGGACAAGGCCCGCCAGTACGACGGGTTGCTCGCCCAGCTCCGCGACATCGAGGTCGCTCTGGCCGTGGACGACCTTCGCTCGCTGCACGAGGCGTGGGACGCCGTCCAGAAGGAAGAGCGGGAACACGACGCCGACCTCGAGCTGGCCCGCTACCGCCTCACGGAGAAGGAGCGCGAGCTCGGCACCTTCCAGGCGCTGCTCGAGGAGAAGGGCCTGTTCGTCGGCGACCTCGGCGAGCAGCGGCGGCGGATCCAGGCAGTGCTCGAACGGCTGAACTCCGGCCTCCTCCTGCTGGAGGAGAAGGGCAAGAACCTCGTCGAGCGGATCTCCGAGCTGCGCGCGAAGGTGCACGGCGCCGCCGGCCGTCGCGAGCGCCGCGTGGAGGAGGTCGCGCGCCTCAACGAGGAGCGCGCGGCCGCCGACGCTCAGCTCAAAGCCCTCTACCAGCGCCTCGGTGAGACCCGCAGGGAGTCCGAGACGGCTCGCAAGGAGCGTCTCGCCGCGGAGGCCTCGCTGGCCGAGGTCACGGCCGCGATCCGCCGCACGCGCAAGGAAGCCGACGACGCGCGCGCCGAGCTCGCGACGGTCGAGCAGTCGCTCTCCGCCTTCACCCTCGAAGAATCGCTTCTGGCGGAGCGCGCCACCGCGCTCACCGGACAGAAGCAGTCCCTGACCGCCACGCTCGCAGCACGGCGCACGCGCCTGGACGAGACCGAACGGGTGCGCAACCACACCCTCAAGCAGATCGCGCTGGCCGAGTCCGACGTCGACCGGCGTGTCCGTGTCGTGGAGTCGCGCCGCCGTGAGCTGCAGGAACTGCGGGAGCGCCTCACGCAGGTCCGTGCTGAGGGCATCGGGCTCGAGGAGGTCGATCGCGCGTTCGCGACGGCGACCCCCGCGCTCGCCTGGGTCCTCTCCTCGGACCGCAGGGTCCCCGGACTGGTCGGCCCCCTGACCGACGTCATCTCCGTGGAGGCCGATGTCGAGAAGGCCGTGGAGCTCGCTCTGGGCTCGGACCTCTTCTGCGTCCTCGTATCCGACACCACGGCGCGCGCCGGGGTGTTGTCGCTGCTCTCCGAGCACGCCACCGGCGACATCGCGATCATGTCACTCGACGCGGCACAGCCGGTCGAGGCGCGCCCCGGAGCGGGTCGCCGGCTCTCCGATGCGGTCACCTGCGACGCCGTGGTGCGGCCGGCGATCGAGGCGCTGCTGGGCGACGTCTACCTCGTCCCCACGCTCGAAGAGGCGCTCGACGCCTCCTCGCGCTTCCCCGGAAGCCGCTTCGCCACGCCCGACGGGCACATGGTCTGGCCCTCGGGCAAGGTCACTGTCGGCCCCGGGCTGGATCAGAGCGCGTCCGTCCTCGAACGCAAGCGCCGCATCAACGAGTTGCATGACGACGAATCGGCGGCCTACGCGATCGTCGGGGACTCCGAGGCCTTGCTCGCCGAGGCCGAGGAGGCGCTCCGCGCCGCCCAGCAGGACGCCCTGGAGCTGGGCCAGCAGTTGGCGACGCGCTCGGGCGAGCATGAGTCGATGCGCGAGGAGCTGACCCGACTCGAGTCGGCCCTGACCGATCTGGAGAACGAGTCACGTTTCCTCGAACAGCGAGGCGCGTTGATCGCCGAGCGCACCGCCAAGGACCGCCCCGCGCGCGAGCAGCACGCCGAGCGCATCGCCGACATGGAGGCGCGTATCGAGTCGCTCGAGGAGGAGGCTATCGTCAAGCGCGAGACGCGCGACGACCGCTTCCGCGAAGAGACGGTCATCTCCGACCGCCTCGCCTCGTGCCAGGTGGACATGGCCACGGTCTCGGAGCGCGAGATCCACCTCAAGCGTCAGATGTCCGCCGCCACCGGCGACCTCGCGGAGATCGACGAGACGCTCGCGTCCTCGGAGCGTACCGAGGCGGCTCTCGAGCTGCTGCGCGAGCGTATCCAGCCCGTCCACGACCTCTACTCCGCGCTCCTCGAGCGCGCCGAGGAATGGGCCGTCAAGCTGCGCGACCGTGCACGCTTCGAGCAGGCCGACTCCCAGTCCCTGCGCGACACGATCCGCTCCGCCCAGGACGCCGTGCGAGACGCCCAGAGCGCCCTGGACGAGCGCATCGGCGCGATGGGCGACCTGCGTGTGTCCAAGGCCCAGCTGCAGGTGCAGGTCGACACAGCCGTCAGCCGCATCGTCGACGAGTTCGACGTGCCCCTCGAGCGCGCACTCGAACTCGAGCCCTTCGAGAACCGCGACGCCGCCGCCGACCGTGCGCACAAGCTGCGCAAGCAACTGGGGCAGATCGGCCCGGTCAACGAACTCGCCGTCGAGGAGCACGCTTCGCTTCTGCACCGCCGCGACCACCTCGCGACCCAGATCGACGACCTCACCTCGAGCCGCACCGCCCTCACGAAGGTGGTCCGCGCCATCGATCGGAAGATGCGCGACCGCTTCCTCGAGACCTTCGAGCACGTCAACGGCCACTTCCAGAACATCTTCTCGTTGCTGTTCCCGGGCGGTCACGCCGAGTTGGCCATGACCGACCCCGACGACCCGGAGACCACCGGCATCGAGGTCATCGCGCAGCCCCAGGGCAAGAAGCTGCAGAAGATGACGCTGATGTCGGGTGGCGAGAAGTCGCTCACAGCGCTCGCGCTGCTCTTCGCGCTCTACCGGACGCGCCCGTGCCCGTTCTACATCCTCGACGAGGTCGAAGCGGCGCTCGACGACTCCAACCTCCGGAGGTTCGTCTCCTTCGTGGACACCATGCGCTCGCACACCCAGTTCATCGTCGTGACCCACCAGCGCCGGACCATGGAGATGGCCGACGTGCTCTACGGGGTCAGCATGCACTCCGACGGCGTGAGCAAGGTCGTGAGCCAGCGCCTCGACCGTGCCACCGGCCGTCCCGTCGACGCGGACGGCTCGCGGTGACGCCGGCGTGGTTCGACCGGCTCTCCGCCGGGCTGAGCCGCACGCGCGACCAGATCGGGGACCGGATCGCGGATCTCGTCGGACGCGGTCCGGACGTCGATGAGGGATTCTGGGACGGCCTCGAGGAGGCGCTGATCGCCGCCGACATGGGGGCGACCGCCGCGGTCGAGATCGTCGAGCGCCTCCGTTCACGGGCCCGTCGCGAGGACCTCCCCGATGCGACCGCCGTCTCCGACGCCCTCGTCGACCTCATCGCGTCCGAGCTGCCGCAGTCGCCCGATCCGCTGGCCACGAGTCCGCTCACGGTCTTGTTCGTCGGCATCAACGGCACCGGCAAGACCACCTCGGTGGGCAAGATCGCGGCGGAGGCCGCCATCGCCGGCCGGAACGTCGTCATCGGCTCGGCGGACACCTACCGCGCCGCCGCGATCGAGCAACTGCGCGTGTGGGCCGACCGGGCCGGCGTGCCCGTGGTCGAGCGCGACCGCGGCACCGATCCCGCGTCCGTCGTGTTCGACACGCTCGCTGAGGCCCGGACCCGCGGGGCGGACCTCGTCCTCGTTGACACCGCCGGTCGTCTGCACACCTCAGCGGACCTCATGCAGGAGCTGCGCAAGGTGCAGCGCGTGGCGAAGGCGCAGAGCACCGCTCCCGTCATCTCGCTGCTCGTCCTCGATGCGACGACCGGCCAGAACGGCCTTCAGCAGGCGCGCATGTTCAACGACGCGCTCGACCTCGACGGAGTGGTGCTCACCAAGCTCGACGGCACCGCCCGGGGTGGGATCGCCGTGGCGATCTCGCGCGAGCTCGGACTCCCCATCGTGCGGATCGGAGTGGGGGAATCG
>DATCIA010000029.1:0-24483 GCA_036508075.1 Coriobacteriia bacterium
CCCGCCACGGAATCGAGCGCCGCCTTCAGCTCGTCGAGCCCTTCCCCCGTCTTCGAGGAGACCGCCACGATCGGCGCGCCCTCGATGCCGGTTCCCACCAGCAGGCGCGCGATGTCATCCTTCACCATCGCAAGCCACTCCGGGTCGGCCAGGTCGGACTTCGTCACGGCGACCACGCCGCGCGAGATGCCGAGCAGGTCGATGATCGCGAGATGTTCGCGGGTCTGCGGCATCACCCCGTCGTCGGCAGCCACGACCAGCAACACCACGTCGATGCCCGTGGCGCCGGCGACCATCTGGCGCACGAACCGCTCGTGGCCCGGGACGTCGACGACGCCCATGCTGGCGCCGGACGGCAGCTCGAGACGCGCGAAGCCGAGCTCGATGGTGACGCCGCGTTCCTTCTCTTCGGGCAGACGATCGGGATCGGTCCCGGTGAGCGCCTTCACCAGCGCGGACTTGCCGTGGTCGATGTGCCCCGCCGTACCCAGGACGAGCGAGGTCACGCGTGCGCTCCCGCCGCGATCTCGGCCAGGCGATGGACGATCAGGCCCTCTTCGTGCGGCGCCAGCGTGCGCGGATCGACGACGACGCGGCCGTCGCGGATACGGGCGATGATCGCGGGACAGCTCAGGCGCAGCCGGGCCTCGAGGTCGTTGGCGCTCATGGTGCGCGGCACCAGCGTGACCACGGTCGTCGGTATGTCGGCCAGCGGGAGCGCGCCGCCACCCGCTCGGGACACGTCGGCCTCGGTCGCGACGATGAAGGTCTCGCCCGTGATCCCGGCGATGGCGGCGGCCAGCGCCTCCGCGCTCGCCTCGACGTCCTCGGGCGTGCGGATGAGCATCCACAGCGTCGGGATCTCCGCGAGCGCGCGGTCAGGGTCCAGGTACTGTCGCAGCGTCGCCTCGAGGGCGGCCAGCGTCATCTTGTCCAAGCGCAGCGCGCGGGCCAGAGGGTGCTTCTTGAGCCGGGCTATCATGTCGCGCTTGCCGGCGATGATGCCGGCCTGCGGGCCGCCCAGCAGCTTGTCGCCCGACACCGACACGACGTCGACGCCCGCCTCGATCGACGAGCGGACCGTCGGCTCGTCGGGCAGCCCGTACGGTGCGAGATCGATGAGCACTCCCGAGCCCTGGTCCTCGTACACGGGGACGCCGCGCTCGGCACCCAGAGCGACCAGGTCCGCGAGCGTGACCTCCTCGGTGAACCCGACGACGCGGAAGTTGCTCGAGTGGACCTTGAGCAGCAGGCCCGTCTTCGGCGTGATGGCCGTCGCGTAGTCGCGCAGGTGGGTCTTGTTGGTGGCGCCCACCTCGACCATCTTGGCTCCCGACTGACGCATGACGTCGGGGATGCGGAAGCTGCCGCCGATCTCGACCTGCTGGCCGCGGCTGACGATCGCCTCCTTGCGCGAGGCGAGGGCCGAGATGACGAGCAGCACGGCCGCGGCGTTGTTGTTGACCGCCATCGCGGCCTCGGCGCCCGTGAGGTCGCAGATCAGCCGTTCGACGTGGGTATGGCGACTCCCGCGCTCGCCGCTCTCGACGTCGTACTCGAGCGTCGAGTAGTCACCCGCGATGTCGGCGACCGCGCGCATCGCCGCCGCGGACAACCGCGAGCGGCCGAGGTTCGTGTGGACGATGATGCCCGTGGCGTTGATGACCGGGCGCAACGACGGGCGCATGCGCGCCTCGGCGCCACGGATCGCATCCGCAGACAGGCTGTCGGCATCGAAGGCGACGGTCTCGCCCGCCAGGATGGCGGCGCGCACCGCGTCGACGGCGTCACGGACGGCGTCGACCACCACCGACCGCGGGAACACCTTCTCCAGCGCGGCGAGGTCCTCGCGCTTGAGCAGTTCGTCGGTCTTGGGAAGCGAGCGCAGGAGCGTCTTCTTATCCATGGGTAGGGATTCTACCCGACCTGCCGGCAGGGGCGGGCGAGCCGATCACTCCACGGTGCGTCACGGCCGCACGGTGGGCCCTACGCCACGGTGACGACGTCTGACGCCCCCGCGAGGACACCGGCGGATCCGGCCATGTCCCCGACCTCTCCGACCGCGAGGTCGTCCTTCAGCCCCAGGAAGTCGAGGCAGGTGCCGCACGACTTGATGATCGTCCCGGCTCCGGCGAGCAGGCGAAGATCGTCGAGCGAATCGGATCCCTCACACGTCAGGCGCACGCCCCCGTTCATGAACATCAGGCGCTCGGGGCGGTCCTCCGAACGGGCGAGCGAGTAGATGAGGTTGCGCATCAGCGCCCGACCGAGCTGCTCGTCGCCCGTGCCGAGGCTGTCGGTGAGGAACCAGAACGTCTTGGCCATGGTGTTCGTCCTTCAGTCGGTGACGGTGATGTGACCGGGGTCCCCGGCCGCCGCGTGGCCGATCACGGCAGCGCCCACTGCGCGCGCCGAGAGGGCGGCGACGAGACCGTCGGCCTTCCGGGGGTCCACGGCCATCAGCAGGCCGCCGCTCGTCTGCGGATCGCACAGCACGCGCCAGCGCGCGAGGTCTTCGATGGGAGCATCGGGCGCCGTGGGTGCAGGACGTCCGGGCCAGTCCGTGAACGCGGAGGCGAACTCGATCACCTCGGCCGTCCTCCCCGGGACGACCCCCTGCGCGGCGTACCTCAGCACACCGGCGAAGAGCGGCAGCGCGCCGAAAACCATCTCGCCGGCGCACCCGCTTCCCTTCAGCATCTCGTGGAGATGACCCGCGATACCGAAGCCGGTGACGTCGGTGGCCGCGTGGACACCGACCTCTTGCATCGCCTCGCAGGCGTCGCGGTTGAGCGTGGCCATCGATTCGATCACCCCGCGTGCCGAATCCTCGTCCTCGAGCCCCTGTTTCAGGGCGGTGCCGATCACGCCGGTCCCGATCGGCTTCGTGAGGACGAACACGTCGCCGGGCTCCGCGCCCACGTTGCGGACGACGCGATCGGGATCCACGATGCCGAGCACTGAGAGCCCGAACTTCGGCTCCTTGTCGTCGATCGTGTGGCCGCCCACGACGATGACGCCGGCCTCACGGCAGACGTCCCCGCCGCCCCTCAGCACCTCAGCGACGATCTCGGGCCCGAGCGAACACGGGAACGCGACGAGGTTCATCGCGGTCAGCGGGCGTCCGCCCATGGCGTACACGTCGGACAGCGAGTTCGCCGCGGTGATGCGGCCGAAGTCGTAGGGGTCGTCGACGATCGGCGTGAAGAAGTCGACCGTCAGCAGCAGCGCGGTGTGGTCGTCGAGCCGGTACACCGCGGCGTCGTCGGACGTCTCGAACCCGACCATGAGGTCGTCCGAGTGCGAGGGGACCAAGGTGTCGAGGATGGCCTGCAGGTCCGCCGGACCGTACTTGGCCGCTCAACCCGCCTTGGTGGAGAGTTGCGTGAGGCGAACCTTCTCCACGGGTGGCCTTTCTGCGCTCGGCGGGCGTTGTGCGATGCAATCCATAAGGATACATGATTCGACGCCCGCGCGAGCGGATGCGCGGCTGCGGCCTACGGACCATGACGGTAGGGGCCGCTCAGCCCCGTGGCATGTGGGCGAGCACGCGACGCACGAACTCGAGCCTGATGCCGCGCACCTTGGCGAGCTCGACGAAGCGAGCGACCGTGCGACGGACCGCGGGATCGGCGGAGAGAACGTAGCGCACGACGCCGTCGGGCTCCGCCGACGCCACGACGATCCCGCCGGAGACAAGGTCGTGCAGCACCGTCTCGACCTCATGATCCCTACGACCCAGCCGGCCGACGAGGTCCGCGAGACCCGCGCTCACACCGCCGCTGTGCTCAAGGTAGACGACGACGTCCCACGCTGCGAACGAGGAGAGGTTCGCATCGACGAATACGTCGACGCCGGGGTCCCCCGAGCCCGAGATGTCGTCCATGCGTCCTCCCCCGAAGGTCGCGTGTGAACGCTGTCACTATACTCCCGCGCGGTGCCCGGGAAAGGTAGTCGGAGCCGACCGACGGCAGTCGGCGGCGTCGCGTCCACGGCGATGGAACGACCCTGGTGGCCCCCCTGGGATTCGAACCCAGACTGTGCCGGGTTTAAGCCGGCTCCCTCTGCCAGTTGGGGTAGGGGGCCTCGTGGGCCTCGTGGGCTAGCCCGCCCGTTGCGCCTCCGCGAGCACCACCCCGTAGAGGATGTCGTGCTCGCTCACAACCGTTGCATCGACACCGGCCAGCGCCATGATCGTCTCGAGTATCAGCGCGCCCGCGACGATGACGTCCGCTCGCTCGGGGTCCATCCCGACGACGTCACGTCGCTCGGCCAGCGGCAGCGCCGCGAACCGCGCGAGCAGGTCGGCCACGTCGCCGCCCGTCAGGTGCGACAGGTGCACGCGCTCGGGATCGTAGACGGCGAGTTCCTGCTTGACCGCCGACAGCGTGGTCCCCGTCCCCGCCAGGGTGATCAGGGTGCGTGGTCGGGAGCGCATCCCGTCGAAGAACGGGCGCATCTGGTCGGCGACCCACGCCGAGGCATCCCGGAGCTCCCCGGCGGTCGGCGGGTCGGAGTGCAGGAACATGTCGAGCACGCGGCGCGAGCCCACGTCGAGCGAGCGGGCGGCATCGACCTCGATGGCGCGCCCGGCCTCGGTGTCGTGCGCCGATCCGAACACCAGCTCCGTGGAGCCACCGCCGAGGTCGGCCACGAGGATGTCGTCGTCATCGATCCGGTAGGTCGCGCCGGAGAAGGACAGCCGCGCCTCGGTCGCGCCGGGGATGATCCGCGGGCGCACGCCGGCTCGCTCGACGCGGTCGGAGAAGTCGCCGCCGTTCGACGCGTCGCGCGCGGCCGAGGTCGCCACGGCGGTCACGGAACAGGCACCGAGGCGCTCGGCCTCCTCGACGAAGCCGCCGACCGTCCGCGCGACGCGGTCGATGCCGGCCTCCGAAAGCCGCCCCGACGCGTGCAGCCCCTCTCCGAGGTGCGTCACGACCGTGCGGCGGACGACCTCGTCGACCGACTCGCCGTCGGTGTCGGCCACGAGCAAGCGGGTGGTCACGGTCCCGATGTCGATCACCGCGACGCGCACCGCACCGGGTCCGGGGTCGCCTCTATGCGGATGAGTGTCCATGGACCGATGGTATCAGGAGGAGCTGACAGCGGGGCGGCACGGCGAACCGTCGCACGCGAGGGGCGCCGGACCGGGCGAAAGACGCTCGAGCACACCCTCCCCGACCGGGTCCGCGATGCCCGCGAGCGCAGCTGCGACACGGGCGTGCAGACACTTCACGGCGAGCGGGTCGGCCTGTCCGGCCACGCCGACGGATGCGCACGGGTCCACACCGCCGCCTTCGGACCTGCGCGCCGCGCGGTACGCGGCGTCGGCGATGAGAAGGCGCGCAGCGAGCCCCGGATCGGCCGCCGCGCGCTCGGCCCAGCCGCGATGCTCCCCGGCCGACTCGAGATCATGCACGGCGGAGACGAGATACGGGCAGGTGAGCCAGAAGGTCGTGGGAAAGGGCGTGGAGGCTCCGAGCTGCGGAGCGACGGCGATCGCCGTGGGGAAGCCATACGCACACCGGGAGACCACGCGCCACCGACCCCGCGGCGCCCTGCCGAGCTGTCGCGCGACGATCGTCGTGTCGTCAGGGCTCAATGGAGGTCGACGCAGGCGAGGACACGCCGAACACCAGGTCCAGCACATCCTGCACGATCGAGGTGGCTGCGGCACCGGCCATCGACGCGGTGGCCGAGTCGCTGGCGGCCGCCGACCCGTCGGGGATGACGACGTAGACGTGCTCGCCCTTCTTGGTGAAGCCGAGCTTCTCGCGGGCCGCCTTCTCGACGCCCGCGGGCGTCTGAAGCGCGGCGACCTCCTCGGTGAGCGTGGCCTGCCGGGCGCGCAGCGCCTGGTACTGCTGCTCCTTGGTGGCGGCACGGCGCGAGGCCTGGTACTCGAGCTTCAACGCGGGATAGAGCGACCATCCCATCACCACCACCAGCGCGACGATCGCCACCGGAAGCCATGGGCCCGCGGGACGCAGGTCCGTGCGACGCGCCGGAGAGGCCTTGCGTGGTGCGGCCTTGGACCCGCGCGTGGCAGCGGGCTTGCGGGCGGTGGAGGAGCCGCGCCGAGCCGCCCCACCGCTCGAAGTGGTGGTCGGTTTCGTGCGTCGCGAGGCCCCGCGCTGCGTCGAAGTGGTGCGTCCCATGCGTGGGTGTTCCTGTGAGAAGGCCTGCGTAGCTGGCGGGGTTCCCGCCCGGTCGCAACCATGGTACCACGCGCTGTCAAAACCATAGACCTGTACTGGAGCGTGAGGCGACGTGCCGCCTGTGAGCAGGGGGTACGCGAAGCGAGGCGGAGGAGCCGCGTTAGAGGGTGATGACCCGGACGAGGTCGGTCGACCCGATCACGCCGGCGGTGGTCCCGGCGGTCAGGACGGCGCGCTCCCCGGCTCCGGCCAATCCGAGACGACGCGCGGCATCCACGGCCGTGTGGGTGGTCTCCTCGATGGTGCGCGTGGGTGCGACCACGGCGCAGATGACACCCCACACGATCGCCAGCGCGCCTGCCACCGCGACGTGCGGCGTGACGGCCAGCACGGGCTGAGACGGGCGCAATGAAGCAACCGCGCGCGCCGTCGCACCGCTGGAGGTGGCGGTCACGATGACGCGAGCATCCGTGTCGCGCGCGAGCGCGACCGCCGCCGCTGCGACCGGCGAACCCGCGGCCGCCTCGCCGGGTGGGACCGGGACGGAAGGGCCGGCGTCCTCGGCGGCCCTGCACACGCGGTCCATCGTCTCGACGGCCTGCACCGGGAACTCTCCCACCGCGGTCTCCTCGGAGAGCATGACGGCGTCGGCGCCTTCGAACACGGCGGTGGCCACGTCGGAGGCCTCGGCTCGCGTGGGCGACGGAGCGTGCGTCATCGACTCGAGCATCTGGGTCGCGACGATCACGGGCCGACCGGCCGTCCGGCATGTCTCCACGATCCGCCGCTGCGCGGGAGGGACGCTCTCGGGCGAGGTCTCGACCGCAAGATCTCCGCGCGCGACCATCACCGCGTCGGCGGCCGAGACGATGGCGTCCAGGTCGCCGAGCGCCTCGTACTTCTCGACCTTGGCCACGATCGGGACCACGCGGTCGCCCATCGCCGCGCGGAGGCGTTCGACATCGCGAGCGCTGCGCACGAACGACTGCGCGATCAGGTCCACCCCCGCGTCCAGGCCCCACGCCAGCAGTTCGAGGTCTCGCGGGGTCACGCCGTCCACCCGGAGGCTGACGCCGGGGACGTTGACGCCCTTGTGGGAGCTGAGCACCCCGCCGCGCACGACGCGCGTGACGACGTTGCCCCCGCGGGCCGAGAGCACGCGCAACTCGAGGCCGCCGTCGTCGAGCAGGATCCGATCGCCCTCGGAGACGTCCGCGGCGAGCCCGTCCCAGCTGACGCACGCGCGGACCGCGTCGCCGGCGCCCTCGCCGGCCGACAACACGAACTCCGACCCCTCGACCAGCGCGGTGCCCGGGGCCATCTCGCCGACCCGCAGCTTCGGTCCCGGCAGATCGAGCAGCACGCCGACGACGCGAGCGGAGGTCGCCGCCCACGCCCGGATGGCTGCCAGGCGACGCGCCAGCTCGGGAAGCTCGCCGTGTGACGCGTTGAGTCGCGCCACGTCGACGCCGGCGGCCAGCACCCGTTCCAGCACTCCCGGCTCGTCACACGCCGGTCCGATCGTCGCGACGATCTTCGTCCTGCGAGGACCTGTCATCGCACTCGCCGTCCCGCCTAGTGGATCTGTAGGCCGCGCTAGCGGCTGATGTTGTAGAACGCCCGCATGCCGGGGAAGTCGGCGGAGTCGCCGAGCTCCTCCTCGATGCGCAGCAACGCGTTGTACTTGGCCACGCGGTCGCTGCGGGCGGGAGCGCCGGTCTTGATCTGTCCGGCGTTCACGGCCACGGCAACGTCCGCGATCGTGGTGTCCTCGGTCTCACCGCTGCGGTGCGAAATCACGCAGGTGTAGCCCGCGCGCTTCGCCATCTCGATGCAGTTCAGCGTCTCAGTGAGCGACCCGATCTGGTTGAGCTTGATCAGGATGGAGTTCGCCACGCCCAGTTCGATGCCACGGCCCAAGCGCTCCGGGTTGGTGACGAACAGGTCGTCACCAACGAGCTGCACGGTGTCGCCGATGCGGTCGGTGAGCGACTTCCAGCCGTCCCAGTCCTCCTCGGCCATGCCGTCCTCGAGGGAGATGATCGGGTAGCGCTCGGTGAGGTCGGCCCAGAAGTCGACCATCTGCTCGCTAGTGAGCTCGCGTCCCTCGCCCTTGAGCATGTAGACGCCGCGCTCGGTGTCGTAGAACTCCGTGGCCGCCGGGTCGAGGGCGAACACGATCTGATCGCCCAGCGAGTAGCCGGCGGTCTCGACTGCCTCGCTGAGCAGCTCGAGGGCCTCCTCGTTGCTGCCGAGGTTGGGGGCGAACCCGCCCTCGTCGCCGACGCCGGTGCTCAGGCCGCGCGCCTTGAGCACGCCCTTGAGGGTGTGGTAGATCTCGGCGCACATGCGCAACGCCTCGGAGAACGTCGAGGCGCCGACCGGCATGATCATGAACTCCTGCAGGTCGACGTTGTTGTCGGCGTGCGCGCCACCGTTGAGCACGTTCATCATCGGGACGGGGATCTGGTGCGCGTTGGCGCCGCCCAGGTACGAGTAGAGCGTGAGCTCGGTGGACTCCGCAGCGGCCTTGGCCACCGCGAGCGAGACACCCAGGATCGCGTTGGCGCCGAGCTCGCCCTTGTTGCCCGACGAGTCCATCGCGAGCATCTCGGAGTCGATCGCGCGCTGGTCGGTCGCGTCCATCCCCACGAGCTCGGGGGCGATGACGTCATTGACGTTGGCGACGGCCCGCAGCACGCCCTTGCCGAGATAGCGGGCCGAGTCGCCGTCGCGCAGCTCGACGGCCTCGAACGCGCCGGTCGACGCGCCCGACGGCACCGCCGCCCGCCCGAACGACCCGTCATCGAGCATGACATCGACCTCGACGGTCGGATTGCCGCGGGAGTCCAGGATCTCGCGGGCCCAGATGTCGGTGATGTAGCTCATTGCTGCTCCCCCTCTTTCGCCCGGCGCCACAGCGCCTCCATGTCTTCGATGCCCGTCTCAGCGAGGTCCAGACCCATCGAGGCCGAGACCCGTTCCATCTCGGTGAACCTTCTCGTGAACTTCGCACACGCTCCTCGGAGCGCCTGCTCCGGGTCCACACCCATCTTGCGTCCCACGTTGACCACCGTGAAGAGCACGTCGCCGAGCTCGTCCTCGGCCTCGGCCGTGTCCGGCTCGGTCGCCTTGAGCTCGTCGATCTCCTCGTGGACCTTGTCCCACACATCCTCGACGGTCTCCCACTCGAACCCGACGGAGACGGCACGTCTCGAAATCTTCTCGGCCATCGTGAGCGCGGGGAGCGTGGGAGCGATACCGTCGAGCAGCCCTCCGGACTTCTCGGTGCGCTTGATCCGATCCCAGCGCTCCATGACCTGGGCCGGGGTGTCGGCGATCGCGTCGGCGAAGATGTGCGGGTGGCGCCGCCGCAGCTTGGTGACGATGGCCTCGGCGACGTCGTCGATGTCGAACCGCCCGTCCTCCGACGCTATCTGCGCGTGGAAGACCACCTGCAGCAAGATGTCGCCAAGTTCGTCGGTCATCTCGGCGTCGTCGCCCGCTTCGATCGCGGCGACGGCCTCATAGGCTTCCTCGACCAGATGCTTGCGCAGCGACATGTGCGTCTGCTCGCGGTCCCAAGGGCAGCCGTCGGGGGCGCGCAGCACGGCCATGATGCGCACGAGCTCGTCGAAACTACGCTCGTGCCGGTCCGGTGCCACAGCGCCCCCTGCGGTCGTCAGTTATGAAGGTGATCCGCTACGGGGTGGTCGTCTTCGGGGTCGCGACGTTGGCGGCGTCGATGAGCTTCTTCAGGGCCGGGTCGAGGATCTCGATCTTGGCCTTGGAGCGGAGCCCCGTGAGGTAGGCCGAGAAGGCCTCCGACTTGGCGTTCTGCTGCAGCGTCTGGGTGACCGCGGGGGTCGCCTCTGCCAGCGTCTGCTGGGTGGCGGCGCGGCGGCCGAGGAGCTTGATGATGTGCCAGCCGAACTGCGTCTCCACGAGGCGGACGTCGTTGACCTTCATCTTGTCCACGGCGTCAGCGAACTCGGGCACGTAGGCGGACGACGCCGCCCATCCCAGATCCCCGCCGGTGTCCTTGCTGCCGGGATCGGTCGAGTACTGCTTGGCGAGCGCCTTGAAATCGCCGCCGGCCTTGACCTTGGCAAGTACCGTCTGCGCCAGGGTCTTGTCCTTCGTCGCGAGCAGGATGTGTTCGGCGTGCACCTGGGCCGGGGTGGCGAAGGTGGACTTGTTGGCGTCGTAGTAGGTCTTGATCTGAGCGGCGGTCGGCGCGGCACTACCGCTGGCGACCTTGGAGCTGACACCCTCCATGAGCAGGCTGTTGTTGATCTGGTCGCGCAGCATGGCCATGTCGAAACCGGCCGTCTTCATCGCGGTCTCGAGGGCGGCCTTGCTGCCGTACTGCTGCTCGAGCCCTGCGATGTAGTCGTCGATCTGCTTGGCCGTGACGGTGACGCCGACCGACTTACCGGCCTCCTGGACCAATGCGAGGTCGATCAGGCCGCTGAGGATCTGGGCCCGGTACTGCTGCTCGATCTGCACGCCCTGGGTGGACTCGAACGTAGCCGGCGACGCCTTCTTCATCTGCGCGATCTGCTTGTCGATCGTCGTCTTGAGGATGTCGGTACCGTTCACACGCGCGATGGCGTCGGCCGATGCGGCGCTCTTCGCGCACCCCGCAGCGGTCAGCGCCACAAGCGCCAGAAGCGCCACGGCTACGAGCGTGGTCGGACGGGAAAGGCGGGTCATGGACACTCCTTGCAAACGTGAGGTGGTCAGGATTTCACAGTGGCGCCGATTATAGCAGTCAGTGTGCCCAGCACCCCATTCATCACGGGTTCTCCATAGCCGAGCGGTAGCTGGATCTTCCGATCCTTCTCGAGATAGACGGCGCCCCGTGCCGCGAGCACGCCGCGCTGGGCCGGATCGAGCGAGATCGGCTGCACCACGACCTTGTTGCGCACGACCGAGACGTTGGTCGCTCCGAGCACGCCCGCGAGTGCGCGGGCACGCGCGACACCGGCAAGGTTCGCGGCCACTTCGGGCATCGCCCCGTACCGCTCGACGAGGTCGGCGACGATGCCTTCGACCGTGTCGGAGGTGCCGGCGGCGGCGAGCCTGCGATAGATGCGGACCCGCTCGTCGGTGTCAGGGACGTACTCCTCGGGCAGGAAGGCCTTCACCGGGATGTCGATGCGGATGTCGGGCAACGCCACCTCGGGCTCGCCGCGCATCTCGGCCACCGCCTCACGCAGCATCTGGGCGTAGAGGTCGAATCCGACCGCGGACATGTTGCCGTGCTGCTCGGCGCCCAGCAGCGAACCCGCGCCGCGGATCTCAAGGTCGCGCATCGCGACCTTGATGCCGCTGCCGAGCTCGGTCAGCTCGGCGATGGCGGTGAGGCGCTCGGCGGCCTGCTCGGTGAGCTGCTTGCCGCGGCCGAACAGGAAGTACGCGTATGCCTTCACGTGGCTGCGGCCGACGCGGCCCTTGAGCTGGTAGAGCTGCGCCAGGCCGAGGCGCTCGGAGTCCTCGATGATCAGCGTGTTGGTGTGGGGGTTGTCGATGCCCGACTCGATGATGGTGGTGGCGACCAGCACGTCGATGCGCCCGGCGGCGAAGCCTTCCATGGCGCGCTCGAGCTGGTGCTCGGTCATCTGGCCGTGCGCGACGCCGATGGTCGCCTCGGGAACGAACTCGCGCACGCGCTCGGAGGCCTGGTCGATCGTCATGACCCGGTTGAAGATGTAGTAGACCTGACCGCCGCGCTCGAGTTCGCGCCGGATGGCGCCCTGCACCATGTCGGCCTCGAACTCGCCCACGTGGACGTGCACCGGGAACCGGTTGGCCGGAGGCGTGTCGATGACCGACATGTCGCGCACCCCGCCGAGCGCCATCTGCAGCGTGCGCGGGATCGGCGTGGCGGACAGCGTGAGCACGTCGACCTGCTCGCGCAGGTTCTTCAGGTGCTCCTTGTGCTCGACGCCGAAGCGCTGCTCCTCGTCGACGATGACCAGCCCGAGATCCTTGGGCACGACGTCGCGCGACAGCAGCCGGTGCGTTCCGATCAGGATGTCGACGCTCCCCTCGTTGAAGCCCTTGAGAGCGGCCTCCTGCTCGGCCTTCGAGCGGAAGCGGGAGAGCACCTCGACGTGCACCGGGAAGGCGCCGAAGCGGTCTGTGAACGTGGTGAAGTGCTGCTGCGTTAGGATGGTCGTCGGGCACAGGACCATGACCTGCTTGCCATCCTGGGTGGCCTTGAACGCCGCGCGGATCGCCACCTCGGTCTTGCCGTAGCCGACGTCGCCGCAGACCAGCCGGTCCATCGGCTTGTCCGCTTCCATGTCGGCCTTCACGTCCGCGATCGCGGCGAGCTGGTCGGGCGTCTCCACGTACGGGAAGGTGCCCTCCATCTCGGCCTGCCAAGGCGTGTCGGGCCCGAAGGCGTAGCCGGTGGCGGCAGCGCGGCGGGCGTAGAGGTCGACGAGGTCGAAAGCGAGCTTCTTCGCGGCGACGCGCGCCTTGCCGGTGGCCTTGGACCAGTCGGCGGTGTTGAGGCGCGTGACGCGCGGCGAGCTCTGGTCGGGTCCGACGTACTTCGTGATCCGCTCGAGCTGCTCGACGGGGACGAAGAGCTTGTCGCCCTTCGCGTACTCGAGCAGGAGGTAGTCGCGCTCGGCGCCCATGAGCTCGCGGCGCGTCATCTCGCGGAACAGCGCGATACCGTGCACGGCATGGACGACGTAGTCGCCCGGCTTGAAGTCGAAGGTGAGCGCGGCGGGATCGACGCTTCCCTGCGAACGGCGGGTGGAGCGCGGGTAGGCGTCATCGACGCTCACGACCGCCAGATGAGCGTCGGGGATGACGAAGCCCGAGGGGATGTCGGCGACACCGAGGTTGACCACACGCGCGGTCAGCCCGCCCGGCACGTCGCGCTCGCTTCCGGGAAGCGCGTGGCTCACGCCGGTGTAGATCGAGACGGGCAGGCCGCCGTGGGCCAGCGAGGTGGCGAGCGCCTCGCGCTGGCGGCGGTCGCGCGCGACCATCAGGACGGTGTGACCGGAGTCGACCAGGCCCTTGAGGCCCGCTATCGTCTTGGCCTCTCCGCCCGCGACATCAGGCCGGCGCGACTTGAGTTCCGCGTCGGCAGAGGCCCCGGCACGCAGGATGGACAGCATGGTCAGGCGCTGGCGCCCTCCCAGGTCGAGCTTGGCAGGAGCGACGAAGTGGCGCGTCGCGTCCACGCCGGCGTCGTTGGCCGCCTCCTCGAACTCCGCGTAGGCGCGCATCGTGTCGTCGAACAGCGCGCGGGGCTCGGAGACGGCGACGAGCGCGTCCTTCGACAGGTAGTCGCTGACGGAGGCCAGCTCGCGGTAGACGAACGGCAGGTAGACCTCGACGCCGTCGAAGTAGACGCCCTGCTCGAGCATCTCCAGCTCGTGCGCGAGCTCCGGTTCGCCCAGCCCGCGGCGCTGGAGGTCCTTGAAGCCGCTGCGGTGGGAGTGCGTGATGTCCTTGGACGTGCGGTTGGACAGGCGGATCTCGCGACACGGGTAGGCCTCGACGCGCTCGACGTCACCGACACTCTGGCCCGTTGAGGGCACGTATCGCCGCAGCGACTCGATCTCGTCGCCGAGCAGCTCCGCGCGCACGGGGAAGTGGCCGTCGGAGGGGTAGACGTCGAGCGTACCGCCGCGCACGGCGAACTGTCCCGCGTCTTCGGCCACCTCGACGCGCTCGTAGCCCATGCGGGCGAGAAGATCGACAGACGCCTCGAGGTCCAGCGTCGCGCCCATCTCGAGGACGAACGGTGCGAACGCCTCGGACGCCCCGCGCGGGGGCAGCAGACGGAGGAGCGCGGCGGCCGAGGCGACGACGATCGCCGGACGGTTCTCCTGCAGCGCGTACAGCGCGCGGGCGCGACGGCCGGCCGTGCGCACGTCGCCGGGCTGGCGCGACCACGGCAGAGTGGCAGGCGCGGGCAGCGGCAGCACCGACTCCAACGGCAGGTATGCCGTCAGCTGCCGGGCGAAACGCTCGGCAGCGTCGTCGCCGGGAATGGCCACGAGCACGGCGCGCGGATCGGCGCGGAAGGCCGCGGCCACCACAAGCGGGCGGATCGACGGCGGCACGGCCAGCGTGAAGTCATCGCCCTCGCGCAGCGCGGTCGTCGCCTGGGCGAAACCGTGGGCGCGCTGCAGAAGGACGGAGAGATCGGCGAGAAGCGACATGCGTTTGTGTCTCCTTCGTGCGCGCTCGTGTGCGCATGTGGCAGGGCGTGAACAGCACGACAGCCCCGCGCCGGAGACCGGGGCGGGGTGCGTGCGTGCCGTCCGAGGGTATTCCCGCAGTGATGCGGGGTCAAGCGCAGGCGGCCGGGAGCCGTTCGCTTCGCGGCTCGCGCTTCGGCCGAGCCGGAGAGCGGTCTCGGCCGGCGCTCGCAAGCTTCGCTCGCGGCTCCCGGCCGCCTGCGCGACGTCAGAGCACGCTTAGAGCTTGGGTTCGACCTTGCGGGAGGAGACTACGCCAGCGCTGCCGGTCATCGTGCCGCTGTACTCAACGAGGTCGATCGCGCAGTCCGCGCCGATGGTGACGTTCGCGCCACGGACGACCTTCGCGCGGGTGTTCTCGAGGTAGATGGTGTCGCCCTCGATCGAGTCGGCGGTCAGGTTGCGCTCACCCAGGAACGGCAGGAACACCCACGGCGTGGCCAAACGGACGTCGATCGTCTCGCCGCCGATGTCGTGCGCGTCGCAGCCACCGTAGAGGCGGATGGAGACGGTCCCCGCGTTGAGGAGCCCGCCCACCGAGAACGCGCCCTGCGCGTCGAACGACTCGGCCTGGCAACCGCCGCCGATCTTCGTGGTGCCCTTGATCTCGACCCGCTCGGCGCTGACCGAGCCGTCGAACCTCGCGACTCCCGAGACCTTCAGTGTCTCGGCCGTGAAGGCGCCGTGGACGTCGGCGTTGCCGCTGAACACGACCTCGCCGCCCTTCACGTCACCGGTGAAGTTGGCGCTCCCGCCGACGCTGATGGTCTGCGCGGTCAGCGTGCCCTGCACGTCGGCCACCCCGCCGACCTTGAAGGTGGTGCAGTCCATATCGCCGCTGACGGTCCCGCTGCCGGCGATCATGACCTCTCCGTACGTTCCTCCGGTCACCGTTCCCGCTCCCGCGATCCTGGTGTCCGGCCTGTTCGTGTCGCTCATCGCCCTCTCCCCTCTCTCTATGACTTCAGTCGCGCTTTGAGTTCTTCGATGCGCTCGGGCAGCCCGATCCGCGCGACGACGCGCGCTCCGGACTCCGCGAGCAGTTCCGAGGCGCTCGAGACGATCAGCACACTCGAGACGCCCATCTTGCGCAGCAGCACGAGGTCGCAGCCGACGGACTCGCAGGTCGCCCAGCCCTCCTCGAGCGTCGCGATCGCCGCGAGCGCCTCGTCGCGCCCGGCATCGCCGCTGCGCAGGAGCGTATCGGCGACCGCCACGGCCACCAGCTCGGCGAAGCGCAGCTCGCTCGTGCCGGGATGCCGCTCGGCGAACAGGTCGAGCGCTGTCGCTGAGGCGACATCGCGCGCCAGCAGGTCCTCGCGGGCGAACGTGTCGGGCAGCGGCGCCGACGAGACGGCCTCCGCGATCTCATCGAGAGAGGCGTCCTCGTCCTTCATGGACAGGATCCGCTCGACGCGGGCGATCATCTTCTCGCGCGGGAAGAACGTCTCCTGGCCGGTGAACGCGGACTTGCGCACGAACCAGTCCTCGGGGATGAGCCCCTTGCGCTTCCAGCGGTAGAGCTGGCCGTAGCTGATGCCGCAGGCCAGCAGCAGGTCCTTCTTGGAGATCAGTTCGGGTTCCACCGGGTGCACCTCCTTCTGTGTCGTCGCCGAGCGTAACAATGTGTTGTTACGCTGTCAAGCGCGATCACACACAGACGGGCGCGGCTGACGGTCACCGCAGGTGAGGGACCCTCCCCGAGTGGGACGAGGGATGCGCATCGATCCACTGCTCCCACGGCGGGACCTGCTCCCCAACAACGTAAAGGAAGTGGTAGGCGCCCATGCCTCCGACGAACTTGAACCGCTTCTTGAGGTCCGCCGCGAGTTCGTCGTAGGAGCCTTCGGAACGCAGGTAGTCTCGGACGAGTGCGAGCATCTCGCCCGCATTGTGCACGACCGCCTCGATCTTCGCGCGGTTCCGGATCACGCCCGGGTCGCCCAGCAGCCGGTCGACGTCCTCGGGGGTGTAGGCCGCGACGCGCATCGGGTCGAACCCCTCGAACGCCTCGACGATGCCAGGCCACTTCGACTCGACGACCTGCCAGTTCAGCCCCGGCTCGAACACCGACCGCGACATGACGGCCAGGTAGTCGGACAGGCCGGTCGGCTCGATCCTCTCGGGGGCGTGCATGGCGCTCTGCCTTCGTGTGCGCGGACGACGATGCCGGCCGCGCGGGTATCCTCATCCCGTGACACGGCATGTACCCGTACCGGAGGCAGGAGCGTCGACGTGGCCCTCGAGATGACCCGGCAGCAGCGCGCGACCGAGATCATGCACCGTCTGGGAACCCTCTACCCCCACGCGCACATCGCGCTCGACTACAGCGACGACCCGTGGCACCTGCTCGTCGCCGTCATCCTGTCGGCGCAGACGACGGACGCCGGCGTGAACAAGGTGACGCCGGTGCTCTTCGCGCGCTTCCCGGGCGCGGCCGAGCTGGCGGGCGCCGACGTGCTCGCGGTCGAGGAGATCGTGCGGCCGACCGGCTTCTACCATCAGAAGACGCGCTCGATCATGGCGGCCGCGCGCATCGTCCTGGAGGAGTTCGACGGGCGGGTGCCCGACACGATGGAAGGCCTGATGCGGCTGCCCGGCGTCGCGCGCAAGACGGCGAACATCGTCATCTCCAACGCCTACGGGAAGGTGGAGGGCATCGCGGTGGACACACACGTCTTCCGCCTGGCCCACCGCTTCGGGCTCACCGACGAGAAGGTCCCCGACAAGGTCGAGCGCGACCTGTGCGCGCTGCTGCCGCGCGAGGACTGGTACGCGGTGAACTACCGCTTCATCGACCACGGGCGCGCGGTGTGCACGGCGAAGCGGCCCGCATGCGGCGCGTGCGCGCTCAGCGACGTCTGCCCCGCGGCATTCACGGTCACGGGATGGCCCGCGGAGGTGTAGAGCGGCGCCCGCCTGCTACCTGAAGAACGCCCCGAGGAGCCCGGCGACAAAGATCGCCGGCATGAAGTTGCCGATCGGCAGCCGCTTGATGTCGAGCAGGTCGATGCCGATGGCCATGATCAGCGTGCCGCCGACGGTGGACATCTCGCGGATGACGTCCGCGGTGAGGAACGGCTGCAGCGCATGGGCGCCGAGCGCGATGCCTCCCTGCACGATGATTATCGGAACGATGGAGAAGGCGACACCGATGCCGAGTGCCGATGCGAGCGCGATCGAAGCGACCCCGTCGAGCAGCGCCTTGAGGTAGAGCAGGTCGGGCGAGCCCATGCCGTCCTGCAGCGACCCGATGATGGTCATGGTCCCGACGCAGAACAGCAGCGCCGCGACGACGAAACCCTCGACCATCTGGTGCTCGCCCTCGCCGGATGCGGCGATGAACGGGACCCTCATCGCGGCCTTGCGCAGCCACTTGCCGAACCTCTCGAGCAGCGCCTCGACGCCGATCGCTTCGCCGAGCAGACCGCCCGTGACGAGCGCGATTACCAGCACCAGGACGGCGTACTTGGAGCCGACGCTGTCGGCCTTCATCAGCCCGCCGATGACCATGGTCGCGCCGATGCTGAAGGTGGACAGCCCCAGGGCGTAGAAGGCGATCTTGCGAAAGCGCTCGGTGATGAAGCGCCCGAAGCCGAGCCCGATGGCGGACCCGACGATGACGGCGATGACGTTGGCGATGACCCCTGATCCCGGCACTGCTACGAGTCCTCCTTCGGCAACCACATGTCGGCGAGCTCCTGCGTGATGCCCTTGTGCCCCGCGGGCAGTCCGCCGTAGGCCGCCTGCTGTGCGGGCCGCCGCTTGGCGTGTGCCTGCTCGGCACCCTCGAACAGCACCGACGTCGGCAGCATCACGGTCGAGCGGCCCTTGCGCTCCCGCACGCGGGACTTGAGTTCCCGGTCCGCGGTCACGATCGTGACCGGACCGGACTCGCGCTCCGCCATGCGCACTATCACATCGTCGGCGATCTCGTCGAGCGAGAACACCGCCTCGACCCCGGGAAGCGACTCGTCGCCCGCGAGCAGCCCCTTGTCCCACACCACCACGATCCGTCCCGTGCCCAGAAGCCCGCGGCCGCGCGTGGCGAGCCGCCGCATGAGGGCGAGCCGCTGGTCGTCAGGGAGCAGGCGGCGCGTGGCGTCGTCCGCGCGCGTGACGTTATAGCCGTCCACGAGGAAGAGCATGGGCACATGGTACGCGAAAGGAAGGGCCCGGCCGCCTCATCGGCGACCGGGCCCTCTCGATTGCTGAAGCGGCCCTACTTGTCGGTTCCGACCCTGAACGACTTTGCGATGCTCTCAGCCATCGTGACGAACTCCGACGGCATCATGATGATCGTTGTGGTGTTCTGCTCCGCGCCGACCTCAGTGATCATCTGCATGCGGCGCAGTTCGAGGCCCAGCGGGTTCTCGGTGATGATCTTCGCCGCATCGGCGAGCTTGCTCGACGACTCGAGCTCGGCCTCGGCCTTGATGATGCGGGCGCGCTTCTCGCGCATGGCCTGTGCTTCCTGCGCCATCGCGCGCTGCATGCTTGCCGGGATCTCGACGTCCTTCATCTCGACCATCTCGACCTTGACGCCCCAGGGCTCGGTCGCCGCGTCGACGACCGCCTGGAGCGACTCGTTGATCTTGTCGCGCTCCTTGAGGACCTCGTCGAGGACGTGCTGGCCGATGATGTTGCGCAGGGAGGTGAGCGCGACCTGGTAGGACGCGGCGTAGTAGTTCGCGACGCCGACGACCGACTTGATCGGGTCCACTATCTTGAGCCACACGACGGCGTTGACCTTGACCGTGACCGAGTCCTTGGTGATCGACTCCTGGCTCTCCATGTCGACGGTCATCGTGCGCATGTCGACCTTGCGCTGAGTCTCGAGACCGAGCGGGATGAGCCAGTAGAGGCCCGGTCCGCGCAGGCCCTGCAGGCGGCCCAGCCTGAACACGACCGCGCGCTCGTATTCGTTGGCCACGCGCAGCCCGGAAATGGCGATCACGATGAGCAACAGCAGCGCTATCCCGAAGCAACCGAACAAGAACTCCGCCATCGAAGACTCCCTCCCCCGTGACGCCGCGTACCGGCGCCACATGCCATCCAGTATAGGCGCCACCACGCGAGCGGCGCATCCGTTCCTACGATCCGGACGGGTCCTGATCGCACGACTCCACGCGCTGCTTGACCGACCAGAGCCACGTCGCCATCTCGGCTCCCCCGTCGAGCATGCGGAAGTGCTGGATCGCGCACTGCTGAGGCTGCGCCACCGCGGCCGGCTCCACCTGCTCCACGGGCCGCCAGTAGAGACAGGCCTCGCCATCGCACCCCACTCCGGGCCTCGCGTTCGCGACCCGCAATTCGCACTCGGGCATATCGGACCTCCCCCCGTTGTTCGAGCCACTTCCGTACTGTACCCGTCCGCCCCGACTCGGGCACAAGGAACAGGTGACACTCCCGACGAAAGGACGACGACTATGGCCGAGACGCTCCCGATGCCGCAAGCCGGGGACGAGGCGCCGCAGATCGACGCCGGGCTCACCGGAGGCGGACGGTTCCTGCTCTCCGACCAGCGCGGACGCTGGGTGGTCGTGTACTTCTACCCGCGCGCCAACACACCCGGTTGATGCCACGAGGCCGACGACTTCCAGAAGCACGTCGCTGAACTGGAGTCGTTGAACGCCCTGGTCGTGGGCGTGAGCGCAGACAGCGTCGAGACGCAGGTCAAGTTCATCGACCGCTTCTCCCTGACCTTCCCGATGATCTCGGACACCGCCAAGGACGTCATCTCCGCGTACGGGGCCCGTGAGGTCCTCGGCATCACGGCGAAGCGCTCGACCTTCCTCATCGGTCCCGACGGGCGCGTCGCGCACGTGTGGCCGAGGGTGAAGGTCGAGGGGCACGCAGACGACGTGGTCGCAACGATCAGAGAGTTGTCGAGGACCTGACGCGCACCGCTACTTGACGTTCACCGTCATGGTCATCGACGGATGGATCGTGCAGCGCACCGCGATCGCGCCCGCGGTGGCGAACGTCTGCGTGAAGCTCTTGCCGGGGTCGATCGGGCCGCTGCTCCACGACTCGCCCGCGACGATGTGCTGGACGGTGTCATCGTTCTTGAAGGTCACCGCGCCGCCCACTGCCACGTCGATCGTGGAGGGGTTGAACGCGATACCCGCCATCGAGACGGTCGCCGCGGATGGAGTGGAGGAAGCCCCTCCGCGGCCGGTCGTCCCCGCGGGGGTGGTCGTGGTGCCGCTGCTGCACCCGGAGAGCGCGAGCGCCGCAGCCGTGACCACCGCGAGGACCAGGATCACATATCGCTTCATGGTTGACACCCTTCTCCCGACGCGAACTGTCGACAGCACATACCCGCTTGGCGGCCCCGCGCTATCCTGAGGCGCACGGGCCTCGACATCGAAGGAGCACACGTGGCAGACCGTCTCGCGGGATCGACGAGTCCCTACCTGCGCCTCCACGCCGGCGACCCCGTCGACTGGTTCGAGTGGGGCGAGGAGGCGTTCGCGCTCGCACGCGAGCTCGATCGCCCGGTGCTCCTGTCGTGCGGCTACTCGGCGTGCCATTGGTGCCATGTGATGCAGCGCGAGTCGTTCAAAGACCCCGCCACCGCCGAGTTGCTGAACTCGCGCTACGTGGCCGTCAAGGTCGACCGCGAACTGCGGCCGGACGTCGATGCCGTGTACCAGGACTACGCGGCGGCGAGCACCGGCCGGGGCGGCTGGCCCCTCACCGTCTGGCTCACGCCCGACAAGGCGCCGCTGTTCGGCGGCACCTACTTCCCGCCGGTGACGCACGGCGGTCTCATCGGGTTCGGCGAGGCTCTCACCGCCATTTCCGACGCATGGGCCGGCGACCGCTCCGATGTGGAGCAGACGGCCGCCGCCTCGCTCGAGTTCCTGAGGAGCCAGGCGACCGATCGGCGGGAAGCGCCGCTGGACCGGGCGATGATCGACTCCTCCGTGGAGTACCTGCTGCAACTCCAGGACCCGATCCACGGCGGGCTGCGCGGGATGCAGAAGTTCCCACAGCTGCCTGCGATCGAGTTCCTCACCGCGTACGTGTCGCTCGTGAGAGACCAGCAGCTGCTGTTCGCGATCGAGAAGACGATGCTCGCGATCGTCCGGGGCGGGATCTTCGACCACCTCGCCGGAGGCATCCACCGCTACGCCGTGGACCAGGCCTGGCGGACACCCCACTTCGAGAAGATGCTCTACGACCAGGGGATCCTCCTATCGGCGCTCGCCTGGGCCGCGCCGTTCGCGTCGTCCCCAGAGGTGCGCGACGAGTACGCACGTGCGGCGCGCGCGACCGCCGCCTTCCTGCGCAGCGAGCTGGCCGGGCCCGACGGGCTGCTGTTCGCCGCGTTGTCGGCCGACACCGGCGGCGTGGAGGGCGCGACCTACACGTGGACGCGCGCTCAGCTCGAGCGGGCCCTGGCGGCCGAAGAGCTCGCGGTGGCGGACACTGCGCTGGGAACGGACGCGGCGGTCGGCGACGAAGCGGTGACGATCATCAGGGCCGTCGGCTCGACAGCTCCCGACGCCGGCGCCGATGCGGTCCTCGCGAAGCTCGCGGCGGCGCGCGCGTCGAGGCCACGGCCGGACACCGACACGAAGGTCCTCACCGCCTGGAACGCGATCGCTGCGCGCGGGCTGATGGATGCCGGCAAGGCGTTCGACGACGCGGAGATGGTGGCCGTGGGCGTGGCCCTCACGAGGCGCCTGCTGGACACCGCAGCCACCGTGACCGGGGTCCTGCGCGAGCCCGCCGATCCGTCGGTGGCGGGGGTCCGCCTGCTCGAGGACGCCGCGCATCTGGTCTCGGCGCTCCTGACCGCGGCCGAAGTGACGGGCGAGCCGGAGCTGCTCGAAGCGGCGCGCTCGCTGCATGCCGACACCCTCGCGCGCTTCGCCGAGGGGCACGTGCTCTACATGACGCCCGACGCCGCGGACCTGCCGGTCAGGCCGCGCGAGGGCGGCGACAGCGCGGTCCCGTCGGGGGCCTCGACCACGATCCAGAACGCCGTGCGCCTCGGGCTCGCGGACGACGACATGGCGCAGGTGGACTTCGCGGACGAGGCGCTCGATCAGGTTTGGGCGGTGGCCGACTTCGCACCGGAACAGGCGGGGCGATCGCTCGCCACCGCCTGCGTGTTGGAACTCCTGAGCCGGTGAGCCGGGCTGCGGGCTAGCTAGCGCCTGCCGCGCCGTCCCATGACGCGCCCGCCGAACGCCTTGCGCTTCTTGCGCGCGGCCAGGCGGCCGGCCCGCGGTATCGCGCGCTCGCGGTAGGGGAAGTCCTCGAGGTTCTCGACCGGGATCTCCGAGTCGATCAGCATCTCGATCGCGTCGAGGTCCGGGAACTCACGGATGTCGACGAACGTGTAGGCCGTGCCGGTCGCTCCCGCGCGCGCCGTGCGGCCGATGCGGTGGACGTAGTCCTCGGGGTTGTTCGGGACGTCGTAGTTCACGACGTGGCTGATGCCCTCGATGTCGATCCCGCGAGAGACCACGTCGGTGGCGACCAGCACCCGCACCTTGCCGGCCCGAAACCGCTCGAGCGCCTTCGTGCGCTGCTCCTGGGTGCGGTCGGAGTGGATGGTCACGGTCGGCACGCCCGCCCGCTCGAGGCCCAGCGCCACCGCGTCGCTCCGCTGCTTCGTGCGACAGAACACCAGGGTCGATTCGAAGTCGCCATGCGCCTTCATGAGCGCGACCATCAGGTCGACCTTCTGCGACGCGTCGACCGGGTAGAGCGCCTGGTGGATGAGCTCGATCGGCACGTTGGGCGGAGAGACCTCGACGCGCACCGGGTCGTTGAGGGCGCTGGCGACGATGCGGAGCACCTCGGGAGCCATGGTCGCGGAGAACAGCATGGTCTGACGCTTCTTGGGAAGCGCGGCCAGGATGCGGCGGACGTCGGGCCAGAAGCCCATGTCCAGCATCCGGTCCGCCTCGTCGAGCACGAGGATCTCGATGCGGTCGAGCTTGCAGTCGCCGCGCTTCACCAGGTCGAGCAGGCGGCCCGGTGTCGCCACGAGCAGGTCGACGCCCGCACGCAGCGCCTTGATCTGCGGATCGAGCCCGACGCCACCCACGGCCGCGAGCACCTTGTGCCCGGTGTGAGCGCTCATCGCGGTCGCGAAGACCTCGGTCTGCTGCGCGAGCTCGCGCGTCGGCGCCACCACGAGGGTCCTCAGCACACCGGTTGCGGGCATGCGCTGCAGCGCCGGCAGCACGAACGCGGCGGTCTTGCCGGTACCCGTCTGCGCGCAGCCGACGACGTCCCGGCCCGCGAGCGCGTAGGGGATCGCCTCTTCCTGGATCGGCGTCGGCGTGTCGTACCCGAGCTCCATCACGCCCGACAGGATCTCGGGGTTCAGGTCCAGTTCTGCGAAGTTCACGAGCGTCCTTCCATCACGGCGGGGATCGCCGCAACGAAGCGGTCCACGTCCTCATCTGTGGTGTCCCAGGAGCAGACCCAGCGCACGATCACGCGGTCCCCGCGGGGTTCCCATTCGTAGAAGTCGGTCACGGCACGCAGCCGCTCGGCCGCGTCCGGTGGCAGCAGCGCGAAGACCTCGTTGGCCGCCGGCTCCCACACGAGTTCGACGCCGGCGGCGCGTGCGCCCTCAGCGAGACGGGCGGCCATCGCGTTGGCGTGCGCGGCCATCTCGTGCCACGTGCTCGAGCCGTAGACGGCGGCGAACTGCGCACCGACGAAGCGCATCTTGCTGGCGAGTTGTCCGCCGCTCTTGCGCTCGTAGAGGTAGCGGTCGGCAAGGCCGGGCGTCAGGAAGCACACCGCCTCGCCGAACAGCAGGCCGTTCTTCGTTCCCCCGAAGGAGAGCACGTCCACACCCGCGTCGGTGGTGAACGCGCGGATCGGCTCATCGAGTGCGACCGCGGCGTTGGAGATGCGCGCGCCATCCATGTGCAGGTACATGCCGTTCGCGTGCGCCAGGTCGGCGAGAGCGCGCACCTCGTCCGCCGTGTAGACGGTGCCCGTCTCCGAGATCTGGGAGATGGAGATCACGCGCGGTTGCACGTGGTGCATGTTGCCGTGCGCGGACAGCAGCGGCTCGACGTCGGCGGGGCGCAGCTTGCCGTCCG
>DATCIA010000030.1:0-11227 GCA_036508075.1 Coriobacteriia bacterium
ACAAGAACATAGCAGGTGTACTTGGTCCTGTCTGATTCGCGGCTTACGCATATCCGCATGGGCCGATGCGTTGCGCCCAGTCGAGAGGGCTCGTGACGCGGCAGTCCGGGATCGACAAATGTGGCACGTCCGCAGAAACGCGTTTGTATACCTACGGAACGACCGGGGGGCCTGGGGGTGTGCGTGGGCATTCGTGGGCAGTATGTGGGAAGTGAACCCCGATACCAGACGACATTGGACGGTACTGCCCGACACTGGTGGGCAAACAAAAGCCCTGGTAGAGAGGCTAAATGCCTCATCCACCAGGGCGTTCCCGTCTGGACTTTGGGTGTCCCCCAGTCAAGTGCGCTACCAAGCTGCGCCACAGCCCGAAATGCCGACGCGCGGTCAGTGGGGAAAGGACCGCTCGGCAGGCGGTAATAGTACGACGAGCGGAGCACCGCGGCAAGCGCAGGCACGCATCGCCTCGACGGGACTACGCTTTCGGGGTCTTCTCGGCCGGTCCGCCGGTCACGCCGCCGCGATACTGGACGACGAAGATCTCCTCGAGCGTGATGAGTCCGTCCCCCACCATCGCGCGGAACATCTCGGAGAGCGCGATGATCCGGCTCTCGGCGTCGATGACCTGCACGACGACCGGGAGGTCCGAGCTCATCCGCAGGTTGTGCGCGGCGTGGATGCGGCTGGTCGCGCCGAAGCCGTCGACGCCCCGCAGCACGGTCGCGCCGGCGCACCCTGCGGTTCGGGCGGCTTCCACGAGCGCCGTGTAGAGCGGGCGGCCGTCGTACTGGTCGTTCTCACCGATGTAGGCGGAGAGCTTCTTGGCTTTGCCTTCGAGTGTCTTCATCGGACATCCTTCCGAAGCGCCTCTACCCGGTCCAGAACGGCCCGGGCGACGGCGCGCTTGTCCATGAGCGGCAACTCCACGGCCGCGCTCTGGTCGATCAATGTGACGCGGTTGGTCGGGACGTCGAAGCCGGCGTCGGGCGCGGTCACGTCGTTGGCGACGATGAGGTCCAAGTGCTTGGCGGCCAGCTTGGCGCGGGCGGAGTCGACCGGATCGCCCGCCTCGGCGGCGAACCCGACCAGCGTGCGCGGGCCCTTGTGCTCCCCCATCAGGGCGAGGATGTCGACGGTCCTCTCGAGCCCGATGCTCTCGGGCGAATCGGCCTTGGCGATCTTTCCCGCGACCGGCGCCACGGGCCGCAGGTCGGCGACGGCCGCGGCCGCGATGACCACCCCGGCGTCACCGTACGCCGCCACGACCGCTGCCAGCATCTCGGCGGCGGTCTCCACGCGGACCGTGCTCACCCCGAACGGGTCGGCAAGCTGCGTCGGGCCGCTCACGAGCGTCACGTCGGCGCCGCGGCGAGCGGCCTCCTCGGCGATCGCGTAGCCCTGGCGTCCGCTCGACCGATTGCCGATGAAGCGCACGGCGTCGATCGGTTCGCGCGTCGGGCCCGCGGTCACGAGCACGCGCACGCCCGCGAGCGAGCGCGAACGCTTCGCCTCGCGCTCGACCGCGTCGGCGATGGCCCCGACCTCCGCCAGCCGCCCCTCGCCCACGTCGCCGCACGCGAGCTCTCCGGTGCCGGGCTCGACGATCACGGCTCCACGGGCGACAAGAGCCGCGACGTTGGCGCGCGTGACGTCCTTGACCCACATATGGGTGTTCATCGCGGGCGCCACCACGAGCGGCGCCTCGGTGGCAAGCGCGGTGGTGGTGAGTAGGTCGTCCGCCCGGCCCTGCGCGATCTTGGCGATCACGTTGGCGGTGCACGGCGCGATCACCATCACGTCGGCCTCCTGCGCCAGCGAGACGTGGTGCACCTTTGCAGACGGGTCGTCCCACAGCGAGACGCCGACGGGCTCGCCGGTGAGCGTCCGGAACGTGAGGGGGGTGACGAAGCGCTGCGCCGCGGAGGTCATCACGACCTTGACCCTCATCCCGCGCCGCATGAGCTCGCGCGCCAACTCGCACGCCTTGTAGGCGCCGATGCCCCCGGTGACCCCGAGGACGACGATCGGTGTGCGCACTTGAGTCTCCATGACGGCATGATACCCGACGCGTGCGGCGGCACCGTGGCGCGATGGGAAGAAACCCTACGACGCCACCTGCAACCAAGGAGCGAGACCGTGACTCCCGATCCCCGCGGACCCGACCGTCCCGACATCCAGATCAAGATCGGCGGCGAGGCCGGCTTCGGCATCAAGGCCGCCGGGCAGACGCTGGCGCGCTGCTTCGCCCAGGGCGGCCTTCACACGTTCGACCTCACCGAGTACCCGTCGCTGATACGCGGCGGGCACAACGTGTTCCAGGTGCGCGTCTCCCCTGATCCCATCTACTCGCAGGTCGGACCGGTCGACATCCTGGTCGCCCTCAACGCGGAGACGCTCACCCGTCACGTAGGCGAGGTCGTCGAGGGCGGCGCGCTCGTCTACGACCCCAAGACCGTGACGCTCGAGGGCATCGTCGATCCGGCGCGCATGTGCGCGGTCGCGGTCCCCTTCGACGACATCGTGAAGGAGGCCGGCGGTCAGAAGATCATGCGCAACGTCGCCGCGCTCGGCGCGGTGCTGGGCCTGACCGGCTACCCGCTCAGCTACCTCACGGATTCGCTGCGGGCGCAGTTCGCGCGCAAGGCCCCCGAGATCGCCGACCAGAACGTCGCAGTCGCCACCAAGGGCTACGAGTACGGCTCGAACGCCGAGTGCGTGTTCCCGTTCCGGCTGGCGCCCATCGAGGGCGCGCCTCCGCAGATCCTCGTCGACGGCAACGAGGCTATCGGCCTCGGCGCCATAGCGGCCGGCATCGGCATGTACTGCGCCTACCCCATGACGCCGGCATCTTCGCTGCTCAGCTTCATGGCGGCCCGGGACCGCGAGTACGGGTTCGTCGTGAAGCACACGGAGGACGAGCTGGCTGCGATGAACATGGTCATCGGCGCGGCGTTCGGTGGGGCCCGGGCGATGTGCGCCAGCGCCGGCGGAGGTTTCGCGCTCATGGTCGAGGCCCTGGGACTTGCGGGCGCCAGCGAGTCGGCGGTGGTCGTCGGCGTGTTCACGCGTCCCGGGCCGGCGACGGGCATGCCCACGTGGACCGAACAGTCCGACCTTCGCTTCGTGATCCACGCGGCGCAGGGAGAGTTCCCTCGTGTCGTTCTCGCGCCCGGTGACCGCACGGACGCATTCGATCTCACCTGGCAGGCCTTCAACCTCGCCGATCGTCTCCAGACGCCGGTGATCATCCTCGGCGACACCTACCTCTCGGACAACCGCCAGTCGATCCCGCCGTTCGACACGACGGCCGTCACGGTGGATCGTGGCAAGCTGGTCGCCGAGGGTGACATCGCCACGCACCCTGAGGCTCTGGGCGACGATGGTCTCTACCTCAGGTACAAGGTCACTGATGAGGGCGTCAGTGTCCGCGCGCTCCCCGGCGTCACGGGCGCGCTCCAGGTCGTGAACTCCTACGAGCACGACGAATACGGCTTCGGCGCCCAGGGCGAGGACGCCGCGACCCGCCTCGCACAGAACGACAAACGCATGCGCAAGCTCGAGCTGGCCTCGAAGCTCGCTCCCCCGCCCGCGCTCTTCGGCTCGCCCGCCGCAGAGGCGGACGTCTCCATCGTGGTGTTCGGCACCACGAAGCAGCCGGTCCGCCAGGCGATCGAGTGGCTGGGACGCGACGGCGTCAGGGTGGCGCTCATGCAGGTCGTGACCCTGTGGCCCTTCCCCACCGATGCGGTGGCGGAGTTCCTGGACGCCTCCAAGCGCACGATGGTCATCGAGGGGAACCACGACGGTCAGCTCGAGGGACTCATCCGACAGCAGTGTCTGCGCGGCGTCGACGAGCGCCTGCACCGCTACGACGGACGGCCGTTCTCGCCCGAACAGGTCTACGAGTCCGTGAAGGAGGTGTCGAGCCGTGCCCGCTCCTGAGGAGTTCGCGACGACCAACAAGCCGACCTGGTGCCCGGGATGCGGCAACTTCGGCCTCTGGCAGGCTCTGAAGGCCGCCTACGCGGCTTCCGGCGCGCCGTTCGAGAAGCTGGCGATCGTATGGGGCATCGGATGCCATGGCAACAGCGCCGACTTCACCCGCTGTCAGGGATTCCACGCCCTGCACGGCCGCGCGCTGCCGGTAGCGACCGGGCTGCAGCTGTCGAACCCCGACCTCAAAGTGGTGGTCGAGATGGGCGACGGCGACGGCTACGGGATCGGCCTCGGGCACTTCGCGCACTCCTGCCGCCGCAACATCGACCTCACGGTCATCGCGCACGACAATCAGGTCTACGGCCTGACCACCGGCCAGGCGTCCCCGACGACCGAGCAGTACATGCACACCGTGTCCACGCCCACCGGCGTTCTGGAGCAACCGGTCAACACGATCGGACTCGCGGTCGCCGAGGGTGCGACGTTCGTCGCGCGCGGCTTCACCGGCGACGTCCCGCACCTCACGGGACTCATCTCGGCGGCGCTGGCACACACGGGGTTCGCGGTGGTCGACATCTTCCAGCCCTGCGTGACCTGGAACAAGCTCAACACGGGCGCGTGGTTCCGCGAGCGCGTCTACAAGCTCGAGGAGAGCGGCTGGGATCCCACGGACCGGGCGAAGGCGCTCGAGCTGTCGCTGACCACGTTCCACGACATGTCGTGCACGCCGGAACAGTGCCGCCTCCCCATCGGAGTCGTCTATCGGGAAGAGGGCCGCCCCACGTACTCTGACGGATTGCCGCAGCTCACCGGACCTCTGTGGAAGACCGCGACTGCGCCGCGCGACATCTCAGCGACCCTGGAGAGCATGACCTGAGTCGGAAGCGACCGCCTAGAGGTCGGGGCGCAGCCGTCCGAGCGCGCCCAGACCCTCGAGGAACACCTCGACGAGCTCCGGGTCGAACTGCGTACCCGAACCGGCGCGCAGCTCGTCCACGGCCTGTGCGACGGACAGCGCATCGCGGAACGGGCGCGGCGACGTCATGGCGTCGTAGGCGCCACAGATGTGGATGATCCGCGACTCGAGCGGGATGGCGACGGCGCGAAGCCCGTCGGGGTAGCCGCCACCGTCCCACCGCTCGTGATGGTGACGTATGGCGACCGCGACGACCGCCGGCATCGCGTCTGCCACGATCCGCTCGCCGAGCGTGGGATGCAGCCTGATCTCATCGAGTTCATTGTCGGCCAGCGAGTCGAGCTTGTCGTACACGCCCTCGCCCACCGCGACCATGCCCACATCGTGCAGAAGCGCGGCTGTCTCGATCGCGCGGATGCGCTCCGGATCGAGTCCAAGACGGCGGGCGACATCAGTCGCCCAACCCGACACGGCGACCGAATGTGTCGAGGTGTGCTCGTGTCGGGCATCCACAGCCGCCGCAAGCGCGCGCACGACACCCGCCTCTGCCTGCCGCTCGGTCACCCGGACGAGATCGTCGGGGTTGAGTTCGGTCACGACCGTAGGGCTGTAGACCAGCGCATGATCCTTGCCGTGACGCTTGACCCAGTAGGCGGCTCCATCGGCCATGCGAAGGAGCGTCTGCGCGTCGTCGCCGTGCATCGGGTACACCGCGATCCCGGAGGAAGCCGTCAGTCGTGCGCCGTCCGGCGCCGTGATGGCGGCGAGCGCACGACGCGCGCGCAGCGCGACCTGGAGCGCGCCCTCGGCGCCGACGTCCGGCAGCACCGCGGCGAACTCGTCCCCGCCGACGCGGCACATGACTCCCGCGTCGCCGCACGCGTCGCGCAGAGCCGCTCCGACCTGCCGCAGGACCTCATCCCCGGCCGGGTGCCCGTGACGGCTGTTCACCTGGTCGAAGTCGTCCAGGTCGAGTGCCACGACCGCGAGGGAGCCGTCGAACCGCGCTGCGACCTCGACGGATGACTGCAGATGTTCGTGGAAACGGCGATGGTTCGAAAGCCCGGTGAGAGGGTCGGTCATCGAACTCCGGAACAGCCGCCCGCTCTCGATGGCGGTCAGCAACGTGCGCGCGACCGTGAGGGCTGCGAGGATCGCGGCGGTCGTCGCGAGGACGTTGCGCGTGAGCGACCCTTCCGGGGCGGCGATCGCGAGCGCGATCATCACGGGCATGGCGATCATCACGAACCCGATCATCAGGTACGACGCCCCGCGAGCGGGGAGACTCGGAGTCCCGATCGTTCGCGGCTGGGACCACCGGTCGTTCGGACGGCGGAGCCGCAGAAGAAGCGCGAGGAACATCACGTAGTGGCTGAGTTGCTGCACGATCTCCAGCACGACCTCGTCACCTGTCGCCGTCGGGCCCATCACCCAGGCGAACCACAGCGGCCAGGCGCCGACGGCCAGGGCGTAGAGCAGGAGCGCCACCATCAGGAGGCGCTGCCACGCGCTGCGCAGCAGGCCCGGTCCCGAGACGAGCAGGGGCCACAGAAGCCCGGCGACCATCAGGATCGCCCATGTCGGGAACAGGGCGCCGGCCACGGCGTCGCCCGGACTCGACGCCGGGAGGTCCGAGAACAGCGGCACCACGCTGAAGAAGAACACGATCGCGTAGACCACGACGCCGAAGGACGTGACGTCGAGCATCTGCCGCGCTGTGACCAGACGGTGCGAACCGCCCAGGGGCGTCAGCAGTGCGACGACGGTCAGGTACAGCACCGCCGCAATCGAATTGAGTACGAAGAACGGAGTCGTCACCGGAGGGGGTGGTGAGCCCGTGGTCGCGATGGTCCACAGCCACAGGATCTCGCATGCCAGAAGGACGACATAGAGCGCCGCGACCGACTGCCATAGTCGCCTCTCCGGTCGCGGTGCGCGCACGATGGCGATGAGCGACAGCGTCGTCACTCCGACGATCAGTCCCAAGTAGCCGAGATCCCCCAGCACCCTCTGGGTCACGCCTCCCGGGATTCGCGAGGACTCCACATAGAGGGCGGCCAACACGAGGAAGCTCAAGACGGCGAGCGCCAGGAAGGCCGGGGACCCCGCTTCCCGCTCGCGCGTCCGCGATGGGCTCATCGGTCTCCCCCCTCGTCGGCGGGAACCAGCTGCGCCGTCACCATGCGGATGAAGCGCTCACCGACGACCGGATCGAACTTGTCCCCGAGCTCGAGATCGATGTGCTGAAGCGCGGCGCGCGGTGTCAGCGGCTGACGCCCGAAGCGTCCCGAGATGACGGAGTCGTATGCCTCGGCGACGGCGATGATCCGGGCGCCCAGCGGGATCGCCTCGCCGGCGAGGCGATCGGGATAGCCCTCGCCGTCCCACCGCTCGTGATGGTGGCGCACCCATGGCGGGACCTGCGTCATCGCGGTCGAGCCGAGTATCTGCGCTCCAAGCGCGGCGTGGTCCCGCAGGACGACGCGCTCCTGCTCCGTGAGAGACCCCCTCTTCTTGAGGATCGCGTCGGGAACGCCGATCTTGCCTACGTCGTGGAGCAGACCGGCGTGGCCCATCAGCGTGACCGTCTCGTCGTCGAGGCCGAGCTCGCGGGCGAGAGCCGCCGCCAACCTCGACACGTTGCGCGAGTGGTCCCGCGTGCTGGCGTCGCGCGCATCGACCGCGGCCGCGAGCGCTCGCACCGCATCCAGGTCCGCGTGCTCCCGAAGGTCGCGCATCCGTCGTTCGAGACTCGTGGGCGTCGCGACGACCGGATCGTACATGACGGCCCGGTCCTTGCCGTGCCGCTTCGCCCAGTACAGCGCCGCGTCCGCCGCCGCCACCAGGGCGTCGCGATCGCGGGCGTGCTGCGGGAACACGGCCACGCCGGCGGAGACGCTCAGCGTGCGGCCCTCGCCGCCAGTGGCCGACCGCACGCTCTCGACTATCCGCCGCGCGGACGCGAACGCGGCGTCCGTGTCGGCGCCGGGTACGATGACCATCAGTTCATCGCCGCCCACGCGGCAGACGACATCCTGCGCGCGCACGGCGGCTTCCAGCGCTCGCGCGACGCCGACGAGCGCCGTGTCTCCGGCGATGTGCCCGCCCAGGGAGTTCACGGCTCCGAAATCATCGACGTCGATCGCGATGAGCCCGAGGACCTCACCGTGGCGCAGCGATCGTTCGAGTTCGTCCCCGAGCCGCTCGTGGAACAGGCCGTGGTTGACCAGCCCCGTGAGCGGGTCGGTGTCCGCACGCGACAGCAGCGCCTCGCTGTCGGCGATGGCCAGCAGGGTGCGCAGCGCCAGCAGCACGGACACGATGCCGACGACGACGAGCCGCAGTGACCGGGCCGCGGGGTCCTCGGTCTGGAACGCGGCGAGCCCGAACACGGGAATGGCCAGCAGCTCGAGGGAGGGCAACACGACCGCCGATATCCAACCGTAGGAGGGCTCGAGCGTCGCCAGGGGACGCAGATGCCACGGGATCGCATGGTCGGCGAGTCGGGAGACGGTCGCCGAGAGCGCGAGATACAGACCGGTCAGCAGGGTGGCGTCGACCACGACCGGCGACCAGCCGCCCGTGAGAAGGACGACCGGGGGCATGTAGGCCGCGGGCAGGGCGATGAGCGCGAAAGCGAACGCGGCGCCGACCGCTCCGATCTGCCGTTCCCACGGCTTCCAGCGGTCGCTGCGGGTCCCGATGACCACCCTGAGCGTCCCCGCGAGGATGAAGGCTCCGATCACCGGATAGGCTGAGTAGAGCGCCCCCTCGAGGACCCGGTTCCCGGCGCTGACGAACGCGGGACCGACGACCCAGGCATCCAGTGCCCCGGTGACGACGACGCCGGCTGCCACGATGTCGACCAGGAACCGCGCCCGCGCGGCCCACGTAGACTGCCTGAATCTCGCGAGCGACATCAGCATCCCGAGGAGCGCCAGCACGCTGACAACGTCGAACACCGTGGACAGCGAGGCCAATGGCGGCGCCTTCGGACCGCTCGCCAGGATCTCGACGACGTAGGTGGCCTGACTCGCCGCGACGCAGGCCGCGGCGACGAGCAGGTAGGTCCAGAAGCGACGTTCGACGGCGTTCCCCGAGAACGAACGCGCCAGCCAACCCGCTCTGATGAGCACGACCACCACTGCCAGCCACACGAGTTGGGTCAGGGGCGTGTCGGTCGTGATCGTCGGACGCGGCGTGCTGAGCACGAGATACGTTGCGATGGTGACCAGGTAGCCGGCCACGAGCCATCTGCGCACCCGCGTCGCGGACAGCCCCGGCGCGAGCAGAATCGGAGCCGTGTCGGCTCCGTCGACCGCGCTCCCCCCGTGCCGGTCGGGCATCCCCGCACCCCGTGACCTCGTACCCGCTCCGCGATCGCGGAACCGTGGTGAGCGAAGCGTAGCAGAGCGCTCCGACATCGTCGCTCGTCAGCGCATAGAAGGGCCCGGGCCACGCATACGCACCCGGTCCCGTGCCGTCCCTAGATCAGCCCGAGCGCGCTCCCCGACTCGGCGAAGGCCGCGAGCGCCTTGTCGATGTCGGCGTCCGTGTGGGTCGCCATCAGGCAGGTCCGCAGGCGGTCGGTCCCGCGCGGTACGGCGGGGTGGACGATCGGGCAGACGAACACGCCGCGGTCGAACAGCATCCGGGTGAGGTCCATGGTCTTGGTCTCGTCGCCGACGAACACCGGCACCACGCACGTCGTCGACTCCATCGTGTTCCAGCCCTGCGCCTTGAGCCCCGCGGAGTAGCGCGCCTGCTGCTTGTGGAGCTGCGTGACACGCCAGGGCTCGTCCTCGATGACGTCGAACGCTTCGAGCGCGGCCGCGGTCGATGCCGGCGGCAGCGCCGCGGAGAAGATGAACGGCCGCGAGAAGTGCCGCAGGAAATCGACCAGGTCGCGCTCGCCGGCGCAGTAGCCGCCGATCGACGGGATCGACTTCGACAGCGTCCCCATCTTCACGTCGATCGAGCCGTACATGTCGAAGTGCTCCTCGATCCCGTGGCCGGTCGCCCCGAGCGCGCCGATGGAGTGCGCCTCGTCGACCATGAGTCGAGCGCCGTAGCGCTTGCACAGCGCGGAGGTGGTCGGCAGGTCCATCACGTCGCCGTCCATGGAGAACACCGAGTCGGCGACGACCATGACGGTCGCGAACTTACCCTGGGCCTCGGCAAGCAGCTTCTCCAGGTGGGCCATGTCGTTGTGGCGGTAGGTCCTCCACTTCGCGCCGGAGAGTAGGCAGCCGTCCACGATCGACGCGTGGTCGAGCTTGTCCATCAGCACCAGGTCGCCGGGGCCCGTGAGCCCCGTGATGATCGCCACGTTGGTGATGTAGCCGGAAGAGTAGACGCAGGCGTCCTCCCGCTTCGTGAAGCGGGAGATGCGCTCTTCGAGGTGCTCGTGGAGATCGCTCGTGCCCGTCAGCAGACGCACCCCACCGGCGCCGCTGCCGTACTTCTCGACCGCGGCAACGGTGGCCGCGTCGATGCGCGGGTGACCGATGAGGCCGAGGTAGCTGTAGGAGGCGAGCATGACCATCTCGCGGCCGTCGGCCATCTGCGCGACGTGGTTGACCGGGCCGGTGGTCGGCTGCAGGTAGAAGTAGCGGTTCGAGTCCTTCATCGCATCGCGGCGCTCTCGGTACATCTCGAGTCGCGTATCGATCCCGTCGGTGCGCACAGCGGTCTCAGGCGTCATCGTGCGGTGTCTCCCCTCTTCATCCGCATCCCCCGGCAGGGGTGCGAACGGTGTGCACATATCTGTGCACAAGACGGTACCACACCCTGTGGGCGCAGCCTCACTGCCCTTGGGGCATCGAGGGTTGCTGCAGCACGCCTGCGTTGATCTCTGTCCGGAACCGCTCCGCCGGGATCGTCGTCGACCAGTTCCCGGTGAGCCGCGCGCCCGCGTAGATGGCGAGCCACAGCCCCACGACCAGCAGCGGCCAGACCTTGGCCGGAATCGTCCAGCGTCCGAGCGCGCGCGCCTCGAGCGCCCCGGGGGCCGGGCACACGCGAACACAGTCCATGCAACCGTCGCACTCCGGCGCCCAGACGCGGTCGGGCACGTGCTCGACGTCGACCAGCGCGTGGCAGACCTTCGTGCACTTGTGACACTCGATGCACGCCGCATCGTTCCGGTGCACCGCGCACGGCGACGCCATCCCGAGCACGCTGTACCACGCGCCGAGCGGACACAGGTAGCGGCACCAGACCGGGCTGAACATCATCGACAAGACGAAGGCGATCAGCGCCGCGAGGATGAAGAGCGGATTCGTGAATCCGGTGAGGATCTTGATGTCGGCGGTCCACATGTAGGGAAGCTGACGGAACGCCACCGCCTCCGCGAGCGGGACGAGGACGAGGAAC
>DATCIA010000031.1:0-4314 GCA_036508075.1 Coriobacteriia bacterium
GCTCCCCGCCGTTCCCGGACTCGAGACCGCGAGCTTCTATCTGCCATGCGGCCCGGAGGCCGAGATCGGCGGCGACTACTACGATCTGTTCGTCACTCCGACGGGCGAGATCGCCCTCGCGATCGGCGACGTGTGCGGCAAGGGTGTCGCAGCCGCCACGAAGACGTCGATGGTCAAGTACGCGCTCCGCGGCCTGATCGGCGCCGGGGTCACCCCGGGGGTGGCTCTGGCGGAGCTCAACCGCCAGATCGCCGCGACCGGCGACCCTGCGCATATCGTCACGATGTGGGTCGGAGTCCTCGATCGCGTGTCGGGGACCCTGACGTATGCCAACGGGGGTCACCCTCCGGCACTGCTCCTCCGCTCGGGGACCCGCATGATCGAGCGGCTCGGCACGACGGGGCCCCTGCTGGGCGCTGTGACGCAGGCGGTGTACGGGGAGTGCCGGGTCGAGGTGAACGTGGGCGACTCCCTGCTGCTCTACACGGACGGTGTGACCGAGGCGAGGCAGGGGGCACGGCTGTTCGGGGAGGGCCGGGTCCGGCGGGTCCTGCGGCGTAGCCCGAACGCGCGTGCGTGCGTCGACGCTCTGCTGGAGGCGGTCAAGACGTACGCCGTGGGCCCCTTGAAGGACGACGCGGCCGCGCTCGTCGTCCGGCGGCTCGCCTGATCCGGACCGACCCCGGCGTGTGAGCGGCGGCGAAGACGGGTAGATTCCGCCGCGATGTATAGAGCGGCTTCTAGGGAGTCCGGCGCGTGATAACACTCAAAAGGCCGATCGGGTCGGCGACATGTGTGGTCGGTCTCACGGGCGATATCGATGCCGTGAGCGTTCCCGGCGTGCGGGACGCCATCGAGACCGCCGTCTCGGATGGATGCCGGACGATCGTGCTCGATCTCACCGCGGTCGCGTACATCGACTCATCCGCGCTCGGCCTGCTGGTGTGGGCCGATCACCGTCTCCAGCCTGTCTCGGGCACGCTGCTGCTCGCCGGGGCGGGTCGTGACGTCGGTCGGATCCTGGAACTGTCAGGCCTGATCGGTGTCGCGCCGTCTGTCTTCGTCGCCGACTCGGTCGAATCCGCGCTCGCGGGGCTGACGCCGCCGACGGGACAAGGCGACCCGCTGTGGACGCAGTCCTTCGAGGTTCCCGCGAACGCGTCTCTCATGGCGGAGGCGCGCGTGCGCATCGCCTCGATGCTGGCCCCGTTGGGGATGTCCGACTCGACGGTGTTCGATGTCAAGGTCGCCGCCGGCGAAGCGCTGGCGAACGCCGTGCGCTACGGCTCTCCCAACGGCACCGAGGATGCCATCCGGGTCGACGTCGGAGCCTTCGACGACCGCGTGGAGATCCTCGTCAGCGATTCCGGTCGCGGCTTCGACGGGATCGCCACGGCCTCGGTCGACGTGTTCGCTCCCGGCGGCCGGGGCGTCCTGTTCATGAGGGCGCTCATGGACGCGGTCGAGTTCGTCGGCAGCGAAGGGGAGGGGACCCGCGTGCGGCTGACCAAGCGCCGCATACGCCCCGTTGAGTCCGCCACGTAGACGCTCCGGGCAGGCATCCACGGTCCGAGGTGTGCCGGGCGGGGCCATAAGGTACCATCGATGCGTCGGCACCACGGCCGAGGGGAAACGCATGGAAGTCTACGAAGCGATCATGAACCGTCGTTCGGTCCGGAAGTTCGACGGCACTGCCGTCGAACTTCCCGTCATCGAGCGGATCGTCGCGGCCGCGGGCGCCGCGCCCTCCTCGCGCAACACCCAGCCCTGGCACTTCCACGTGACGACCGGGGCGACCCGTGACGCCGTGTGCGGAGTCACCGCCCTTTCGACGGTGCACCTGCAGGAGTACCTCGACATGCTGCCTCCGACGGACTACGAGGCGGCGGAGCGCTTCTTCGCGAGCCTCGGCAGCGCCCCCGTCGTGATCGTCGTCTCCATTCCGGTCCCGGAGGACGAGCCCGCCCGGATCAACGACACGCTCGGCACCGGGTGCGCCATCGAGAACCTCATGCTGGCCGCCTTCGCCGAAGGCCTGGGCTGCTGCAACATCACCTTCTCGTTCTGGGTCCGCGACAAGCTTTCCGACCTGCTCGGCCTGCCTGACGACCGGGAGATCATCTCTCTCGTACTGCTCGGCCATCCGGCTGAGGTGCCCGAGCCCGGTGTCCGGCGCGCCGACGTCGCGACCTACGTCGACTAGCGCGGTGGCCGGACGCTTCGACGCCGTCTTCTTCGACGTCGGCAACACGCTTCTGTACGCGTACCCCTCGGTGGGGCATGTGTGCGAGGAGATCCTCAGGGCCTCCGGCCGCTTGCACTCTCTCGACGAGATCGAGGGCGTTCTGACGCTGGTCGACGAGTACTACGAGGACCGCTACCGCACCGACGACACCTTCTGGACCAGCGATGAACGCGTCGCCGACGTCTGGAACGGCATGTACCTTCTGCTGTGCCACCGCCTGGGGATACCCGAGACGGACGCGGCCCCGCTGGCGCGCGCGGTCTACGATTCGTTCGGCGAGGTCGGCCGCTGGCACGCCTACGATGACGTTGCGCCGGCGTTCGAGCGCCTGCGCTCGGCAGGGGTCAGAGTCGGGATCATCTCCAACTGGGACGCCCGCCTCGAGGGGATCCTCGAGGGGCTGGGTCTCGGCTCGCTCATCGACACGGTCGTGTCCTCCGCCGCGGTGGGTCTGCACAAGCCGGACCCGCGGATCTTCGAACTCGCCTGCGAACGCCTCGGTGTCGCAGCGGAGCGATGCGCGCACGTCGGGGACCACTACTATGCGGATGTGGTGGGCGCGCGGGCCGCGGGGATGGTGCCCGTGCTGATCGACCGGCACGGCGCCGGCCTTCAGGCCGACGGCGTGGTGTGCCTGACAACGCTCGACGACCTGGAGGAGGCGCTTCGATGAAGGCGCGGAGTTGGATCGCAGCCGTGGCGGGACTCGTCGTCTGCCTGGCTGCCGCCTACGGGGCTTACACGTTGGCGAACTACTCTTGGAACCAGGTGGTGGACTACCGTGGCCCCTACACGAAGGCCGCGCTTCCCGCGAGCACACCGCCGGTACCCATGGGGAAGCCGGGTGCTGCCCGGCCGCTGCTCGTCTACGTGATCGTCGACGGCCTGCGCGAGGACGTCTCGCGCACGATGCCCATGCTCAACACCCTGCGCGCACACGGGCTCGACGCGACTGTGCGGACGTCGCAACCTTCGCTGTCGTTCCCGAACTGGACGACGCTGATGTCGGGGACGCCGCAGCGCATCAGCGGGGTGACCACGAACTGGTTCACAGAGCGGGTGCCGGTCGAGACGCTCATCGACACCGCGCTCGCCGACGGGCGCACCGTCGCCGTGTCCGCGCCGACCGACTTCGAGATGCTGTACGGCGTGAAGCGGACCGGACACGTCTTCCTGCGCGACTGGGAGGCCGGTACCTACATGACCGGCGGGATCGTGGACAACGCGATCCGGTTGTCCAAGGAGGCGAGCCCGACCCTGCTCGTGGTGCACTTCCCGGACGTCGACGAGGCCGGTCACGCCTTCGGGGGCGCCTCCCCGGAGTACCGCGCGATGGCGCTCAAGGTGGACGCGGACCTCGGTCGTCTGGTGTCGGCGCTGCAGGGACCGTCGACGACCTTCGTGGTAGCGGCCGATCACGGCCATATCGACACCGGGGGTCACGGCGGGCCCGAGGACGTCGTCACGAAGGTGCCCGCGGTCTTCGCCGGAGCGAACGTGCGCCTCGGCACCGCGGATGGGACGCAGGACCAGGTCGCTCCCACGGTCGCGCTTCTGGCCGACCTGCCCGCTCCGCGCAACGCGACCGGTTCCCCGATGGACGTCACCCAGGCGGGCGCCGACGTGACGCGGTTCGCCGTGCAGCTGGACGCCGCGTACGGGGCGTACACGGCCGCCGTCACGGATCCCGCCACGAAGCCGAACACGAAGCGTCTGACGACCGAGGGCTACCGGATCGCGTTCGAGGACGCGACGGCCGCGCGGCTCGCGAGCGAGCGCTCGTCGCGCCTGCCCGCGTCGCTCCTGCTCGCCGCCGCATGCCTGCTCGCGCTGGTGCCGGTTGGAGTGCTGTCGTGGCGTGCGCTGGTCGCCGCGCTCGCGGGCACCGTGGCCTACTACGCAGTCTACGAGGGCCTGTACTTCGTCGTGCACGCCTACCGGTGGTCGCTGTCGTCGTTCAACTCCGAAGACCTGCTGAAGCCGTTCCTGAACGGGCGCATGACCGACGCGATCATCGCGGGGGTCGTCGCGGCCGTGGTCGCCGCCGAGGTCTACCTGCTCACCCGCAA
>DATCIA010000032.1:0-22775 GCA_036508075.1 Coriobacteriia bacterium
GTCTTCCAGGGCCTTGTCCACAGCCGGGTTGGCGTACTTCGACTTGTTGTCGCCCGCCTTGGACTGGAACAGCGGATACAGGAAGTTGTCGGCGATCGGGTAGTCCGCGATCCAGCCGAGACGGCCGATCTGGAACTTGCCCGCGTCGAGCTGCTTCAGGTAGACGGGGAACTCGGCGGAGTCGAACGTGGCCGTGATGCCGATCTTGAGCAGGTCGGACTGGACGAGCTCCATGATCTTCTCGTGGCCCGCGCCGCTGTTGAACGACAGCTTGATGGGCGGAATGCCCTTGCCGCCCGGGAAGCCGGCGTCGGTGAGAACCTTCTGGGCGCCAGCGAGGTCGTACTTGGCGTCAGCCCAAGCACCCTTCTCGTAGCCCGCGATGCCCGGCGGGATGATGTTGTCGGCGGGCTCACGCGTGCCCTCGAACACCGTGTCGCAGATCGCCTGGCGGTTGATCGCCAGAGAGACGGCCTTGCGGATGGCGGGGTTCTTGAAGGTGGCGTCCGTCATGTTGTAGATCAGGTAGTAGGTGGCGTTCTCAGCACCGAGAACGACCTGCTTGCCCGGGTTGATGGTGTAGCCGTTGTCGGACGTTCCGTACTTCGCCTGCGCGGCCTTGATCTGGCCGGCGCCGATCGGCGCGAAGTCCAGGTTGCCGGCGAGGAAGTCGGTGTAGGCCGCCTCGGTGTCCTTGTAGATCTTGAAGTCCACGCCCGCCAGGAGCGGCTTGGTGCCGTAGTAGTTCGGGTTGGCCTTGATCTTGATGAACTGGTTGTGGCTCCAAGGCTCCGACATCATGAAGGGGCCGTTGCCGATCGGCATGTCGCCGAAAGCGACCTTCGTGCCGTTGACGTCAACGCCGCCCTCGACGAGCGCCTTCGAGACCGGCGCCAGCGCGGGATGCGCGACGACGATCGGGAAGTCGGCGAACGGCTTCGACAGCGTGACCTCGAAGGTCAGGTCGTCGACGGCCTTGAGGCCGGGGAGGTCCTTGGTCTTGCCGGCGGCCAGATCGTCGAAGCCCTTAACGAAGGCCAGGTGGTAGCTGATGATCGACGGGTCGGCCTTCTGGGTCAGGGTGTTGACCGTGTTCGGGTCGCAGATGCGGGTCCAGGCGTAGACGAAGTCAGAGGCCTTGACCGGAGTGCCGTCCGCGAACTTGCCGTTCGGGTTCAGCTTGAACGTGAACACCGTGGCGTCCGCATTGGCCGTCCAGCTATCGGCGGCGGCCGGGAGGAGCTTGGACGCGTCCAGCGGGTCGGTGCGGGTCAGGCTGTCGAACAGAGCCTGCTCGACCTCGGTGCCCTCGGACTCTTGGGCGTTGTACGGATCGATGTACGCGGGCTCACCGATGTAGAAGGACATCGTCCCGCCGGCCTTCGGCGTGGTCGACGTCCCGGTCCCGGTGCTGGTGGTGGTCTTGGGTGCGCAACCGGCGATCATGCCGAGTGCGAGCACGCACACGGCCAAGATCACAGCTACCTTGCTGTAACGACTTCTCATATCTCCAGAGCCCCTTCCCTGCGTTTGGCGATACTGTGTCGTGCCCCTGGCGCCGAAGTCCGCGATTCCATCCTTCCCCGGCGACGACCGGACCGTGCGACCACCATAGAGGCGGTGCCGACCCTTCGACCCTGCAACAAACACGTTACTCGCATGAGTCTCTACCTACGGCGAGTACACGCGCAAGTCCAAGCGCCCCCTTTTCTAGGGCGCGCGATGGATGAAGCTGCGAGACAGGGGGGCTGCAACGCATAATGCGGCGCCCCTCGACCACTGCGGCGAATATACGCCACGGGGTATGCATACCACCCTTATACGGGGCGATAGAACATCATCAGAAGCAGCGAGGTGAGCGCCCAACCGATGGCAACGCCGACCGTGATGCGGTCGAGGTTCTTCTCGATGATGCTGGTGCCGCCGCCCGCGGACGACATACCGCCGAGCATGGAGGACAGCCCCGTCCCCTTGCCGGAGTGCAGCAGGACGAAGACCACAAGACCGATCGTCAACAGGACGTGCACCGCGACGACGACGTAGATGAGCGCGTTCACGCGTACTCCCTTGTATTGAAACCTATCCACGCCGTCCGGCGCGCGACTGAGAGAGTATAGCCGCATGCCTGCGCGGGCTCAACCCGCACACGACCCGCCGCTAGCGTTCGACGAGGCTGACGCCGGTCCAGGAGTCGGGCGCTGCGAGGCCGATGAGGTCGAGCAGCGTCGGCGCCACGTCGGCGAGCTTGCCGCCCGCGCGCACGCCCTCGACCCCGTCCGCGATCGCGATGAGCGGGACCTCGTCGGTCGTGTGCGCGGTGAACGGCGTACCGTCGTCGGCGACCATGCGCTCCGCGTTGCCGTGGTCGGCGGTCAGCAGCGCGACCCCTCCCCGCTCCGCGATCGCAGCGAGCACGCGCCCGACGCCATGGTCGACGGCTTCGACCGCGCGCATCGCGGCCTCGAGGATCCCCGTGTGGCCGACCATGTCGCAGTTGGCGTAGTTGACGATGTACACATCAGCGCGGCTCTCGGCGATCGCAGTCACCAGCAGGTCCGTCACCCCGGGCTCGCTCATCTCCGGTTGCAGGTCGTAGGTCGCGACCTTCGGACTCGGGACGAGCACGCGCTCCTCCCCCGGTTTGGGCGGCTCGCTGCCGCCGTTGAGGAAGAAGGTGACGTGCGCGTACTTCTCGGTCTCGGCCGTGTGCAGCTGGTGCAGCCCGGCCTCGGAAAGAACGTCCGCCAGCGTGCAGCACGGCAGGTCCTTTGCGAACGCGACCGGCGCAGGGATCGTGGGGTCGTACCCGGTGAGGCACACGAAGCGAAGATCCGGCTTCTCGGGACGCTCGAACTCGTCGAAGTCGGGGTCCACGAGCGCACGGGTGATCTCGCGCGCGCGGTCGGGGCGGAAGTTGAAGAAGACCACGGCGTCGCCGTCGCGCATGCGCCCGTCGACGCCGTCGATGACGGCCGGAGCCACGAACTCGTCTGTGACGCCGTCGTGATACGAGCGGGCGACGGCCGCAGCGGCGCTCTCGGCGGCCTTCCCCTGGCCGAGGACCAGTGCGCGCCACGCGCGCTCCACCCGGTCGAACCGGCGGTCGCGGTCCATCGCCCAATAACGTCCGGTGACGGTGGCGATGGCACCCACGGCCTGCGCGGCCAGCTTCTTCTCCAGCTGCTTGATGAAGCCGGCGCCCGACTCGGGAGCGACGTCCCGGCCATCCAGGAAGCAGTGCACGAAGACGCGCTCCGCTCCGCGCGAGGCGGCGAGGTCGAGCAGCGCGTAGAGGTGCGTGATGTGGCTGTGCACGCCACCGTCGGAGAGCAGTCCCATCAGATGGACGGCCTTGCCATCCGCTACCGCGGCGTCGATAGCCTCGCGCAGCACGGGGTTCTCCCCGAAGGAGCCGTCCTCGATCGCGAGGTTGATCCGCGTGAGCTCCTGGTAGACGACGCGCCCCGCGCCGATGTTGAGGTGACCGACCTCGGAGTTGCCCATCTGCCCCACGGGCAGCCCCACGGCGAGCCCGGCACACTCGATGGGCGCCCAGGGCCTGGTCGCGAACAGCGCGTCGAGCACAGGGGTGTCGGCCAAGACAACGGCGTTGCCGTCCTTGCGGTTCGACAACCCGTAGCCGTCGAGGATGATCAGCGCGGCCGGAAGCCGCAGCTTCTCGAGCGCCTCCCGGCGGGCTGGCACGAACGCGCCTTCGGTCACGAGGCGGCGTGCACGATGTCGGAGAAGGCATCGGCCTTCAGGGCCGCTCCGCCGACGAGCGCACCGTCGATGTCGGGCTCCGAGAAGAAGATCGCCGCGTTCTCGGGCTTCACCGATCCGCCGTAGAGCACGCGGGCGGCGACGGCCGCCGGCGGACCGTACATGGCGCCGATGGTCGCGCGGATCATGCGCGAGACGTCGTTGGCCTGCTCGGGCGTGGGCGTGTGGCCCGTCCCGATGGCCCATATGGGCTCGTAGGCGACGATGAGCCCGGCCGCCTGCTCTTCGGTGAGCCGGGCGAGCCCGTTGCGGATCTGGCTGCGCACGAACGTGAACGTGTCGCCCGCTTCGTAGGTGGCCAGCGACTCGCCGCAGCATACGATCGGGGTGATCCCGGCGGCGTGCAGCGCGTGCACCTTGCGATTCACCGTCTCGTCGGTCTCGCCGAAGTATTCACGGCGCTCCGAGTGGCCGACGATGCAGTAGCCGCAGCGCAGCTCGACGAGCATCCGGGATGAGATGGCGCCGGTGAACGCGCCTTCGTCCTCCCAGAAGACATCCTGCGCGCCGAGGCCGATCGGCAGGTGGTCGAGCTCGATGATCGTCGAGGCGGCCTTCAGGCCGGTGAACGGCGGGCACACCACGACATCGACGCGGTCGGCCACGTCGGAGACGAGGTCCTGGATCTTGTCGATCAGGATCGCGCCTTCGCCCGACGTCGTGTACATCTTCCAGTTGCCCGCGACCATCGGGGTGCGTTCGCTGCGCATGGGTGCTCCTTGGGACGTGTTCGAAGGGGTCAGGCGTCCAGCAGTGCGGCGAGGCCGGGCAACTCCGACCCTTCGAGCAGCTTCATCGACGCGCCGCCGCCGGTGGACACGAACGTGATGCGGTCCTCGACGTCGAACTTCTTGAGAGCGGCGACCGAGTCGCCGCCTCCCACGATCGAGGCCGCGCGGTTGTTGCGGCTGACCGCGATCGCGATCTGCTTGGTGCCGTTCTCGAAGGGCGCCATCTCGAACACGCCCATCGGGCCGTTCCAGAAGATCGTGCGGGCCGAGGAGATCGCGCCTTTGAACAGCTCCACGGTGGTGGGACCGATATCGAGCCCCATCTGCCCCGCGGGGATCTCCTCACGGGCCACGATGCGAGTCTCCGCGTCGGCCTCGATGGCGTCGGCGATCACGAAGTCGACCGGGAGCATCAGCTCGACGCCCTCGTCGAGCGCCTTGGTGAGCATCGCCTTCGCCGGCTCCACCCACTCCTGCTCCACGAGCGAGTCGCCCACGGAGACGCCCTTGGCGACGAGCAGCGTGAAACACATGCCGCCGCCGATGATGAGGGTGTCGACGCACTCGAGCAGCCGATCGATGACTCCGAACTTGTCGGACACCTTCGAGCCGCCGAGGATCGCCACGAACGGGCGCTCCGGCTTCGTCAGCATCCCGGTGAGCGTCTCGACCTCACGGGCGAGCAGCAGCCCCGCGTAGGCGGGCAGCACGTGCGCCACGCCCTCCGTCGAGGCGTGCGCGCGGTGCGCTGCCCCGAACGCGTCGTTGACGTAGATGTCGGCGAGCGAGCCCAGCGCCTTCGCGAACTCAGGGTCGTTGGTCTTCTCACCGGGCTCGAAGCGGACGTTCTCGAGCATGATGATCTCGCCGTCGACCATGCGGTCCACGGCGTCGTGCGCCTCGGGCCCGACGATGTCGTCGACAAACACCACGTTGCGACCGAGAAGACGCTGCAGAACGCGGCGGACGGGCCGCAACGAGAACTGCGGGTCGGGCGCGCCCTTCGGGCGGCCGAGGTGGCTCATCACGATCACGCGGGCGCCGTGGTCGACCAAGTAGCGCAGGGTCGGCAGCGCCGCCCGGACGCGGGTGTCGTCCGTGACAGTGCCCTCGGACAGCGGCACGTTGAAGTCGACGCGCACGAGCACGCGCCTCCCGCGGACGTCGACGTCCTTGACGGTCTTCTTGTCGAACACCGCCGCCCCCTAGCCGACCAGCTTGACCATGTCGATCACGCGGCTGCTGTAGCCCATCTCGTTGTCGTACCACGAGACGCACTTCACGAAGTTGCCGGTCCCGCCCATGACCATCGTCTGGAGCGAGTCGAACACCGAGCTGGCCGGGTTGCCGACGACGTCGATCGACACGATCGGGTCGGTGCAGTACTCGAGGATGCCCTTCATCGGGCCGTCCGCGGCCGCCTTCATCGCGGCGTTGATCTCTTCCTTGGTGACGTCGCGGCCGAGCTCGGCGACCAGGTCGACGACCGAGCCGTCCGGGGTCGGGATGCGCATCGACATGCCGTCGAGCTTGCCCTTGAGGTCCGGCAGCACGAGGCCGATCGCCTTCGCGGCGCCCGTCGAGGTCGGGATGATCGAGACGGCGGCCGCACGCGCGCGGCGGAGGTCCTTGTGAGGGAAGTCCAGGATGCGCTGGTCGTTGGTGTAACTGTGGATCGTGTTCATGAAGCCGCGCTTGAGGCCGAACGAGTCGCGCAGGACCTTGGCGAACGGCGCGAGGCAGTTCGTGGTGCACGACGCGTTGGAGATGATGTTGTGCTTGGCCGGGTCGTACTCGTTGTCGTTGACACCCATGACGATGGTGATGTCCTCGTTGGTGGCCGGCGCGGAGATGATGACCTTGCTCGCTCCCGCGTCGAGGTGCGCCTTGGCCTTGGCGCCGTCGGTGAAGAAGCCCGTCGACTCGACGACCACGTCCACGCCCAGAGCGGCCCACGGCAGCGCACCCGGATCGCGCTCGGCCAGGACCTTGACCTCATGCCCGTTCACGATCAGGGAGTTCTCCCCCGCCACGACGGTACCGTTGAAGCGGCCGTGCACGGAGTCGTACTTCACGAGGTGCGCCAGGGTGGTGGCGTCGGTCAGGTCGTTTACCGCCACGACCTCGACCGCCGGATCGTTCATGGCTGCGCGGAACACCAGGCGGCCGATACGCCCGAACCCGTTGATTCCTATCTTGATGGTCATCCGTGACCCCTTCCGGTCGCTTCGCGCCCTCGTGAGCGCCTCTGCCGTGCTTGCCTTCATTCCCGCATCCGACACCGCCTCACGGCGCTGCCGATGAGTTCCCCCGTAGCTATCGTTCCCCGCCGTCGCGCCGCGCGTCAAGCGGACCGCCCTCGAACGCCGCGCGCGTGCGCAGGTCCGCGGCCATCGCCTCGAGCCGCCGGATACGGTGGTAGACCGCCGACTTCGACAGCTGCGGCTGCGCGTACTCGCCCAGCTCCCGGATCGACACGTCCGGATGGTCGAGCCGCAGCTGCGCGAGTTCGTGGAGCGCGGGCGGCAGCCAGTCGAGGCCGTGGACGTCGGCAAGGTAGCGAATGTCCTCGACCTGGGCGATCGCCGCGTCGGCGGACTTCTGCACGTTGGCCGTCTCCGCGTTCACGAGCCGATTGACGTCGTTGCGCATCGACTTGAGGATGCGGACGTCCTCCGTGCGCAGCAGCGCGCGGTGCGCCCCGACGAGTGCAAGGAACGTCACGATCGGCTCCGCGCCCTTGAGGTAGACGGCGAACAGCCCGCGGCGCTTGGTGACGCGCGCCTCGATGCCGAACCGCGCCATCAGCGACACGAGATCGCGCGCGTGCTGCTCGGTCTCGGCGGTGAGCTCGAAGTGGAAGTCGCCGTGCGGGTCGGCCACGAAGCCGCCGCCAAGAAACGCGCCGCGAAGGTACGACACCGCGCAGCAGTCCCGGCGGACGAGTGCGGCCGGCACGCCCGCCGTGATGCCCATGGACTCGTTGAGGATCCCCAGGTCCACGAGCGCGGGCGGCAACGCCGGCTGACCCGGGACGGTGATCAGGTAGTTGTTCGTCTTGTGCAGCACGCTCCTGCGCACGGTCAGCTCGGTCTTGAGCTGGTAGAGCGAGTGCATGAGCTTGATCGCCTTGCGCGCCACCGGTGCGGTCTCGGTCGCGATCTCGACGCGGAAGCGCTCGCCGCCCGTGATGTGCAGCGTGCCCTCCACCCTGATCAGCGCGGACAGCTCGGCCCGCGGACAGCAGGTGCGCGTGGGCATGACCCGCGAGAGCTCCTCCTTGACCTCGGCAGTGAAGCTCACGAAGCGACCTCCTCGAGCGCGAGCAGGAGCTTGTCGGTGCAGTGATGGCGGGGGTCGTCCGGATCGGTCAGATCACGGACCACGCAGATGATGCCATGCGCAGCTATTCGGGCCTGCACGTCAGGTCCGGCGGCCACCGGGTCGAGCTCGGGCGGCAGCGGATGCCCCGTGTCGTCGTGCAGCAGCGCGACGTCGATCGCGCCTCCGAGGCCGTGGCGGACGAGCGCGTCCACGTGGTCGGCCGCGTCCATCCCGTTCGTCTCGCCACGCTGGTTGGCGACGTTGCACACGTACACCACGCGTCCGCGCGTGGAGCACAGCGCATCGGCGATGCCCTCCACCAGGAAGTTCGGCAGGATGGAGGTGAACAGCGAACCGGGGCCGATCACCACGAGGTCGGCGTTCCTGATGGCTTCGGCGGCAGGTGCGTACGCGCGCGCAGGTCGGCTGGACGCATAGCGCACCCAGGCGATCGGGGACGGGCTCTGCGCCACCTTCGACTGACCGACGACACGCTTGCCGTCGACGTCCTCCGCGGTGAGTACCACGTCGTCCAGCGTGGAAGGGACGACGCGTCCACGGGCGCCCAGCAGGCGGCCCGCCGCGTCGAGAGCGGCCGGGAACGACCCCTCGATGTCGGCGAGAGCGGCGATCACGAGGTTGCCGAGCGCATGACCGGCGAGGCCCTCGCCCAGGGGGAAGCGGTACGAGAAGAGCCGCGCCGTCGCTCCTTGGGGGTTGGCGGCCATCGCCGCGAGGCAGTTGCGGGCGTCGCCCGGGGGCAGCATGCCGATCTCGCGGCGCAGGTGGCCGCTCGAGCCGCCGTCATCGGCCATGGTGACCACCGCGGTCGTGTCCCAGCCCATGTCCAACAGGCAGTGGAGGACCTTGGGGAGGCCGGTGCCGCCGCCGACGGCGACGCCGCGAAGGGCGATGTCGCTCATCCGCGATCCTGGTCTTTGCGGAGGTCGCGGTGGCGCACGGTGATGTCGTAGCCCAGCGCACGCAGATCCTCGGCGGTCTGCTCGGCCAGAACCACGCTGCGGTGCATGCCGCCCGTGCAGCCGAGCGCGATCGAGAGGTGGTGCTTCCCCTCGATCAGGTAGCTCGGGAGCAGATCGTGCAGCAGGGGCAGCCAACCGTTCATGAACCGCTGCGTCTCGTCGCGCTCGAGCACGAACTTGCGCACGGCGCTGTCGAGCCCGGTCTTGTGACGAAGCCGGGCCACGTAGAACGGGTTGGGCAGGAAGCGGACGTCCATGACGATGTCCGCATCGATGGGCAGGCCGTACTTGAAGCCGAATGAGCCGACCGTCACCGACAGCGAGTCCTTGAGGCTGTCGGACAGGAAGCGGCGTCTGATCGCCTCGCGCAACTGGGCCGGCAACAGGTCGCTGGTGTCGATGATGAGGTCCGCGCGGTCGCGGACGTGCTCCAGACCCTTCTGCTCGGCGTTGATCCCCTCGACCACCGAGCCGCTCTCACACAGGGGGTGACGGCGGCGGGTCGCCTTGAAGCGGTTGACCAGCACCTTCTCCGCTGCCTCGAGGTAGAGGATCCGGTAGGGCTGGCCGCTCTTCTCGAGCTTGTCGAGCTCCTCCAGCAGCGTTCCGAAGAACTCCATCGAGCGCATGTCGCACACGACCGCGACGCGATGGATGCGGCTCCCGGGCAGCACGGTGAGCTCCACGAGACGCGAGAGAAGCGCAGGCGGGAGGTTGTCGATGCAGAAGTAGCCCAGGTCCTCAAAGGTGTGGATCGCCTCGGAGCGGCCCGCGCCGGACAGGCCGGTGATGACCACCAGCTCGGCGGGCGCCGCGGGAGCGTCCGCCTCGCAGGACTCGATGTCGTCGCTCATCCGGGGCACCTACTCGTCGCGCTTGGTGAGCGCGCCCGCCATGCCGCTGAAGATCGCCACGACGATCGCGGCGAGAGCGGTCGACAGGAAGCCGGCGTCGGCGCTGATGGGAGTGAACGCGGCCGCGAGATAGAACATCGCGAGGTTGACGACGAGTGAGAACAGGCCCAGCGACAGGATCGTGACCGGAAGCGTCAGCAACGACACGACCGGCTTGATGACGCCGTTGACCAGACCGAGCACCACGGCGAACGCGCAGGCGACACCGAAGGCGCCCCATGAGAAAGGGCTGCCCGGGCCGACACCCTGGATCGAGATGAGGCCCAGATAGGCGACCAGCAAGACGCCGACCGCCGTGATCGCCGTGCGGATGAGGAACCGGACCATCTCGACCACCCCCGTCTTGTCAGAACGTCAGCGCCGCGAACGCGCAACACCGTCGAGTATAGCAACGCCCGGGGGCGTTGCTGCCTATGGGGTGGATTCCCCGGACTCGCCCGTGTCGAACGTCGCCAGGAAGTCGGCGATGTCGCCCGCCAATGTGAGCGGGACGCCCTTCACCGCGGCGATCTGCTCGGCGGTAGCGGTGCGCAGACGTCTGACCGAGCCGAACGCCTTCACGAGCGCCTGCTTGCGCGTCGGCCCGACGCCCGGGATCTCGTCGAGGATCGAAGCGGTCATCGCCTTGCCCCTCAGCTCCCGGTGATAGGCGATCGCGAAGCGGTGGGCCTCGTCACGGACGCGCTTCACCAGGTAGAGCGACGGTGATCCCCCCGGGAGAACGACCGGCGCGTCCCACCCCGGCACGAACAGCTCCTCCTCGCGTTTGGCGAGCGCGACGACCGGGATGCCGGTCACTCCGATGTCGGCGAGCGCGGCCAGCGCCGCGGACAGTTGCGGTCGTCCCCCGTCGACCACGAGCAGGTCGGGCCGGCGGGCGAAGCGCGCGCCTTCCTTCGCCTCGCGGACGAACCGCCGCTGCAACACCTCGCGCATCATCGCGACGTCGTTGGACTCCGGGGTCTCGGCACGGATCCTGAAGCGCCGGTAGCCGGAGGGATCCGCCCTCCCCGCTTCGAACACGATCATCGAGCCGACAGAGAAGCGCCCGTGCAACGTCGAGATGTCGTAGCACTCGATGCGCATCGGGGGCGCGGACAGCCCCAGCGCGCTCTCGAGCTCGAGAAGGGCCTGATTCACGCGGTCCTCGTCGTAGCGGGTGCGGAACTTGTAGCGCGCCAGCGCGTGGCGCGCGTTGGTGGACGCCATCTCCAGCAGGCGCTTGCGCTCTCCTCGCTCGGGGCGCTCGATCGTCACCTTGCGGCCGCGGCGCTGCGCCAGCCACGTCTCGAGCGGCTCAGGCTCGGCCGGCAGACAGGAGACGAGCACCTGCCGCGGCACGTGCGACGCGTCATCGTAGTAGCGCAGCAGGAACGCCTCGATCAACTCGACGTCGGAGACGTCGAGTCCCTGGTCCAGGATGAACTCGCTGGAGCCCTGCACGCGACCCTCACGGACGTGCAGCACGTGCGTGGCCGCGATCGTCTCCTCGCGGAACACGCCGATCACGTCGGCGTCGAGTCCGCTCGCGCTCACGATCGTCTGCTTCTCGAGGATCGAGCGGACGGCGTCGAGACGGTTGCGGTAACGCCCGGCGCTCTCGTAGTCGAGCTCCGCGGCCGCGTCACGCATGCGGCGCTCCAGGTCGCGCTCCACCGTGCTCTGCCGGCCGTCGAGGAACGCCTCGACCAGCGCGACCGTCGCGGCGTACTCCTCGCGCGAGACCGCGCCCATGCAGGGGCCGGGGCCCTTGCCGATGTGGAAGTCGAAACACGGCTTGCCGGTCGGCGCCCCGCCGCGGGCGGTCACGCGCTTCCACTCCACGCAGTCGGTCCGGCAGATCGGGTAGATGCGCCGCACGACGTCGACCGTGGCGCGCGCGGCCCTGGCATCCGTGTAGGGCCCGAAGTAGGTCGTGCCCGGACGGTGCTTCTCGCGCGTGTACTTGATCCCCGGGAAGGGGTCGCCGGTGGTCAGCGCGATGTAGGGGTAGGTCTTGTCGTCGCGGTAGTCGACGTTGTAGCGCGGATGGTGCTCCTTGATGAGGTTGTTCTCGAGGATGAGCGACTCGACCTCGTTGGTGGTCACGACGTAGTCGAACGAGGCCACCCGCGACATCATCTCCGGCACCATGGCGCGGTCGTCGTGCCCCTGCGCGTACTGCTTCATGCGCTTGCGGAGCGCCTTGGCCTTGCCGACGTAGAGCACCGTGCCCGTGGCGTCCTTCCACAGGTAGACACCGGGCGCGTCGGGGACGGCCGTGAGTTGCTCGCGTATGTGGTCGCTGCCGTAGCGGGGAGTCATCGTGACTCGATTCTAGCGGTCGCAGCGACCAAGATGCGCCGGGCCTCACACGCTCGGGCGGTCGGGGCGTTGCGGGCGATCAGCACGGTCACCCCGCGACAGCGACCGGGGCCGCGTGAACACCGTCCCGGAAACGAAGACGGTCCTCGTCAGCTGCGTCCCGCAGCCACGATGCCGGCACCGGGAGCAAAGGGCGCGCCGGAGTTCGTGGCGCGCCCCAACTCGTCGTCACTTCCTGGAGGCGGCCCTCTTCTTCGGCGCTGCCCCGCCCGTCTCGGGGGCCACGCTCGCTCCCCTGCCCTCGAGAACGGGCTTCAGGAACCGTCCCGTGTGCGACGTCGGGTGCGCCGCGACCTCCTCCGGAGTGCCGACCGCCACGATCTCGCCGCCGCGGTCGCCGCCCTCGGGGCCGAGGTCGATGATCGTGTCCGCGCTCTTGATGACATCCAGGTTGTGCTCGATCACCAGTACCGTGTTGCCCGCGTCGACGAGTCGCTGCAGCACGATGAGCAGTTGCCGGACGTCGTCGAAGTGAAGACCGGTGGTCGGCTCGTCGAGGATGTAGAAGGTCTTGCCCGTGCTGCGACGCTGCAACTCGCTCGACAGCTTCACGCGCTGCGCCTCGCCGCCCGAGAGCGTCGTGGCCGGCTGGCCGAGCTTTATGTATCCAAGGCCCACGTCGTAGAGGGTCTGGAGTTTGCGCTTGATCGGCGGGATGTTCTCGAAGAAGTGCACGCCCTCCTCGACCGACATCGCGAGCACGTCCGAGACCGTCTTGCCCTTGTAGGTGACCTGCAGGGTCTCGCGGTTGTACCGCTTGCCCTTGCAGACCTCGCACGGCACGTAGACATCGGGAAGGAAGTGCATCTCGATCTTGATCTGGCCGTCACCCTTGCACGCCTCGCAGCGTCCGCCCGCCACGTTGAACGAGAAGCGCCCCGGCGAGTAGCCACGGACCTTCGCCTCGTGCGTGGACGAGAACAGCGATCGCACGTCGTCCCACAGGCCCACGTAGGTGGCCGGGTTGCTGCGGGGCGTGCGCCCGATCGGCGACTGGTCGATCACGATGACCTTGTCGAACTCCTTGAGACCCTCGATGCGGTCGTAGCGGCCGGTGCGGCGACGGGTGCGCGACACCGCATTCGTGAGCGCGGGCGCCAGGGTGTCCGCCACGAGCGACGACTTACCCGAGCCCGACACGCCGGTCACGACGACGAGCTGCCCGATCGGGATCTCGACGTCGATGTGCTTCAGGTTGTGCTCGGCCGCGCCCTGGATCGAGACGACCCCGCGCTCGGCGGGACGGCGCGCATCCGGTACCGGGATCGACCGCGCGCCCGACAGGTAGGCACCCGTCAGCGATTCGGGGCAGTCGAGGATCTGCGCCGGGGTGCCCTGGCACACGATGTCGCCGCCGTGCTCCCCTGCGCCGGGGCCCATGTCGACGACGAAGTCAGCGGCGCGGATCGTCTCCTCGTCGTGCTCGACGACGATGACGGTGTTGCCGAGGTCGCGGAGGCGCTCCATCGTGCCGATGAGCCGGGCGTTGTCGCGCTGGTGCAGACCGATCGAAGGCTCGTCCAGGATGTAGAGCACGCCCATAAGGCCGCTGCCGATCTGCGTGGCCAGCCGGATGCGCTGCGCCTCCCCGCCGGAGAGCGATGCCGTGCCGCGCTCGAGCGTGAGGTAGTCGAGCCCGACGTCGACCAGAAACCGCAGTCGCTCGGCGATCTCCTTGATGACGCGGCGGCCGATCTGCTCCTCGCGGTCGGTCAGCTGCACCCCGTCGAAGAACTCGAGCGAGTCCTTGGCCGATAGTGCAGTGACCTGCGCGATGTTCCGATCGCCGAACGTCACGGCGAGGATCTGCGGCTTGAGCCGGGTCCCGTGGCACGCGGCGCACGGGATGACCGCCATGTACTCCTCGAGCTTCTCCTTGCTTCCCTCCGACTCGGTCTCCTCATAGCGGCGGGTCACCGCGCTCACGGCGCCCTCCCACTTCGAGAACCAGTGCGTCTCGCGACCGTCGCGCGTGTGGTAGTCGATGCGGATCTTCGTCTCGCCCAGTCCGTAGAGCAGCGCATCCTTAACCTTCAACGGGAGGTCGTGCCATGAGGTGTCCGTCGACACGTCGAAGTGCGCAGCGACGGCCGCGATCAGCTGCGGGTAGTAGTTCATGCCTCCGGAGAACGGCTTGATCGCGCCCTCCCCGAGCGACAGCGAGCCGTCGGGGACGATGAGGTCGGGGTCGGGCTTCAGCTTGGATCCGAGGCCCATGCACTCGGGACACGCTCCGTACGGGCCGTTGAACGAGAAGTCACGCGGCTGAGGCTCCTCCATGCCCAGGCCGTGCACCGGGCACGCGTACGCCTGGGAGAAGGACAGTTCGTCCTCCCCTTCCGGCGCCACCAGCAGGGTGCCGCCGGCGAGCCGCAGCGCCATCTCCACCGAATCGGTGAGTCGGGCCGTGATCCCGTCCTTCATGACGAGGCGGTCGACGACCACCTCGATGTCATGCTTGTACTTCTTGTCGAGGGTTATGTCCTCGTCGAGTCCCTTGACCTCGCGGTCCACCCGGACACGGGTGAAGCCCTCCTTCTTGAGGTCCTCGAGCAGCTTGCCGTACTCCCCCTTGCGGCCCTTGACCACCGGAGCGAGCACCTGGAACTTCGTTCCCTCGGGCAGTTCGGCGATGCGGTCCACGATCTGCTGCGGGGTCTGCCGCTCGATGACGCGGCCGCACTCGGGGCAGTGTGGGATGCCCACCCGCGCGTAGAGCAGGCGCAGGTAGTCGTAGATCTCGGTGACCGTGCCGACCGTGGAGCGCGGGTTGCGCGAGGTCGTCTTCTGGTCGATCGAGACAGCCGGCGACAGCCCCTCGATGTGGTCGACGTCGGGCTTCTGCATCTGGCCCAGGAACTGGCGCGCGTAGGCCGAGAGCGACTCGACGTAGCGTCGCTGTCCTTCCGCGTAGATGGTGTCGAATGCGAGCGAACTCTTGCCGGAGCCGGAGAGCCCGGTGATCACGACGAGCTTGTCGCGCGGGATGTCGAGGTCGAAGCCGCGCAGATTGTGCTCGCGGGCGCCACGGATCGAGATGAATTCAAGGGACATCTGGTGGGGGTTCCTGTTCCGGTCGCGTTCCATGTGCGTGCTCGGGAGGCCGTTCTCGCCCGAATCTTCATCATACGCCCGCGCGCAAGTCGAACACCTGTTCGTATGGTAAGGGGCGGTGCGCACGACCGCAAGGCCGCGCCGCAGCGAGTCGTCGGTTGCGCCCGTGTTTCGGGCGTTCTTCCCCGCTTCACGCCGAGGAAACGCAGGCGAAACATCTCGCCCGTAGGGTCTGCGTGGGCGGCTCGAGGGGTCGCTCTCGTGACCCTGCACGAGAGGAGCCTTGCAGATGCCGGCAGTCGACACCGGTTCCACCGCCTGGATGCTCGTCTCCGCGGCTATGGTGCTGTTCATGACCCCGGGGCTCGCCCTGTTCTATGCGGGCATGGTACGCAGCAAGAACGTGCTGTCGTCCACGATGCACTCGCTCTTCGCGATGGGGCTCGTCTCTGTGATCTGGGCCGTCATCGGGTACACGCTGGCCTTCGGAAGCGACGCCGGCAGCCTCGGCCTGATCGGGGGGCTCTCCCACCTCGGGCTCGACGGCGTGCTCGGCGCCGTGACGGGCACGGGCGACTCCGCCATCCCCACGAGCGTGTTCGCCATGTACCAGGGGATGTTCGCGATCATCACGGTCGGGCTCATCTCGGGCGCCGTCGCGGAGCGCATGAGGTTCAAGGCCTTCGTCGCGTTCGCCGCGCTGTGGGCGCTGCTGGTCTACAGCCCCCTCGCCCACTGGGTCTGGGGCGGCGGCTGGCTCCAGCAGCTCGGCGCACTCGACTTCGCCGGCGGTACCGTCGTCCACATCGCCTCCGCGGCCGCAGCGCTCGCCGCGGCGCTCATGCTCGGCAAACGCAAGGGCTACGGCAGCGAGGAGTTGCGCCCGCACAACGTCCCGATGTCGGTACTCGGCGCCGGGATCCTGTGGTTCGGGTGGTTCGGCTTCAACGCCGGCTCGGCGCTCGGTTCCGGCCAGCTCGCCGGCTCCGCCTTCCTCGCCACGAACCTCTCCGCGGCGGCGGGCATGCTCGCCTGGACCGCCACCGAGCTCCTGACCGGCCGCAAGCCGACCGTGCTCGGCGCCGCCTCCGGCGCGGTCGCGGGCCTCGTGGGCATCACGCCCGCCGCCGGATTCGTGGGCCCGATGCCCGCGCTCGCGATCGGGGCCATCACCGGCTGCCTGTGCTACTTCGGCCTCCGCATCAAGTCGCGCTTCGGGTTCGACGACGCCCTCGACGTCGTGGGCGTGCACGGCGTGGGCGGCACCACCGGCGCCATCCTCACCGGCGTGTTCGCGAGCCTCGCGGTCAACAGCGCGGGAGCGAACGGCCTGCTCTACGGAGGCGGCTTCGCCCTGCTCGGCAAGCAGTTGATCGGGGTCGGAGCGACGATCGCGTTCTCTCTTCTCGCATCGTTCATCATTCTGAAACTCATCGACCTTACGATCGGTCTGCGCGTTGACGCGGAGTCGGAGTCCACAGGCCTCGACGTTGCGGAACACGCGGAGACCGGGTACGAGTTCTAGACGAGGCGTCGACGACCGAGGAGCCATCACATGAAGAAGATCGAAGCGGTCATCAAGCCGCACAAGCTGGACGAGGTCAAGGAAGCCCTGCACGCGCTCGGCATCAGCGGCATGACGGTGTACGAGGTCAAGGGCTTCGGCCGTCAGAAGGGCCACACCGAGGTCTACCGCGGCAACGAGTACACGGTCGACTTCGTGCCGAAGACGAAGATCGAGATCGTCGTCGACGACGATCTCGCGCCCAAAGTCGAGCAGGCCATCGTAGACGCCGCGCGGACCGACAAGATCGGCGACGGCAAGGTCTTCACGTTCGACTGCGAAAGCGCCGTCCGGATCCGTACCGGCGAACGTGGCAGCGAGGCGCTCTAGCCCCGTGGCCGACGTCGCGGGCTTCCTCGAGCAGCGGGCGGCGCTGATCGCCTCCGCGACACCGGGGAGCCATGCGGCCCGCGCACTCAGCGACCTGACCGACAGGGCCGTCTCCGGACTCGCGGAGACGGCCCTGTCGCAGCTGCGCTCCCCGTGGGCTGTCCTGGCGCTCGGCGGCTGGGGTGCGCGCCGGCTGCTGCCGCACTCGGACCTCGACCTGCTCGTCGTGACCGACGCCCCGGCGAGCGAACTCCGACCCGCGCTCGTCGGAGTCCTCTACCCGCTGTGGGACGCCGGCCTGTCGGTCGGCCACCAGGTGCGCTCGCGGCGCGATCACGAACGCGTCGTTCGCGACGACCTCCAAACGCTCACCGCGACGCTCACCGGACGCGTGATCTGCGGCGATGCGGCGCTGGGTTCGCGAGTACTGTCCGAAGCCGCCACCGGAGCCCGGAAGCGCGCCCGCAGACTCGTCCCGGCGCTCACCGTCCGGGATCGACCCGGCTCCCCCTACCTGCTCGAGCCCGATCTCAAGGACGGCGCCGGCGGGCGCAGGGACCTCGACGAGTTGACCTGGGTCGCCGCCGTGCTCACCGGCGCCCCGCAGTCGGATCCGTCCGCGCTCGCGGGGCTCGGCCTGCTCGAGGCGAGCGACATCGGCCGGCTGCTCGAGGCGAGTGAGCTGCTCGACGCGGGACGCTGGGTCGTGCACCGCTCCGCTCCCCGCGCGACGGCGACGCTCACGATCGAGGAGGCCGCCGAGTCCGGCCCCGACACGGAGGCGCTGCAGGGCGCTCTCGCGGACGTCCACCACCTCACGCTGCGGGTGCGCGCCCGTCTGGCTAGGCGGGCCACCGCCTTCGACCCGCGTCACGGGTCGCCCACGGCGATCGGCGGTCCCGGGATCTTCGGGCTCCTGGCCGCGGGCGACGACTCGCTCCCCGCCCTCGAGGAGGCCGCCTGGGCGGGGCTGCTCGACGACCTCGCCCCCTCGTTCGGCGAACTGATGCGCGTGCGCCGCCCCGCCCTCTCCCACGTGTTCACCGTGGGCGCCCACTGCCTGCGGTGCGCGACGGCCATCGCGAGCAGCGGCGACCAACCCGAGATCACGCGTGCGCTCGAGGGCGCGGGGGACCGCCGGGCGCTGCTGACCGCCGCCTTCCTGCACGACGTCGGCAAGACGCAGCGCGGACCCGGGCATGCGGAGCGCGGCGAGGCGGTCGTGCGTACGCTGGGTCCGCGCTTCGGCCTCGATGCCGCGCAGGTGGACGACGCGGCGCTGCTGGTTCGCGAGCACCTCCTGCTGGCCGAGGTGGCCGCGAGTCGGGACATCCACGACGAGGATGTGATCGTACGGACCGCAGCGCTGGTGACGCGCCGTGACCTCGTGGACGCGCTGTTCGTGCTCACGGCGGCCGACGCCCTTGCGACGGGTCCCGGTGCGTGGAGCGCCTGGCACGCAGCGCTCGTCGGAGAGCTGGCCGACCGTCTGCGAGCGGCGTTGTCCGACTCCTTCGAGGGCGCGGGGATCGTCGAGCGTGCCGAGGAGGTACGGGCCGCGGCCCTCGATCTGCTCGGAGAGCGAGCGCCCTCGCGCGCCTCCGCCTTCGTCGAGGGCGCGCCGCTTCGCTATCTGGCGGCGTCGAACGCGGCGGAGGTCGCCCGCCACGCAGGGCTGGTCGCCAGCGTCGCGGACACGGGACAGCCCGACGCGTTCGGCGTCGCCGTGGCTCCGGGCCCTGCCGCGGGCGCCTGGCGCGTCAGCGTGGCGGCGCCCGACCGCCCGGGACTGTTCGCGACGCTGTGCGGGGCGCTGTGCCTCTCCGGGCTCGACATCCACGCGGCGGACGCCTGGGACGCGCACGGAGGGGTCGCGCTCGACGTCTTCGTTGTGCGCTCGGACACCCGCGCCACCGTCGACACCGCCACATGGGCGGCTTTCGAACGTCATCTCGCGGCGGGGCTGGCGGATCCCGCGGGACTGGCCACCCGCCTCGCCGAGCGCCGGCGCCACTACCCTGCGCACTCCCGTGCACGCACGCTCGTGCGCGTCGAGGAGACGGGCGCGTACGCCACCGCCGTCCGCGTGCGGGCGGCCGACCGGCCCGGGCTCCTCTACGACATCGCGCGCGCCTTCGCCGACACCGGCCTGCGCCTCACCTGGGCGCGCGCGATCACACGCACCGGCGTTGCGAACGACGTCTTCCACGTCACGGACGAGACCGGCCAGCCGGTGAGCGACGCCGGTGCCCTGGGGCACCTGGCGATGCGGATCCGGGAGCGCGTCTGACGCCTTTCGCCCCGCGAACGCTGACGCCGGCGTGCGGGTACCATGTGGAGGAAGCGTTCCACACCTGACCACGACGCGACCGGGGGAACTCCGTGCCAGACATCTACACGCGCTCCGGCGACGACGGTTCGACCTCGACGGTCGGCGGGGACCGGGTCCCGAAGTCCGACGCGCGCATAGCGTTCTACGGCGCGCTCGACGAGGCGAACTGCCTCGTCGGATACGCTCGTGTCCACGTGCTGGACAGCGGCCTCGACTCCGCGCTGGAGTTCCTGCAGCACCGCCTGTTCAACTGCGGGGCCTGCGCACTCGGCTCGAAGCCCACCGGCGGCACGCCGCACGTCGACGCCGCCGACGTCGAAGCACTCGAACAGACGATCGACCACTACTCGTCGCGCACGGGCGGCTTCTCCGGTTTCGTGCTCCCCGGATGCGACGAGGCCTCGGCCCGGCTGCACCTCGCGCGCACGGCCGTGCGCCGGGCGGAGCGGGAGGCGGTCCGCGTGTCGGCCTCGGAGCCCGTCGACCCCGAGGTCCTGGCGTTCCTGAACCGCGCGAGCGACCTGCTGTACGTGGCCGCGCGGTGGGTGGGAGCGGGCAGTGAGTGCGCCTGGCGCCCCGACACCGAGCGCCCTTCCTACTAGCCCCGCGAACCCACAGGGAGAACCCGTGACCGTCTCCGCCTCCGAGAAGTACGAGGTGCTGCTCGCACACCTCGGGCGACTGGACAGCGTCCTGGTCGCCTACTCCGGCGGCGTCGACTCCACCCTGCTCGCAGTCGCCGCCCGTGATGCCCTCGGCGACCGGTCGCTCTGCGTGTTGGCCACCTCGGAGACCTACCCTCTCTCCGAGGTCGAGGCGGCACGCGAGACCGCCGCGCAACTCGGCCTGGACCTCATCGAAGTGGAGACGGACGAACTGAACGACCCCACCTTCGCTTCGAACCCCTCCGACCGCTGCTACTACTGCAAGCAGGAGCTGTTCGGGATGCTGGTCGACGTCGCCAAGACGCGCGGGCTGGCCTTCGTCGCAGACGGCAACAACGCCGACGATGTCTCCGACCACCGTCCCGGGCATCGCGCCGCCGTCGAGCTGGGCGTGGTCAGCCCGCTTCAGGACGCCGGGCTCACAAAGGACGACATCCGCGCCATCTCGCGCGACCTCGGGCTTCCCACGGCCGACAAGCCATCGATGGCGTGCCTCGCATCGCGCTTCCCCTACGGCATGGTGATCGACCGCGCGGGGCTAGCACGGGTCGGAACCGCCGAGAGCGCTGTCCGCACGCTTGGTCTGCGCCAATTCCGGGTGCGCTCTCACGGTGACGTCGCACGACTCGAGGTCGAGCCCGGTGAGCTGGAGGCCGCGTGGGTGCTGCGGGGCGCCATCTCGGAGGCGCTGAGGGCCGCCGGCTTCGCGTACGCGACGCTGGACCTCGACGGCTACCGCACCGGTTCGCTCAATGAGACCCTTTCCGAGGAGGAACGCGCATGACCTCCCTGTCGACCCCGCTGCTGTGGGCCGTGTTCGCGGCAGGCGCGGCGGCGACCTGGGCCGCCGGTGTCTTCCTGTCACGCGCGACCGATGCCCTCGATGAGCGCTGGCACCTCGGCGAGGCGTTCGGCGGGATGATCCTGCTCGCGATCTCCGGCAGCCTGCCGGAACTCGCGATCACCGTGAGCGCGGTGCTCGCCCATCGGCTCGACATCGCCGCCGGCAACCTGCTGGGCGGCATCGCGGTGCAGACGGCCGTGCTCATCATCTGCGACTACTTCGTGACCGAGAAGAAGCCGCTGAGCTACCTCGTCGGGTCGCTGATCCCGGTTCTCGAGGCGTCGCTCGTAGTCGGAGTGACCGCGCTGGCGATGCTCGGAGCGCTCCTGCCGGCCACGGACGTCGTGTTCGGCGTGAGCCCCGCATCGATCGCCATCGTCGTGGTGTGGCTCTTCGGGATGCTCGTCATCAACCGCGTGCGCAACGCGCCGAAGTGGGCCGTCGTCATGCCCGGCAGCAAGCCGGGACGCCCACATCGTCGGATCCCGCACCCCGTCGTGACCCACCCGTACGCGAAGCTGGGGACAGGGACGATCGCCGCCATATTCGGCGGAGGCTCGGTGGCCACCCTGATCGCGGGGGTCGCGCTCATGCAGAGCGGCGCGCAACTCGCCAACAACTACGGCATCGGGGGCGTGATCTTCGGCGCCACCGCGCTGGCGGTCGCGAGTGCGCTTCCCGAGATCGCCACCGGCATCACCGCCGCGAAGTTGGGCGACAACCAACTGGTCATGGGCGACATCTTCGGCGGGGCAATGCCTTCCAGGTGTGCCTGTTCCTCCTCGCCGACCTGATGGCCGGCAAGGCCACGCTGGCGGCCGCGGGTGCGCAGAACAGCTGGCTCGCGGGACTGGGGATCCTGGTCACGATGGTCTACGCGACGAGCGTGATCGTGCGTCCGGAGAAGAACTACCTGCGGGTCGGGATCGACTCCATCGTCGTGCTGGTGTTGATCGTCATCGGGATGGTCGGGTTGGGGCGGATCCCGAGCTAGAGCAGCTCGGGACGATCGGCTCCTCCGCGGACTATCCCCCGCCTGGCCTCAGCCGTGGTGCCGCGGATCCGGGGCCGCTAGTGACATCCGCCACCGCCCGGTCTCGCGTACGTCAGGTCCTTCACCACGGTCCCCCTGCGCGTGCGGACGAATTCCCACGTCGTGTTCCACACCCCGTTCCCGGGTGTGACGTGCACCACCAGCACGCTGAGTGCGGTGCCGCCGGTCGGTCCCGCGATGCTGAACGATCCGACCTCGTACCCGTACTGGAGCGTCTTGAAGTCCGCCAGGGTCTCCGTGCGGCGGACCCTCGGGACCATCCTGAAGGCCTTGCTCCACTTCTGGCCGATCAGCGCCCGATAGTAGGACGCGATGTACGCGGTCACGTCCGTCCCCTTCGGCACGACCGGCGCGGTCTTCGGATCGAATGTGAGCACGGCGCCCGGACCGCGCCTGGGAGGGGTGAAGATGGCGACGACACGGGCTGTCGACTCACCACCGGACCCGGATACTGTCCGCGAAGCCGGCGACGAGGCCGCCGTCCGCGCTGCGGCACCGGTCGAAGTGCGCGCTCCCTTGCCGGCCGGCGGAGGAGCGCTGCACGAGACGGTCAGGCCGGCGGCGAGGATGAGCCCGCACGCAGCCAGAGCGGCCGGACGTGTGCAGCGAAGCCGCAAGGTGCGGTACACGCGGTATCCCTTCGCGAACGGGCCGGCAGGTGCGCTCGGTGCGCGGACTTGCTGCCCGTCATGCCGATCACCTGTGAAGAGAGCAGGACCGGTACGGCTCTTCCTCTCGCCTCGCTTCCGGGCAGGAAGGCGAGAGACCCTGCTCTCTTCACAGGGGAACGACGCCCTCGACCACGCGTCTCGACGGGGCTGCTCTTGTGGCGG
>DATCIA010000033.1:0-2770 GCA_036508075.1 Coriobacteriia bacterium
GGGCGATGCATGGCCGAGGCGTGCGCCGCCGAGGGCGCGACCGTCGTTGTCTCTTCCCGCACCGCTTCGGCCGTCGATGAGACGGTCGCGGCGCTTCGTGCCACGGGGGCCGTCGCATCGGGGATCGCCTGTGACGTCTCCTCCGAAGCCGACCTCGAAGGGCTGCTCGCACACGCTGTCGCTACCCACGGCGGCGTGGACGTCTGGGCCAACAACGCCGGCGTCTCGCTCGGCATGCGCCACCACACGGAGACCACTCCCGACGAGATCCGCAGCATCGTCGACATCAACCTCGTCGGCACGATGCTCGCGTCCCGCCTGGTCGTGCCCTATCTCGTGAAGCGCGGGGGCGGCCTGCTGATCAACGTCTCGGGTCGCGGCGGGCGCGGTGACACCGCCGCCTACACCTCCGCTTACGCCGCGACCAAGGCCGGGGTCATGGTCTTCACGAAGAGCCTGGCTGCCGAGCACAAGGCGGACCCGATCTCGATCCTCGTGTTCATGCCGGGCATGGTCGACACCGACTTCTACGGGACGGATATGCTGGTCAGCCCCGACCTCGCCGACCTCGTCGGCAACATCCGTATCGTGCTCGACGCCATCGGGACACCGCTCGCCGAAGTCGGGCCGAAGCTGGCCGAGGTCGCCGCGATGAGGCCCGGGAGCGAGACAGGGACGGTTCACCGCGTGAGGAGTGGTATGCGCGGCATGCTGGGCGGATTCAAGCTGATGGGTGCCCGCATCTCGGGCCGCATGAAGCCTATGTAGGAGGACCGCGTGGGGGACGACGGGGATCGCTCGGACCTGTGGGACGAAGCCTGGTCGCGGCCTGAGCCGCCGGTCGAGGAGCCCGTGCGCGCGCGCCCGCAGTGGGAGCCGGCAGCGGGGGACCCGCCGCGCGCCGACCGCGCGCGCCCGAATGCGCCGCGGCACTCGCGCAAGGTCGCTCAGATCGGCGGCCGCGACGCACACCTCACCTTCGACCCACCCGAGGAGTACCGTCCCGAGAATGTCGAACGCCACCAGGACAGGTCGGCGCGCGGCGCCGCGGCGCGGGATGCTGCGCGTGTCCATCGCCAGCGCGGTCCCGGCGCATCGCCCACCCGCCCCGGCCCGAGGACCTCACTCCCCGGTGGTGCCAGGATGCCGCGCGGCACAGTCATCGGCTACCGGCACGGCATGCGCTCGGCTCGCGCCGTGCTCGCCATCGTCGGCATCGTCATCCTCGCGCTGCTGGTGGCGGTCGCGTGGTGGCTGCTCACCCGCCCGACGGCGCTGGCGTTGACCTCGTCGCCCCCGGACGCGACCATCTCCGTCGCCGGACACGGCCCGCAGGCGGGGAAGCTCGCTCTCGAGGACCTGGAACCGGGAGTGTTCTCGGTGACCGTCGCGCGCATGGGGTTCGAGACGGCCACCGTGGACGTGGAGCTGACGCGCGGCAGCCGCGTGAAGCGAACGATCGCTCTGCGGCCGCTTCCCTTCACGATCAAGTTCGCGACACGCCCCGCCGGCGCCACGGTGAAGATCGCGTACGCGAGCGGCGCGGTGCTCACCGGCAAGACGCCGTGCTCGATCGTCGCCTCCGCGGGCGCGGCCAGCGTGACCATCTCCCTGAGCGGATCCAACGACTTCCAACAGGACCTGTTCGTCGACTCCGCGCGCTCGATCGACGTGCTGCTCGACCCGAAGGGGCAACTCGTCCACGCGCTCGGGTCGCTCACGGCAAAGGGTGCGCCCAAGGGCGTATCGGTCACGCCCGACGGCCACGAGGCGTGGGCGACGATCCTCAACGGCCCTCCCGCCATCGAGATCTACGACCTCAAGGCGATGCGCAAGACGGGCGGGATCAACATCGGGAAGTACGGCGCTGTCGAGGTCATCTTCAACCGCGCCGGGACGCTTGCCTACGCGAGCCAGATGGAGACCGCCAAGGTCTTCGAGATCGACACCGTCACCCGGAAGGTGCTCCACTCGTTCAAGACCGAGTCAGCATGGACCAAGGTCATCGCGCTCTCCCCTGACGAGAAGACGCTGTACGCGGCGAACTGGTCGGGCAACGACGTGAGCATCATCGACCTCAAGTCCGGGAGCCTGAAGGAGCGCATCCCTACCGCCAAGACCCCGCGCGGCCTGTGGCCCACGGCCGACGGTCGCTACCTGTATGTCGCCGGCTTCGATGACGGCGACCTGCAGCGCATCGACCTGAAGTCGAGCGACATCAAGACGCTCTTCGTCAGTCACGGCGCGATGCGTCACCTTGTGGCCGACGAGAAGACCGGCAAGCTCTACGCCTCGGACATGGCCAAGGACGTCGTGTGGGTCTGCGACATGAAGACCCTGAAGGTGACGAAGTTCTGCGCCACAGACGAGAAGCCCAACACCATCGAGCTCTCGCCCGACGGCAAGATCCTGTTCATCTCCAACCGCGGCGAGAACAACCCGAAGTCCTACTACATCCCCGGCTACGAGTGGGGCACAATCCTGCTGATGTCGACCGCCACCGGCAAGCCGCTCGATGCGATCGTCGGCGGCAACCAGTGCACCGCCCTCGACGTCTCGGCCGATGGCCACGCCCTGGTCTTCTCCGACTTCCTCGACGACCGCCTGCGCGTCTACGACGTCCCCGGCTACGACGTGCTCGCGCAGGGAAACGGCGGACGATTCGACGCCCACTTCGCCGCGCTGAAGAAGTCGAAGCCCTAGCCGAAGGCGGGCGGAGGAGGGCATTCGCGAGCGATTGCGACCGCCGGCAGAGACCGCTCTCCGGCTC
>DATCIA010000034.1:0-5147 GCA_036508075.1 Coriobacteriia bacterium
GCGATCATCTCGGCGTCGGCCGTGGGCTCGGCCATGCCGAGCGCCTCGGCGCCGATCTGCCAGAACTGGCGCTGCCGGCCCGCCTGAGGACGCTCGTAGCGGAACATCGGACCCGCGTAGTAGAGCTTCGCGCTCTGCCCGTTGGCCGTGAGCCCGTGCTCCAGCGCCGAGCGGACGATCGAAGCGGTGCCCTCGGGGCGCAGGGTGAGCGAGCGCGGAGGGTTCCCCTTGTCGAGGAACGTGTACATCTCCTTGCCGACGATGTCGGTCGCCTCGCCGATGCCGCGGACGAACACGTCCGTGTGCTCGAACACCGGCGTATATACCGGCTCGTAGCCGTAGCGCGCGAAGAGGTCCTGGGCGACGCCGAGCAGGTGCTCCCAGATGCGTGCGGCGTCCGGGAGCATGTCGACGGTGCCCTTCGGGGCGCGATAGGTGGGCTGTGCCATGGCGCGTGGGTGCCTTTCGGCCGCAGAACGGTGTGTGTCGGCCTCCGAGTTTAGCAGGCAGCGCGCGCCGCCGCCGCCGCAGGCTACAGGACGCTGCGCCCCAGGAGGATGCCGCCGCCGCACGCGATGATCCCGACCACGAGGGTGCCGATGGCGTAGCCCGCGGCCGTCCCGTACGAGCCGCGCAGCACGAGTTCGACGGTCTCGAGCGAGAAGGTAGAGAACGTCGTGTAGCCGCCGAGGATGCCGACCGCGAGGAAGGGACGCCACCAGCCGGGCCACCCGAGCCGGGCCGCGGCCACCAGCAGCAGGCCGATCGCGAAGGCGCCGGTCGCGTTCACCAGCAGGGTCGGCCACGGCACCGCGCTGCCCTGCAGGCCCATCCAGCGGCCGACGCCGTAGCGCGCCGCCGAGCCGATCGCGCCGCCGGCGGCCACCAGCAGAAGGTCACGCATGCCGGTTCCCATGTGCCCCCTCTACGCCCGCGGCCAGAAGAAGTTGCTGCGCGCCTCGCGTGCGAGCGTGGTGTCGGGACCGTGCCCGGGGTGCACGAGTGTCTCAGGAGGCAGGAGCGCGAGACGACCGATCGAGTCGCGCATCGCGCGCGGGTCGCCTCCCGGGAAGTCGGTGCGCCCCACGCTCCCGGCGAACAGCGTGTCGCCTGAGAAGAGATGCGGCCCGCTGTCGGTGTCGGAGTAGAGGCAGATCGACCCGGGTGTGTGGCCGGGCGTGTGCACGACGGTCAGACGCAGCGCTCCGGCCTCGACGACGTCACCATCATCGAGCTCCCTGTCGGGCGCCGGTGCCACCGCGTCGAAGCCGAAGACCGCGCCTCCGTTGGCCGCGGCGTCGGTTACGGAGGCGGCATCGCTGGAGTGCACGAGAAGCGGCGCACCGGTCGCGGCGAGGACCGCCGTGGCCGCGCCGAGGTGGTCGAAGTGCCCGTGCGTGAGGACGACCGCAGCCACGTCCCGGCCGTGCATCGCCGCGATCAGGACGTCGGCATCCCCCGCAGGGTCGATCACCAGGAGCGGCCCGCCGGCGCCGTCCGAGACGAGCCAGCAGTTCGTCTCCAACTCTCCGAGCGCCAGGCCTTCGAGGGCTATGGACGGCATCAGCGCGCCGGGCCGCCGGACGGCAGCATGCGGTCCGCGGAGAAGACGCCGTCCAGCCCGCGCACGCGCGTGAGCACGGCCGCGAGCTGCTCCATGTTGCCCAGCTCGAACAGGAACCGCATGCTGGCGATCCCCTGCTTGTCGGTGGCGATGCTGGCGGAGAGCACGTTGACGCCGCCCTCGGCGAGAGCGAGCGTCACGTCGCGCAGCAGCCCGGTGCGGTCGCGCGCCTCGATGTGGATCTCGGCGTTGTAGACGGTGGAGGCGTCGGAGTCCCACTCGACATCGATGATGCGCTCGGGCGAGTTGAGCAGGTCGCGAGCGTTGGGACAGTCGGCGCGATGCACGGACACACCGCGCCCGCGGGTCACGAACCCGACCAACTTGTCACCGGGGACGGGGTTGCAGCAGCGCGCCAGGCGCACGAGCAGATCGTCGATGCCCTTGACGCGCACCCCGGTACCGGACTTCTTGCGCTTCGAGCGCGGCGCCTGCATCGGCATCGCGAGCGTGAAGTCCGGCTTCTCCGGCTCCGGCGCGGGCTCGGCGCCCGCGAGGAGTTTGATCAGCTTGCCCACGACCAACTTGGCGGAGACCTTGCCCGAGCCGATGTGCGCGAGCAGGTCGTCCGACTCGACGAAGTTGAGTTCCTTGGCGACCGCGGTCAGCGCGCGCACGCCTGCCGAGGAGCCGATCGAGAGCCCCTGCTTGCGCAGGATCTTCTGGAGCTCGTCCTTGCCGTGCGCGAGGTCGTCGGTGCGGCTGACCTTGCTGAAGAAGGAGCGGATCTTGCTGCGGGCGCTGGAAGTGCGGACGATGTTGAGCCAGTCGCGCGAAGGGCCCGCCGAGTTCTTGTTGGTCATGATCTCGAGGCGGTCGCCCATCTGCAGCTCGTAGCCGAGCGGGACGATCGAGCCGTTGATCTTCGCGCCGACCGTGTGATGACCGATCTCGGTGTGGATCTGATAGGCGAAGTCGATCGGCGTGGACCCCTTGCGCAGAGAGACGACGTCACCCTTCGGCGTAAAGACGAACACCTCGTCCTCGAACAGGTCGATCTTCAGGGCCTCCATGAACTCGCGGGGGTCCTTGAGCTCGGTCTGCCACTCCAACATCTGCCGCAGCCAGGCGAGTCGCTCGTCGAACGTCTCGTCGCCTCGTCCGCCGTCCTTGTACCTCCAGTGCGCCGCGATGCCGTACTCAGCCGTGCGGTGCATCTCCTCGGTGCGGATCTGGAGTTCGAGCGGCCGGCCGGCGGGGCCGATGACGGTGGTGTGCAGCGACTGGTACATGTTGAACTTGGGCATCGCCACGTAGTCCTTGAAGCGACCCGGGAGCGGCTTCCACATGGAATGCACGGTGCCCAGAGCGCCGTAGCAGTCCTTCACCGAGTCGACGATGATCCTCAAGGCGATGAGGTCGTAGATCTCGTTGAAGTCCTTACCTTTCTGCGACATCTTCTGGTAGATGGAGTAGAAGTGCTTCGGCCGCCCCGAGATCTCGGCCTTGACCCCGATGGCCTCCAGCTCCGTGGCGAGGTCGTCGATGACCTGCTTGAGGTAGGCCTCGCGGGCGGTGCGGCTGTCGGACACGAGTCGCTGGATCTGCTGGTACTTCGCGGGCTCGAGCACCTTGAACGCGAGGTCCTCGAGCTCCCACTTGACCTGTGATATGCCGAGCCGGTGCGCGAGCGGCGCGTAGATCTCCATCGTCTCGATGGCCTTGACCTTGGCGCGGTCCGCCGGCAGGAACTCGATCGTGCGCATGTTGTGCAGGCGGTCCGCGAGCTTGATCAGGATGACGCGGATGTCCTTGGCCATCGCGATGAGCATCTTGCGCAGGTTCTGGGACTGCGCCTCGTCGCGCGAATCGAACTTGATCTTGCCGAGCTTGGTGACCCCGTCCACGAGTGCGGCGACCTCTTCGCCGAACTCGGCCTTGACCTGGGCGACCGTCGCCGAGCTGTCCTCGACGGTGTCGTGCAGCAGCCCCGCCACGAGCGTGGGCTCGTCGAGATGCATGTCGGCGAGGATGCCGCACACGTTCAGGGGGTGGCTGATGAAGGGCTCGCCGCTGTTGCGCATCTGGCCCTCGTGAGAGGCGGAGGCGAACTCGTAGGCGCGACGGAGCACGCGGAGGTCGGCGGACGGGTTGAACTCCGCCACCTTCTTCTCGAGCTGCTCGTAGGTGATCGTCGTCACGCGCGCTCCGGCCATCGCTGCATAAGGTGGTGCCGATTCTAGCAGCAGCACGGCGTGACGGTGCGCTTCTACGCGGAGGGCAGGATGGGCCGGTCGAAGGCCTGCAACAACTCGTCGGCGGGAGCGCCCAGAACCCACGCACGGAAGCCGCCGAACTCCTCGACCTCGTCCACGCCCTCGGCGTAGCGCACCGATGTCGTCAGGTCGGTCTTGCCCTGTGCAGGCAGCAGCGTCAGACGCCGGTAGGAGCCGGCCCCCTCGCCCGCGACGAGCCCGACCTCGCGGAACACACCGATGCCGGTGGATGCGCCGCGGTCGGTCAACCGCGTGCGCGGACGCTTCCGCTTCACATCCTCCGCGAGCTGGGCGTTCGTGGCCTCGACCCACCCGTCGGCAGCGGCTGTCCCGCGCGCTCGCAGCGCGGAGTAGAGGGCGCGAAGATCGTCGAGGTCGGGAGCGGTGGACTCGAGGATCAGCTCGTTGAGCCGCCCGTCGCGCTCGCCGAACAGCAGGTGTACCGTGGCGGGCGCGCCGTCGCGGCCGGCCCGTCCGCACATCTGGTTGAACTCGACGCGGTTGAACGGCAGGTGGAACAGCACGACGTTGCGCACGTCGGGGATGTTGACGCCCTCGCCGAACGCACTGGTGGCGACGATCGCGGTGATGTGGCCGTCGCGGAACGCGCGCTCCACCGCATGCCGGGCCGCGCGCGCCATGCCGCCGTTGTAGAAGGCGGTGCGCTGCGCCAGCGCCGGGCTCGACTCGCGGATCTTCTGCGCGATCGCCACCGACTGGTCGCGGCTGTTCACGTACACGATGAGCTTGTCGCCGCTCGACGCGATCGTCGCCAGGTAGCCGGGCTTGTCGGCCAGCCCACGCCGGTCGGACACGCGCAGGTTGTCGCGGCGGGAGGGATCGAGCACCACGCTCTCGATGCCCAGGGTCCGGCGGATGGTCGCGGCGACCTCGTCGCTCGCAGTGGCGGTCACAGCGCACACGACCGGACCGCCGAGCCTCTCCAGGGCCTCGCCCAGCCGCGCATACGCGGGACGGTGCGACGCGCGCGCGAGCCCGACGTGGTGCGCTTCATCGATCACGACGAAGCCGACACGCCCGCTCGCCGCGAACAGCGCCGCGTGGCGGTCGAGGAACTCGGGCGTGGTCATGAGCGCGTCCACGCGGCCGTCGGCCAGCTGCGCGAACAGCTCGTCGCGCGCGCCGGGCGCCGTCTCGCCGGTGATCAGCCGTACGCTCAGGCCGATCGCGTCGAACACGTCCTCGAGGTGGAACGCCTGATCGGCCACGAGCGCGCGCAACGGGTAGACGAACACGCTCGCCTGTCCGCGCTTGAGCGCGATCCGCGCCGCGTGCAGCTGGAAGAT
>DATCIA010000035.1:0-5815 GCA_036508075.1 Coriobacteriia bacterium
TCGTCGAGCACGAGCAGCTCGGGGCGCATCACGAGCGCACCCGCCAGCGCCACCTTCCGCTTCTCGCCACCCGACAGGTTGTGGGGCACGCGTGACGCGAGGTGCTCGATGTCCAGCAGAGCGAGCGCCGACTCGGCGAGCTCGCGCACCTCGGCCTCGGGCAGCCCGTACTGCCGCGGCGAGAACGCGACGTCGTCGTAGACGGTAGGGGAGATGATCTGCTCGTCGACGTTCTGCAGAACGACGCCGATGCGCCGGCGGATGTCGGCCCACCGGCTCGAAGGGTCTACTCCGAACACCTCGACGGAGCCCTCCTGCGGGGCAAGCAGCCCGAGGATGTGGAACAGCATGGTGGTCTTGCCCGCGCCGTTGGGCCCGAGGATGGCCACGCGACTGCCCCGGTCCGCGGTGAACTCGAGCCCGCACAGATCGACGTGCGTCCCGTCCTCGTAGGAGTGCTTCACGCACGAGACGCGCACGACGGTCTCGCATCCCTCGGTGTGCGCGTGATCGTGTCCCGTGGCGGGGTAGGTGTTCGGGGCGGTCATCTCGGGATCAGCCTCCAGGCGACGGTGACGAGCAGGGCGAGCAGGGCCGAGGCGGCCAGCAGCCACGACCACGGTGTGAGCGCGGCACCGGCCGCGCGGAAGACGACCGCCGTGACGAGCACCACGCCAGCCGATGCGAGCAGTGCGGCGTCGAAGCCCGGGCTCGCTGCGTGCGGCAGCGTCACCCGCAGCCGCCCCTGGTACCCGCGGAGGCGCATGACGTCGTACTCGCGCTGGGAGAGGTCGAACGCGTAGAGCACAAGCGCGCCGAGCGCGCCCGCGGTCGCGCGCGCGGCGCGCACCGGGTGCCCGCGAGTGAGGCCCGACCGCAATCGGATCGCGATACGCAGTCGCTCGAACTTCTCCGCGAGCAGGAAGAGCGAGCGGTACGTCATCAGGAGCGCGTCGCCGACCACCTCGGGGAGCACGCGCTGCAGCGGCGCGAAGACCTGCGGGTAGGGCGTCGAGAACACCAGCACGATCGCCCCGAGCGCGGCGGCCATCGCGCGCACGACGAACAGCGCGCCGGTCAGCGGGTCGGGCGCCGCGGCCAGGGCGAAGACGACCGCGAACAGACCGGGGTACGCGGCCAGCCCCAGCACCTTTCGCAGCGGCAGCCGCGTGCCAACCGCCAGCGCGACGCACAGCAGCAGGCAGGCGAGCACGACGAACAGGTTCTGCTGCACGACCACCGCCGCGAGCACGAGTCCGAACGCGATCAGCTTGGTCACCGGCGAGGCCCGGTGCAGACGCGAGGTGCCCGTGGTGGCGCTCAGATCGATGGCGCGCACGTCCATCAGTGCGCCCCCTCGTCGCCGACGGGCCTGGTGGGCTCGGGGATCGCGGTGCCGAACACGAGGCCGGGGCGGACGCGGGCCACGTAGGAGAGAACAGCCGCGGTGATGAGCGCCTCGATCAGCCAGCCGATCGGGCCGAGCGTGTAGACGACCGCGGCGAATCGCGTGACCGATAGCGGGGCCGCGGACGCGGCCGGCTCTGCGCCACGCAGTGTGTTCACCGAGACGATGCCGCCCGAGAACGGGTTCGCGAAGGTGAGCGAGGCGGGATCGAGTGCGCCGGTCTCACGGCCGGTAGCGGCCCCGCCGCCCGCGAGCGCCACCAGCCCGACGAGCGCGGTCGTCGTGATGGCGAGCGTGACGACGGTCGCCACCGCCGCGGCCCAGCCGATGCGGCGCCGCCCGAGGGCGCGCGCGAACAGGCGGAACAGCCCCCATCCGAGCGCCATCTCGGCGGCGATCATGAGCGTGTTGAGCCCGATGACGGTCACGCCGCCGTGACCGAGCAGCGCGAGCATGATGACGACGATGAACGCGGCGATCGCACCCAGCCACGGCCCCAGCAGCACGCCGGCCACCACCGTCAGGTTCACGTGGTAGGCGACCGGCACGATCTCGGTCGACATCGACACCAAGACCAGCGCGGCGACCACGCCGAGGAGCGGCACCTTGCGGCGGACGTCGGCACGCTTCGCCCGCCCGGAGGCCACCCACACGAGCACGAGAGCGGCCACCCAGCCCGCGGCGACCAGCCACAGGGGGAGCACTCCATCCGGGATATGGATGTGCGACATCGGCTCAGCCCCCGGACTTCGCCGAGCGCTGGGTGCACGCAGCACAGAGGCCGTAGAGCCGGACGTCGTGGGAGGTGACGGTGAAGCCCTCCGGCGCCGACGCGGCCAGTGCCTTCTCGTCGACGGGGCACGCGGTGTGGGCGGTGGCCCCGCACGAGGTGCAGACCAGGTGATGATGGTGGCCGGTGGAGTCGCAGCGCACCCAGAGGGCGGCGCCGTCACGGTCTCCGACGGCCGTCACGTAGCCGGCGGCGGCCATAGCGGAGACGCACCGGTACACCGTGGCGGTGGCGATGCCCGGATCGCTGAGCCGAACGAGCGTCGCCAGCTCCTCCACGGTGAACGCGCCGGCCGCCCGCTCCGCGGCGCTCGCCACGGCCAGTCGCTGCGCGCTCGCGCGCCCGCCCGCGTACGCGCGGGCGATGAGGTCGTGGGAGGTGGAAGATGAGCACCCGGACATCGCTGAGGACCCTTCGTGAGAATCGTTCTCACTAACTATACCCGTATCACCTCGTGACGCCGCACGGATCCCGCCATGCCGTATGATTCGAATACCTGATAGCACCCGTTCCATCCAGCCGTCGTCCGAGAGAGCCGGACCCATGAACATCAACCAGGTGCGGGCCTTCATCGCGGTCGTCGACCACGGTTCGTTCAGCGAGGCGGCGCGCGCCACGGGGCTTTCGCAGCCCGCGGTCACGATGCAGATCCAGGGGCTCGAGTCCGATCTGGGCGCGACGCTGCTCGAGCGCCGCTACCGCAAGGTGGAGATGACCGAGGCGGGGAGGGCGCTGCTGCCCTTCGCGCGCCGCGTGATGACCGAGCTCGACGAGGCGCGCAGCGAGATCGAGCGCCTCTCCGACAGTGTGGGAGGCCACCTTGAGCTCGCCGTGTCGACCACGCCCGGCCAGTACATCCTGCCGCGTCTGCTCGGCTCGTTCCTGCGCGCGTACCCCGAGGTCAGCGTCTCGCTGCGCGTCTACGACTCGGCCGATGTGGTCGCGCGCGTCGAGGCGGGCGAGGCGCAGCTCGGCATGACGGGTGCCCGCATCCCGGGCGCCAAGGTCGAGTACGAGGAGATGGGCACGGACCAGCTGCTCATGATCTGCGCGCCCGACGACCCGCTGGCGGGGCGTGCGGGCGTGCCGCTCGCGGAGGTCGCCGAGCACCCGTTCATCGTGCGTGAGAGCGGATCGGGCACCCGCATGGTGTTCGAGCAGGCGCTGCGTGGCGGGGGGATCGACCCGTCGGAGCTCAACGTGGTGATGGAGCTCGGGACCAGTGAGGCGATCGTGAACGCCGTCGAGGGCGGCATGGGCGTCGGTGTCGTCAGCCACTGGATGGCCGACAAGGCCCTGACCCTCGGGACGGTCGCGCAGGTCACGGCGCCCGGCTTCCCGGTGTCCCGGCCCTTCTACGCGGTGTCCCCACGTGGTGCGCGCTCACGAGCCGCCGCAGCGCTGGTCGATCACCTCAGGCGCGAACTCGCCTCGTAGCGGTCGTCGCATTGGTCCACGACACGGCCAGGTCCGACTGGCATGACGGGTGTATGCTCAACAGTGCGCTGCCGCAGCGGCGCGCCTCCGATCCCGGACCGACCTACAGCGACAGGCGCTTGCCACGGTCACCGGGACGACAGGGTCGCGTGGAAAACCACACGGCCTCCCGTGTTTGGAAAGGAGACCACATGCGCCGATTCATCACGCCGCCGGGTATCCGGCGGGTGACGGGGCTCGTCCTCGTCACCACCCTCGCACTGTCGCTCGTGGGCTGCTCGACGCCGTCCACACCCGCGACCATCGCGCCCAAGGTCAGCGACGTGATCCTTGCGTCGACCACGTCGACCCAGGACTCCGGGCTCTTCGACGCCCTGATCCCCGCGTTCGAGAAGGACAACCCGTCCTTCAAGATCAAGGTCGTGGCCGTCGGCTCGGGCGCCGCGCTCACCCTGGGCGAGAAGAAGGACGCCGACGTCTTGCTCGTCCACAGCCCGGCCGCGGAGACCGCCTTCGTCGCCGCCGGGTCCGGCACGGACCGCAAGCCGGTCATGTACAACGACTTCCTGCTCGTCGGTCCCGCGAGTGACCCCGCCAAGACCAAGGGAACGACCAGTGCGGTGGACGCGTTCAAGAAGATCGCTGCCGCCAAGGCCACGTTCGTGTCGCGCGGGGACAACTCCGGGACGTACACCAAGGAGCTCTCGATCTGGGCCTCGGCCACGGTCGATCCCACCAAGACCACCGATCCGTGGTACGTGTCGACCGGCGCTGCCATGGGCGTGAGCCTCGGCATCGCCAACGAGAAGCGCGGCTACATCCTTGTCGATCGCGCAACATGGCTGACCAACAAGGACAAGGACCCCGAACTCGCTGTGATGGTCGAGGGCGACAAGAAGCTCTTCAACTCCTATCACGTGATCCTGATCCCGGGCGCCCGCAACATCGCGGGCGGCAAGGCCTTCGAGGACTGGATCGTCGGTCCCGCGGGCCAGAAGGTGATCGGGGAGTTCGGCGTCGCGAAGTACGGGATGCAGATCTTCGTGCCCAACGCGGGCGCCTCCAGCTAGCGAGACGCCGTCTCGTGTGGCCGGCGGCTGCGGGCGCCGGCCACACACGGGGCGGTCCTATCGAACGGACCACTATGCACGTCTACACACAAGCCATCGCCGAGGCGTTCTCGCTGATCTTCTCCGGATCGGGCGACGTCTGGCCTGTCATAGGCCTTTCTCTTGCCGTTTCGGGCACCGCCACGCTCATCGCCACCGCGATCGGACTGCCCGTCGGCTACTTCCTGGGCATGAGCCGTTTCGCCGGTCGCGGATCCCTGATCCTGCTGGTCAACACGGCGATGGGATGGCCGCCCGTGGTCATAGGCCTCTTCGTCTACATGGCGCTGTCGCGGACGGGCCCCTTCGGCGACCTGGGCCTGCTGTTCACTCCGCAGGCGATGGTGGTCGCTCAGGTGATACTCGCGGCCCCTCTCGTCGCGGGAGTCACGACGGCCGCGATCGCAAGCGTACCGCGCGACCTCCGGCTCCAGTTGCGCGCTCTCGGCGCCTCCCGCCTCCAGGAGGCGTTCGAGGTGATAAAGGAGTCACGTCGCGGCGTCATGGCAGCCGTGATCGCGGGCTTCGGCGGCATCATCTCCGAGGTCGGCGCGGTCTCGATAGTGGGCGGCAACATCCAGGGTTCGACGCGCGTGATGACGACCGCCATCGTCTTCAACGTCAACCGCGGGGAGTTCGGGCTCGCGATGGCGTGGGGCATGGTGCTTCTCGGGATCGCGCTGGTCGCGAACGCGGCGCTCACCATGCTCCAGCAGGCAGGGAGCGTCTATGAACGCTAGCCTTGCCGAGCGGCGCGCACCCGCCGTGCGTGCCGAGAGCGTCCGTGTCGCGTACCGCGGTCGCATGGTCGTCGACGTGACGGCGCTGGAACTCGCCTCAGGCGAGACCTACGCCCTGCTCGGCGCTTCGGGCGCAGGCAAGTCGACCCTCCTCCGTGTTCTGGGGCTGCTTGAGCGTCCTTCGGGTGGCCGCGTCCTGTTCGACGGGTCGCCCGTAGGTGCGGGGGACCTGACGGCCCGGCGTCGCATCGCGGCGGTCTTCCAGAAGCCGTATCTGCTTCGCGGAACGGTGGCCGACAATGTCGCCTACGGGCTCCGGCTCAGGGGTGTC
>DATCIA010000036.1:0-23739 GCA_036508075.1 Coriobacteriia bacterium
GGTGCGCGAACCGAGCCGGGACGCCGTCACCACGATGAGCTGCCGCGAGTCGCCGGTGAAGGCCATGTGCGAGGGGATCGGCGTCGCTGTCGCGACCGGCGGCGCCGCCAGGATGAGTGCGAGCGTCGCCGCGAGAAGGCATAGCGCGAGAGACACCCGGGTCGTGGGGCGCAAGGTCGCGTATGGCCGAACGGCCAGAGCCACGTTCAGCCTCTCGTGACGGAGGATCTGCAGCCCGAGTATGCGCCGACGGGCGCGCCTGTGCGCGCGGCGCGCTACTTCAAGGCGTCGAGCCGCTGCCGCAGGGTCGCCTCGTCGGTACCGCCAACGATCGCCGAACCGGACACGCTCCCGTCGGCGTTCACGAACATGAACGTCGGGACGTACTGCACGCCGAACTGCTGCGCGAGCGCGTCACCGACCGCATCGCCGCTGTCCTGGTAGACCCTGAACTCGACCTTGCCCGCGTACTCGTTCTTGAGCCTCTCGACCAGAGGCTTCATCTCGATGCAGGTGGGTCAAGTGCTGGTCGAGAACTCGATGTAGAGCGGCTTGCCGGCCGTCTTGACCGTTCCGGTGCCGGCAGGTGCGGCCGCTGCGGCCTTGCCTCCCACGAGCTCGCCGGTCCACGTCACGACGCCACCGGTGAGGTCATAGACCTTGCGGAAGCCGGCGCCCGCCAGGTACGCGGCGGCGTCGGCCGAGCGCGCGCCGGTGGCGCAGTACACGACGACGGGCACGTTCTTGTCCCAGCCGGCCGAGGCCTGCTGGATCTGATCCACCGGGACGTTGACCGCCGAGGCGATGTGCCCTCCCTCGAACTCGGGAGGCGTGCGCACGTCGACGATCGAGGCTCCCGAGGCCTGCAACTTCAGCAGCTCGGCACCGTCGATGCCCTTGTTAACGGTCTGGTTGGAAGTGAGCAGCACGACCAGCACGACGACCGCGACCGCGGTGACGGCGAGCCATACCGGGAGCTTCTTGTTCATCGGTCCTCCATTGGCGATGCCTGGAGCGACTTGCGCGCCAAACACTCGCAACTATACCCCCATGGGTATGTCAGTCAAGCCTGTCAGGGCTTCCTCACGGTGCTGATGCCACAGACCTTATAGACATGGCAGAAGCCGATCGAGCCGCTGAAGACCAGCAGCGCACCGACCAGATCGAGCACCACCCCGGTCAGACCGCGTACGACGATCAGACCGATCCCGAGCAGTGCGACGCCGAGGACGACTCGCACGACGCGGTCCACGGGGCCGAGGTTCGCTTCTCTTCTCATCGGGCGACTCCTTCGGCTCGAGACTCCAACAACGCCATCACCGCGTCGGCGATGTCGCGCGACGCATCGGGGCGCCCCATCGCGCGCATCCGCGCTGACATCGCCTCGGACACGCCATCGGGGAAGCGCAGCCAGACCTCGACCAGCGCCGCGGCATGTCTGGGCCGCGGTTCATAGACGGCGCCTCCATGGCGCTCGGCCCAGCCGACGTTGAACTCCTCCTGCCCGGGGACGAAGCCGGTGAGAAGCGTCGGCACACCGAGGCAGGCGGCCTCGGCGATGGTCCCGGGACCCGCCTTCGTGAGCAGCACGTCCGCCGCGGCCATCCAGTCGGCCACGCGGTCGGTGAGCCCGAGGACGGTGACGGGCAGCGGCCACTCCGTTCCGGCGAGACGCTTGCGCAGGCGCTCGTTGCCGCCGGCGATCACGGCCATCTGCGCGGGCACGCCACCGACAGCCAGCCGCTTGGCGACCGCGTCGGCCATCCTGCCGACCCGGCCCATCCCCGCGCCGCCGCCCATGATGAGCACGAGCGGGAGGTCCGGCTCGACTCCCAGCACACGCCGCGCCTCGACCTCGTCCCTGTCCTTGGCTTCCACGAACGCGCGCCGGATCGGCAATCCCGTGGCGATGACGCGTCCCGGCCGCATGCCGGCCTCGATCGCCAGAAGGCGGATGTCCTCATCGGCCACACAGCACAGATCGACCCGTCTGGTGAACCAGGAGACCGGCGGCACCCCTCCGTCGACGCAGACCGTGACGAACGGAGCCGCGCAGCGGACCGAGCGCATCGCCCGCAGGGGCACCGCGTTGAGCAGCCCATGGACGCTGATCACCAGGTCGGGACGCGTGTCCGTGATGGCCTTCGCGATGTCCTTGCGCAGCAGCTCGTAGGCGCCCTGCTCCAGGAGCCGGTCACCGATGCGGGTCTGGACGACGTTGTACGCGAGGCGGTACAGGTCGGGAGCGATCGCCACGACCGGAGCGTAGGAGTCCGAAACGTGGTTGAACGGGAACGGGGCGTGTTCGTCGAGCACGTTGAGGAGCGTCACGAGCGCCCGCCCCTCGAAGGCCTCCTCGAGGCTCTGCGCTGATGCGGCGTGCCCGCCTCCCGCGTTCGTCATCATGATGGTGATCCGCGGGAGCCCCGGTGCCGCCGGAGCGGCCGGCGCGATGCCGGGCCGCGGGCTCACAGCTCGGCCTCCGGAGTCGACTCCCCGACCGCACGCGCTCCGGAGCGCACCTTCTTGGGCGTGACCTTCCACTCAAGGGGCAGCCCGAGCGCGAGCTTCGTCTGAGCGTCGAGCGCGGGGAGCACGCCGAACGCGATGCCGGCCACGGGGAGCAGCGCCCACATCTTCAGAGTCTCGATGACCGCCCAACCGGGGCGACGATCGGGCGGCGGGAATCTCAGCAGGTCGACGACCATCGCCGCGATCATCACGCCGGTGGACACCGTGAACAGTCCCGTGACGACGGCCGGGAGCAGCTCGGCGCCCGGCGTGCGGATGAACAGCGGAACGAACGACAACGTCGCCGCCATGCCGAAGCCCACGACGGGTAGCACGTGGTCGTGAAGCACCTGCGCGAAGCGGAACCACACGTACCCGGCGGTCCTGCCGCTCAGCAGCTGCTCGGTGAGGAAACCCGTGTCCGTCGCGCCCCACGCGTGCCGCCGCAACTGGACGTAGCGGTTGCGGAGCATCGACAGCCACGTGGAGCCCTCGGCGGAGTCCAGCCACAGTGGCAGGTAGACAGGAACCACCGAGACGTCTCCCGATCGCTGCACCATGTAGTCGAGGTAGATGTGCCAGTCCTCGGCGATGACCGCCGGATCCCACCACTCGCACTCCTCGGCGAGCCGCAGACTCATCGTGTAGGTGGAGATCGGCAGCGGGTCGTAGCCGGGGAGCGCGAGCTCCCCGAGCATGTAGAGCTGGGTCAACCGCGCGGTGAAGCGCACCGGCGCGGGGACCTGCCACATGTTGCTGTAGTAGAACAGCGGCGCCTGCCAGAAGCGGGTGTAGCGGCGCCCGTCGCGGGCGAAGAGCTCCGCCACGGCCGCAAAGTAGCTCCTGTCGAGCACGGAGTCGGCATCGCAGGCGGTCAGCGTGACCCTTGAGGGGTCGACGCCCATCGCCGCAAGCTCCCCGCGCGCCTCCCGAGCCGCCCACGTCATGTTCGCGGCCTTGCAGGCCAGCTCCCCGGGGAGGCCCCCCGGATGCATCGTCACGAGCACGCGCGCGAACGCGCCCGCGTACTCGCCGGCGAGCAGGTCGCCCTTCGCGCGCGAGTCGTGCTCCCGCTCCTCCATGGCGAGCACGACGACGAGGCGCCGCGCGGCGTCGTGCTGTGCGGCGAGCCCGTCGAGCGTCCGGCGCAGGATGGGGACCGGCTCGGTGTGGTTCGGGACGAGCACGACATGCCACACGTCCGCGGGCGCGATGCCGTCCGCGCCGGGAACGTCCCGATCCTCTGCCCAGTCCCATAGCCCCCACTCGCGGCAGCGCCGCTCGCCGATGACGTATAGGACGAAGTGGAGCGTCATCCACACAAGGAAGTAGGCGAAGGCGACGACGGAGACCCACATCCACTGCAGCGGGAACAGCGCGAGTCCGAGGGCCGTCGCGAGTACGACCGCCCATGAGAGGGCCGCCGGGATCACGTTGCCTAGGCGGGTCCGTCGACTCTGGACCCGGGTGGATGGTGTCACGCAGACCCCTTCAGAGACTCAGTTGCAGCAACGATGATGCCCGAGGAGCGGCCCTCCGGTCGAGAACCACACAGAAACACCGCACCGCTCAGGCGGGCTGGGTCGCCTTGCGCGCGATCGCACGCTGCCGGAGGTACTCGATCGCGATCGGGATGGTGGTGATCACGATCACGGCCAGAAGCACCAGCATCAGGTTGTCCTTCACGTACGGGATCCCACCGAACAGGTATCCCCCGAACAAGAAGAGCGCCACCCAGGCCGCTCCCCCGGCGACGTTGAACGCGATGAAGTTGCCGTAGTGCATCTCGCCCACACCGGCAAGGAAGGGCGCGAACGTGCGCACGAACGGGACGAAGCGCGCGAGCACGATCGTCTTGCCGCCGTAGCGCGCGAAGAACGCGTGCGTCCGGTCGAGGTACTCCTTCTTGAGGACCCGGTTGCCCTCGTGGCGGATCAGGCGCGGCCCGATCGTGTGGCCGATCCAGTAGTTGACCGTGTCGCCGAGCACCGCCGCGCCGGTCAGAAGAACGAAGACCCACCAGATGCTGAGGCCGCCCGCGCGCGCGACGAGCGCGCCAGCCGCGAACAGCAGCGAGTCGCCGGGCAGGAACGGTGTGACGACGAGTCCCGTCTCCGCGAAGAGCACGAGGAACAGCACGCCCCAGAACCAGGGGCCGTACGCCAGCAGCATCACGTCGAGATGCTTGTCGATGTGCAAGAGGAAGTCGAGTGCCGGTGCGAACCAGTGCATCGGGAGTCCTGCCGTGTGAGGTGGGCATCGCCGTGCGAACGCCTGCGCGTGGAACGTAGCACGTAGGCCGCCAAGTCGACACGCCCGTGCGAACGGAGCGTCGCATGCGGGCGACCCCCGGCGACCCGCGCAGGATACCCCGACCTCTTGACCGACGCGCGCCTCGGGCGCAGATTCGTGACATCACGTGCCGTCGAGGTGAGGGGGCCGACCGTGGCAAGACCGACCAAGTACGCGTCGCTCATCTGCGCGATCCTGTCCGTCATCGCGGTGATAGGGGTCATCGCCGGCCTCGCGATGAAGAGCCCGATGGCGATCCTGATCGCGGTCACCCCGAGCGTCGGCTACGAGGTCTACCGCACCGAGGGCGAGTCCACGATCTGGGCATCGTGGGTGATGGCGGGCGTGCTGGTGCTTGAGTTCATCCTCGTGATCTTCAACATCGGCTTCGACGTGGCGAGCTTCCTCGGCGCGAGCGCCCAGACGGTCGCCGGCTACACCGTCCCGCTCGGCGACATCCGGATCGTCGGACCGGCGCTGATGGCGGTCCTGGCGATCATCCTCATCGTGCGGACCCGCGGCGTGTACACGCGTTGGCTCGCGGCCAACATCATCGTATGTGTGCTGGCGCTGACCTACGTGCTCGACCCGAACGTGTTCGCGCAGCTGCTCCGCCAAGGCGTCCAGGCGGGCATGAACCAGATCAACTAGACCCGGTCGGCGACCGTCTCGGGGCGGGAGGGCACCGCGCGCGTCGTCCGCGCCGGCACCCTCCCGCCCCGCATCGGGTATACCTAGGAGTCGAACGTCGCATCCCATCGCCAGGAAGGTGGCCACCGTGCCCCGTGTCCTTGAACCCCTCGCAGGCAAGCTCGCCCTCAAGAACCGCCTCGTGATGCCGCCCATGGCGACGTCGAAGGCGAACCCCGACGGAAGCGTCAGCCCCGCACTCCTCGAGTACTACGACGAGAAGTCGCGCGGAGGGGCGCTCGGTCTGGTTATCACCGAGCACTGCTACATCACGCAGCAGGGCAAGAACCGCGCGGGGCAGCCTTCGGTCGCGGACGACGGGATGATCGAGGGCCTGAGCGGACTCGCCGCGACCTTCCACGGTAACGGGTCGAAGGCCGTGATGCAGATCAACCACTCGGGGGCCGCGAGCGACCCGGCGGCCACGGGGCTCGAGGTTGTCTCGGCTTCCGCGGTGCAGATTCCCGGGCGCCCGAACGAGACGCCCCGCGCGCTCACACACGCCGAGATCGACGCCATCGTGGGGGAGTTCGCGGCGGCGGCGCGACGCGTGAAGGCGGCCGGGTTCGACGGCGTGGAGATCCACGCGGCGCACGGCTACCTGCTCAACCAGTTCTTCTCGCCGCTCACCAACGCGCGCACCGACGCGTACGGGGGCGAAGTCGGCGGCCGGATCAGGTTGCATCTGGAGGTGATCGCAGCCGTGCGCGAAGCCGTCGGCGAGGAGTTCCCGCTGCTTCTGCGCCTCGGCGCGTGCGACTACATGGAGGGCGGCAGCAGCATCGAGGACAGCGTGATTGCGGCAGCCGAGTTCGAGCGGGCCGGCGTCGATGTCCTCGACATCACCGGCGGACTCTGCGGCTACATCAGGCCGGACCATAGCGAGCCCGGCTACTTCGCCGAGCTGTCGCGGGCGATCAAGGCCGTCGTGTCCATCCCGGTGATCCTCACGGGCGGCGTCACCGAAGTCGAGGACGCCGAGCGGCTGCTTGAAGAGGGCGCGGCCGACCTTGTCGGCGTTGGCCGGGCGATGCTGAAGGACTCCGAGTGGGCGCAGAAGGGGGTCGCCTCGCTGGAGGAGGGAGGCAGGCCGTGACACACGAGACGGACCTGGCGCGGCTGCGCTCGCTCACCTGCATCAAGTGGAACCACTATCCCGACGACGTGCTGCCGGCGTGGGTGGCGGACATGGATCTGCCGCCGGCCCCGGTGGTCGTCGACGCGGTCCGCGCGCTGCTCGACCGCGGAGACCTCGGCTACAACTTCGCCGCGGCGTCCCGTATCCCCGAGGTCTTCGTTCGGCGCCAGCAGAGGCGCTTCGGATGGTCGCCGGACGTCGAGAGCACCAGGTTGTTCTGCGACGTGCTGCAGGCCGTCGAGCTCGCGCTTTGGGCGCACACGAAGCCGGGCGACGGCGTGGTACTTCTGACTCCCGTCTACCACCCCTTCTACGCCGCGATCGAGACGGCGAAGTGCCGGCTCGTGGACGTACCGCTCGAGGGCCCGGCGTGGGAACTCGACGCCGAGCGCCTCGAGGCTGCGATCGACACGACCACGCGTGTGCTGCTGCTGTGCAACCCGCACAACCCGACCGGGCACGCGCTGCGCGCCGAGGAGCTTCGGGCTCTGGCCGACGTCGCGGAGCGGCACGACCTTCTGGTCATCAGCGACGAGATCTGGAGCGACCTGGTCTTCGCTCCGGCGCGTCACATCCCGTTCGCATCGGTCTCGCCCGAGGCCGCCGCGCGCACGGTGACGATCACCGCCGCCAGCAAGGCCTTCAACCTCGCGGGCATGTGCTGCGCCGTCGGCCACCTCGGGCACGAGGGCGTCGCGGCGGCGGTCAAGGCGCTCCCCCGTCACCTGCTCGGCGCGGTCAGCTCGCCGGGGGCCGAAGCCACGCTGGCCGCCTGGACGCTCGGTGACGAGTGGCTTGACGCGACGAAGGCGTACCTGCAGGTCAACCGCGACCGCCTGGCCGCCCGGCTCGCGCAGGAGCTGCCGGAGGTCGGGCTCGACGTCCCCGACGCGACCTACCTCGCGTGGCTCGACTTCCGGGCGCTCGCCCTGGGCGACGACCCGGCCGCCGTGCTGCTCGAGAAGGCCCGCGTCGGGCTCTCGCCGGGCCTTCAGTTCGGAAGCGCCGGCGCGGGGTTCGCGCGGCTCAACTTCGCGACCACGACGGAGCTGCTCGACGAGATCATCGACCGCATCGTGAGATCGGTCCGGGAGAGCTAGCCACTCGAGGGGTCAGCCGGGTACATACCGAGACGGCAGGCACACCCGACCGGAAGGGAGGCGAGTGCGATGCCCAACGAAGCACACGAGCTTCGTCACTGGCCGTTCACCGACGAGGCCCTCGCGGGGGATGCGGCGAAGTCACTGCGCTCGGCCCTCGAGCGCAAGGACGCGCAGGCATCCGCACAGGTCCAGCGCAAGGAACTTGCGCGCACCAACCGCCTGATCGTGGGCGGCAGGGCCCACAAGAAGCAGCACGGTCTGAGCTGACCCTATCATCAGAGCGAGCGCGGAGACGCGCGGCGGCGTTGTGGCTGCGCCCTACGCCAGGCGCTGGATGCCGATGCCGATGAGACCCGGACCGGTGTGGACGACGAGCGCCGGAGTTATCTGCCCCTCGACCGCGATGCGGTAGTCCGGCAACCGCTCCTTCATGGCGGCCATGAGCGTGTCGGCCTCTTCCCGCGCGGCGCCGTGCATCACGGTGATGTTGTACTCCTTGGCGCCCGCGGCGAACTCGACCGCCTTCTCGAGCGCCAGGGCGAGCGACTTCTTGCGTCCCCTCGACTTGGCCACGGTGTCGTAGATGCCGTCGGCGTTGCATGAGATGACGGGCTTCAGGTCGAGAAGGGTGCCCAGCATCCCCGCGACGAGGCCGATGCGGCCGCCCTTCATGAGGTACTCGAGTGTCGAGACACAGAAGTACAGCTTCGTGTGCGCCGCGACGTCCTCGACCCGGCTGCACAGCTCCGCGAACGGGAGTCCCTGCTCCACCAGCTCGCCTGCGCGTATCGCGGTCATGCCGCTGCCGATACCGATGTTCTTCGTGTCGACGTAGCAGGTCTCGAGCCCCTCGGGGGCGGGTCCCATGCTGCTGATCGCCCCGAACGTGCCGGAGAGCCCGCTCGAGATGGTGATCGCCAGCACCTTCTCGTAGCCGTCGGCCTTGATCTGCCTGAAGAGGTCAGCGATCGTCGCGGGGCTCGGGAGCGACGTCGACGGGACCTCGGTCGCGAAGCGCGCGAACACGTCCGCGGGCTGGATGTCGATGCCGTCGCGATACTCGGCGTCCTTGTAGATGATCGTCAGCGGCGCCACGTACATGTGGTACTTCTCGCGGTACTCCCTGGGGACATCCGTGCCGGAGTCGACCAGGAGCGCGATCTTCTCTTGAGCCATCTCATCCCCTGTCCGTCGCCGGTCCCCGCGACCCAGTCTACCGCGCGGCTCACGTGGACGCCCCGGCAGGCCCGAAGATCGAATCGGCCGATCTCGGGTAGGTGCTTGAGTAGCACGCCCCGTGACGTGACCGGCGGAGCGGGCGAAGGAGCCGCTGGCACGCCGCTCGCTGTGTGTCGCGACAGATAGCGATATATCGCGCTATGACTCAACGAAAGGAAACGAGATGCACCATCCTCACATGAGTGACGAGTCCTGCGGCCGCGGAGCGCACGGTCCGCGCGGCGAATCCGGCCGACAGGGCTTCATGCCCCCGTTCGGTATGGGAATGCGCGGGCACGGCTTCGGCGGACCCGGCCAGCGCGCACGCCGCGGCGACATCCGCGCCGCCGTCCTGCGCCTGCTCTCCGAGCAGCCGATGCACGGCTACCAGATGATCCAGGAGCTCTCCGCTCGCAGCGGCGGCGCCTGGAGCCCCAGCGCCGGTTCCGTCTACCCCACGCTCCAGTTGCTCGCCGACGAAGGCCTGATCGTTGCGGAGGAGACCGCGGGCAAGAAGGTCTTCAGCCTCACGGAGGCCGGAGTCGCCGCCGTGGCCGAGACCGCCGATCAGCCCGCACCCTGGGAGGACGCCGCGCAGAGCGACGGCCCCAACGCCGGATTCCGCGAGTCGGTGGGCAAACTCATGCACGCCGTCTTCCAGATCGGCAAGTCCGGCTCCGCGGCGCAGACCGCCGCCGCCATCGAGATCCTGGACGAGACCCGCAAGAAGCTCTACGCGATCCTCGCCGAGGGCTAGACTCTCCCCCGCTCGCCGCACCGGGCCACCACGCACAGATCTTCGGAGGATGCATGAAGGCGTCACAACTACGCGCGCGCTATTGGCGCATCGTGTTCTTCTTCGGCCGGGTGACCCTCGGCTTCATATTCTGGGAGATCGTCATGCGCAGAGTCGGCCTGGGCGGTTGGTCGGGCCGCGGCCGGTCCGAGCGCAACCGCGCCACGGCCGTCCGCTTCCGCGCGCTCGCCATCAAGATGGGCGGGCTGATGATCAAGGTGGGCCAGTTCCTGTCGGCGCGCCTCGACGTGCTGCCGCCCGAGATCACCGACGAGCTTGCGGGCCTGCAGGACGAGGTCCCCGCTGAGAGTTTCGCGGCGATCCGCGCTCAGGCGGAGTCCGAGCTCGCGCTGACGCTCGCCGAGCACTACGCCAGCTTCGACGAGACCCCGCTCGCCGCGGCGTCGCTGGGACAGGTGCACCGCGCCTGCCTGCGCGAGGCCGACGCCGCCGAGGCGGGATTCGCCGAAGTGGTGGTCAAGGTCCAGCGCCCGTACATCGAGCAGGTGGTCGAGGTCGACCTGGCCGCCATCCGTCGCGTGGGCGGATGGCTGCAGCGCTACAAGCCGGTCCGCGACCGGGCGGACGTGAACGCACTGATCGACGAGTTCGCCGCGACCACCCTCGAGGAGATCGACTACATGGCCGAAGGCGGCAACGCCGAGACCTTCGCGGCCAACTTTGCCGCCAGCCCGTACGTGAGCGTACCGCACGTGGTGTGGGAGCTGACCACCCGCCGCGTCCTGACCCTCGAGGACGTCTCGGCCATAAAGCTCGGCGACTACGACGCCATCACCGAGGCGGGGATCGCGCGTTCCGACGTGGCCGCGACGCTCGCCGACACCTACCTCAAGCAGATCTTCGAGGACGGCTTCTTCCACGCCGACCCGCATCCCGGCAACCTGTTCGTCACACCGCTCGAGGGCGTGGACGCCGACGGCGACCGCAACTGGAAGCTGACGTTCATCGACTTCGGCATGGTGGGACGCGTTCCCGAGAACCTGCGCGAAGGGCTGAGAGAGACCGTCATCGCCGTCGGCACGCAGGACGGCGCGCGGCTGGTGAAGGCCTTCAAAACGCTGGACGTCCTGCTGCCCACCGCCGACCTCAAGCTCATCGAGATGGCGAGCCTGTCGGTGTTCGACCGCTTCGGCGGCATGGGCATGGACGAGCTCAAGAGCATCGATCACAGCGAGATGATGAGTTTCGGCCTCCAGTTCCAGGAGCTGCTGCTCAACCTCCCGTTCCAGCTGCCGGAGAACCTGCTCCTGCTCGGCCGCTCGATCGCGATCCTGTCCGGGATGTGCACCGGGCTCGACCCGGAGTTCAACCTGTGGAGCTCGATCGCGCCGTACGCGACGTCGCTCATCTCCGACGAGGGCGGGTCCACCTGGGACACCATCCTGTCCGAGGGGACGAAGATCCTGCAGACGACCATCGGCCTGCCGGCGCGCGCCGACCGCGTGCTGACGCAGATGGAGCGCGGCGAGTTCAGCGTCCAGACGCCGATGCTCGACCTGCGGATCCGCAGGCTCGAGCGGTCCGTCGGCCGGATCACGACCGGGCTCGTGTTCGCCGCCCTGTTGATCGCGGGCGCGATCCTCTACGGTGCGAACCCGGGACTCGGCAGACTGCTGATGGGTGCCTCGGCGCTGCCGCTGATCGGGTTGATGCTGGGCGGGCGCGGAGGGCACCCGGGACCGCCGATGCGCTAGCATCCTTGTCACAGGGGTATCGCTAGGTGGGGCCGCCTCAGCGGACCGCTTGCCGACACGGGGAAGGCTCGCCGCCTGTGGACACCAACGTCAAGAGTGTCGCCACACTGCTCGTCGTGGTCCTTGCCGGCTTCGGGATCGCGGTGGCCGGCTCGCAGGGAGGCACCGACGTTTCCGGGATCCCTGTGTCCGCTGTGTGCGTGGGACTGGCCTTCGCGGTCCAGTGGCTCGCCTTCATCCCGGCCTACCTCATGCACAGCGAGCGCTTCTACGATCTCACCGGGGGCTGACCTACATCGGCGTGGCCACCCTCGCCCTTGTGCTCAGCCCGCCGATCGGCGCCCGGTCCATCCTGCTCGTCGCGCTAGTGGTCATCTGGGCCGCGCGCCTCAGCACCTTCCTGTTCCGGCGCGTCGTTCGAGCCGGCAAGGACGACCGCTTCGACGAGATCAAAGCGTCGTTCCTGAGCTTCCTCAACGCCTGGAACACACAGGGACTGTGGATCAGCTTCACGCTGGCTGCAGCGCTCGCGGCCGTCACCTCGACTCGGGCCGGAGACATCGACGCCTTCGCGGTGGTCGGCCTGTTGATCTGGATCGTCGGGTTCTCGATCGAGGCCGTCGCCGACGCGCAGAAGCGCCGGTTCCGGGCGGACCCCGCCAACAAAGGCCGGTACATTCGCACCGGGCTGTGGTCGTGGTCGAGGCACCCCAACTACTTCGGCGAGATCACGCTGTGGACCGGAGTGGCGATTATCGCGCTGCCCGCCCTGCAGGGCTGGCAGTGGGTCACCCTCATCTCGCCGGTCTTCGTCTTCCTGCTGATCACCCGCGTGAGCGGCGTCCCGATCCTGGAGAAGAGGGCCGACGCGAAGTAGCGCGCGAAGCCGGACTCAGCAGGAGGTCCGGGGGCCGGGGCGCCCTACCGCGACCCCAGGAAGCTCATGGTTCCCTCTTCGAGTCCTGCGGCGAGCTTGTTCTGATAGGCAGCGGTCGCCATCCGGCGATCCTCGGCGGTGTTGGACATGAAGCCCATCTCGACGATGACCGAGGGCACGGTGGCCCAGTTGAAACCGGCCATGTCCGTGCGCGGCACGACACCCCGGTCGACGGCGCCCGTGTACTTGAGCATGCCGTGGTGCAGGAGGTTGGCGGCAACGCGGCTCGGCGCCACGATGGGCCCCGTCCAGGCGTTCCTGCCAGGGGCCAGCGTCGAGATCCCGTGCCTGCTGTGGGCGGTGCTTCCGTCGCAGTGCAGGCGGATGAACAGGTCGGAGCGCGCGGCGTTGGCGATCCTCGCCCGCGTGCTGTTCGCGATGTTGACGGCGTTGCGCGTGCGGACCATGACCACCTTGACGCCCTGCCTGACCAGCCTGTCGCGCAACTTCAGCGCGACCTGGAGGTTCCTCGCGTACTCGGGGGTGTGGGTGTACCGGCCGCTCGTTCCGGAGGCCACGGCGGGCTTCCTCGTCTTGCTGCCGGGGCCGATGGGTTCCGTGGCGCGGTTGCGGATGCTCTGGTGCCCGGCATCGATGGTCACCACGAACGGGAGCGGCGTGCCCGGCAGGAGACCCACCCTCACCTCAGCGGACGAGGCAGCCAGGTGCTTGCTGCCGGCGTAGGAGTATCGGAACGTCTCTCCGCCCGGTAGCAGCAGATCGAATCCGCCGGCGGAGTCCGTCCCCCGTGTCGCCATGTAGACCCAGATCCTCTTGGCGAAGTCGTAGCGGGAGATCGTGACGTGCTGGCCCGAGACGCCGAGGGTCTGCCCGTCTCTGACGTAGCTGACGGTGCCCCTTCCGAGGTAGGTGGAGGTGTCGGTGATCACGCTGGCAGCCGGCACGCTGATCGCGGTCGCGGTGCGGGCGAAGGCCAGGACGGGAAGCGCCAGCGCTAGCAGCGCTAGGACGCACAGGATACCCACGGCGAACGTGGCGCAACGTCGACGCACTGCCGTTCACCTTTCGTGCGAGTGCGTCTCGGCGTGGCCGACCTGCGCACTTCCTCGCCGAAGAGTGGACCTACGGCGCCGATCGCGCAAACGACCGGGGCACGGGAGCGACTCCGCCACTCGGTGTATCGGCAACCTCGGGGACCCGCACCACGCGCGGGGCACGCGACCGAGGGATTCTCACCCGCGCGAGCATCCGATGTGTGGGAGATGCGGCCATGCTGTGGGGATTGCGACGGTCGTCGGAGGCTGGCCCCGCATTCGCCTAAGGGGGTCCCATTGCCGCGTCCTCTGACACATGCGCTCCGCGAAAGGGACCACATGCGAGCTCGATCGCGTCTCATCCTCGACCTCATCATCGCCTGCGGTCTGATCGCCGCGTACCGCCCCACGTGGACGGGCATATCGCTGCACGAGTGGGTGAGCATCGCCCTCATCGTCCCGCTGGCGATCCACCTGGTCGTGAACTGGGAGTGGTGTCTCCGCATCGCCAGGACCTTCGTCCAGCGGCTGTTCCACGCCTCCCGTGCGAACTTCGTCGTGGACGCGGCCCTGCTCGTCGCATCGGTCGCTGTCATGCTCAGCGGCGTCATGGTCTCGCCGATCCCGGCCTTCTTCGGCGTCCAGCCGGCGCAGTCCCTGGTGTGGGCCACGCTGCACGCCTGGTCGGCGGACGCGAGCATCGCCCTGTTCCTTGTGCACGCGGCCCTGCACCGGCGTTGGATCGTCGCCACCGCCCGGAGGCTGATACCGGAGTCGCCCGCCTTCGCGGGCCGGCTCGGGAGCGCGCCGCGGCGAGGGCTGGTTCCGGCTCGAGTCCCAGGTGCCTCGGCGGTCCCTGCTTTGAGCGCGGCCCAGACCCGGCGGGTCGCCCGGCTCGCCGCCGAGAAGGCGACGGCGCGCAGGAGCGCCGGCGCGATGGGGGTCGTCACCGTCTCGCTGGCGCTGGGGTCACTGATCTTCGCTTCCGTCGCCGTGGCCGGTCCGGCGCTGTCCCGGTCGCTCGAGCGGCAGGCCGCGACGGCCGGCGCGGTCACCGCGCAGGCGGCCACACCGGCGCCGGCAACCACGACGGCGGGCGCGCCACACGCCGCCACCAAGAAGCGGTCAGCGAATCCCGGGACCCCTGTCGCGCAGCCCGCGCCCGCGAAGCCCAAGACCGTGACGCTGACCTGCCCGAGGACCGGATGCAGCGCGAGCAGCTGCCATGCGACGCACGGCCAGAGCGCGGGCGTGTACTACAAGACGCACTGACGCGGAACGCGTGGGGCGGTGGGCGCCGAACTCGCGAGATCGGTGGCCCGCTCTTACGAGGCGTCGGTGGTGGTCGACACCCGCGAGGGGCCGAACGAGCCGGCAGCAACGGCCCGCAGCAACGAGACCGAGTCGGCGGCGCCCGACACCATGAGCACGACCGGTGCTCCGGCAGTGAACGTCGCGTGGCGCTCCGTGGTCGCCTTCGCTGTCTCGACGAGTTCTCACATGGTTCACAGGGTACTCGCCACCGGTCGGCGAGGGTGGAGCGCGCGCGGCGCCCCGCTCCCGCGCCCGCTGGGGCGGGGCCCTCGACAATCGATCGGGTACGGCGGACGGTGCATAGAAGATGCGCCAGATTGCAGCGATCTGGATTCATGGTGCTAGACTGTGCTCCTGCGTTTCGAAGTAGGACATGTGGAAAGGGGCTGATGGGTATGTCGAAGCCGCGTACTGTACTGGCGCTTCTCATCGCCGGGGTGCTCGTGATCGCTGTCCTGGGCGGCTGCACGACTCCGCCTGCGACGCCGACCGGTACCGGCGGAACCACGAGCAGCGTGCTCAAGATCGGCGTGGAGACGGGCCTCACGGGTCCGCTGCCCGACTATGGGTTCACCGCGGCCGAGGGCGCCAAGCTCGCCGCCAAGGACCTGAACGACAAGGGCGGCGTCACGATCGCCGGCAAGAAGTACACGATCGAGATCGTCGTCAAGGACGACGAGGCCGATCCGGCGAAGGCGCCGGTTGTGGCTCAGGGCTTCATCGACGAGGGCGTCGTGGGCGTCGTGGGTCCGCTGACCTCGGGCGCAGCCAACGCAGGCGGCCCCATCTACTCGGGCGCCAAGATGCCGCAGATCACCGCGTCGGCGACTCTGGCGACCCTGACCCAGAACGGCTGGACGAACTTCTTCCGCAACTGCGTCGGTGACAACATCCAGGGCGCCGGGCTGGCCAAGTGGGCCCAGGACCTCGGGTTCAAGAAGGTCGCCGTCATGGACGACAGCAGCGCCTACGCTGTCGGTCTCGCCGACAACGTGATCAAGGGCCTCACCGTCGAGTCGCTGCGTCAGTCCGCCAAGGACACCGACACCGACTTCTCGGCTCAGATCACCAACATCAAGAACTTCGGCGCCGACGCCATCATCTTCACCGGCTATCACAAGCAGGCCGGCCTGCTCCGCAAGCAGATGGTCGAGCAGGGCCTCGGCAAGGTGCAGATGTTCGGCGCCGACGGTATCAAGTCCGCCGACTTCGCCGCTGAGGCGGGCGGAGCAGCCAACGCCAAGGGCGTCTACTGCACGATCGGCGCGTTCGGCACGGCCAACCCGGCCGAGCTGCCGCTGTATGCCAAGTTCAAGACCGACTACGTGGCGCAGGCCGGCAAGGACCCCGGCCCCTACGCCGAGGGCAACTACGACGCGGTCGGCACGCTCGTCGCGGCGATGGAAGCCGCCGGCTCCACCGACGGTGCCGCGGTCGTCACGGCTCTCCACAACCTGACGTACACGGGGATCCTCGGGACCTACAAGTTCGACGCGAACGGCGACATCACCGCCGCCGGTGCCTCCGCGAACATCAAGACCATCTTCCACTTCATCAATGGCGGTAAGGACTTCGTGCCCACCACGAAGTAGCACTCGCAACACCCGCTCCCCGACGTCTCGGCGGGGGGTGCACGACGAGGAGGCGCGGGGACGTTCCCCGCGCCTCCTCGTGATCTGCTTCCGACAGCGCGGGCTATCTGGTAGTCTCGTCTCCGCGCTGCGACCGGTTCGCGCCAAGACCCAGTGGAGAGCTGACAGGTGAGTTTCGAGCAGGTGTTCAGTCTGACGGTGAGCGGCGTCACCGTCGGCATGATCTACGCGCTCATCGCCCTGGGCTACACCATGGTCTATGGCGTGCTGGAGTTCATCAACTTCGCGCACGGTGAGGTCTTCACGTTCGGCGGAATCATGGCCGCCGTAGTCCTAGGGTGGACCGGCGTCAGCGACGCCATGCCGATCTGGCTGCGGGTCGTCTGCCTTGGCGGTGCCCTCGTCGCCGCAGTCCTCGCCACGGTGGGCCTGGGCCTCGCCATCGAGCGGCTCGCTTATCGCCCGCTTCGCGGACGCTCCCGCATCATCCCGCTGCTCGCGGCCATCGGCGTCTCGATCACCCTTCAGCAGCTGATGATCCTGGTGTTCGGCCCCGACTCGATCATCGTGCCGCCGTCCGTGGTACCGGCGCAGTTCGTGACTCTGTTCGGCTCCCGCATCCGTGTGCTGGCCTTCATCATCATCGGGATATCGCTCCTGCTGATGCTCGGACTGACCTACATAGTCAGGTCCACCCGGATCGGCAAGGCGATGCGCGCGACCTCGCAAGACATCGAAGCCGCGCAGATGATGGGGATCGAGACGAATCACGTCATCGCGTTCACGTTCGCCGTCGGCTCCGGGCTCGCGGCTGTCGGCGGTCTGCTCGTGACGATGTACTACGGGTCGATCAGGTTCGACTCCGGCTACATCTACGGCCTCAAGGCGTTCACCGCCGCGGTCTTGGGGGGGATCGGCAACATCCCCGGCGCCGTGGTCGGGTCGCTCATCCTCGGCCTCGCTGAGACCTACGGCGTGGGCCTGAACCTCGGTCTTCTGATGTGGTTCTTCGTCGCAGGACTGGCCGCCGGACTGTACTTCCAGTTAGTACGCGCACCCAAGCGGCGCCTGAAGCACATACGCGAGGAAGATCGCACTCCCGCATACGAGCGAGAGATCATGCGGCTGTACCGGCTCGCCCCGGTGTACGCGGTGCGCGTGGCGCTCGCGAAGCGCACCGACGCGCTCATGGCGGTCTCCGCCCGCCATGCGCTCCAGCTGACGCTCGGGAACGTCTTCCTCGCCGTGATGGCGATCGTGTTCTTCCTCAACGGGCACGCCCAGATCGACCCGCAGTGGCAGAACGTCATCGCCTTCGCCGTCATGATGATCATCCTGCTCTTCCGCCCGTCGGGACTGCTCGGCGAGCACAGCCAGGAGAAGGTATAGCGTGGCGAAGAGCGGCGGCAAGAAGCGGGGCCCGATCGCGACGGCCCTCGGCCGCGTTCCGCGATGGGTCTACCTGACCGCGGCGCTGGTGCTGGCGGTCCTCTTCCCGCTCCTGCACAGCGCCGGGCTCATGGACATGCTGTGGATCCGCGTGGCCATCCGCTCGCTGACCTTCGTGCTACTGGCCCTAGGCCTGAACGTCGTGATGGGCGAGACCGGGCTGCTCAACCTGGGGTACGTCGCCTTCTTCGCGATCGGCGCGTACACGACGGCGCTGCTGTCCTCGCCCTCGCTCGGGTTCCACTGGTCGTTCTGGCCGCTGCTGGTGTTGAGCATGGTGTTCGCGATGCTGGCGGGCCTGCTCGTGGGCCTGCCCACGCTGCGACTGCGCGGCGACTACCTCGCCATCGTGACGCTTGCGTTCGGTGAGATCGTCCGCACCGTGTTCCTCAATGTGACGTCGATCACCAACGGTGCTGCCGGGATCCCGGCCATCTACACGCCGAACATCTTCGGCTGGGTCGTGACCGAGCCGCCCCAGTTCTACTACCTCATCCTCTTCTTCGTGGTCGTCGTGGTCATCGCGCTGACGAACGTCAAGAACTCACGTGTGGGTCGCGCGTGGAACGCGTTGCGGGAGGATGAGATCGCTGCGATCCACTCCGGCATCGACGCGACCCGGGCGAAGATACTGGCCATGGTCATCTCGGCGGGCGTCGCCGGTCTGGCCGGATGCCTCTTCGCCTACTACCAGTCGTTCATCAACCCGACCTACTTCCTGTTCATGCAGTCGGTGATCGTCGTGTGCATGGTCGTCCTCGGGGGCATGGGGTCGATACCTGGCGCGGTGATCGGCGCAATCGTGCTCGACTCACTGCCCGACGTCATCCGCGCCACGTTCAGCGATTGGCTCCCGCGCGTGTTCGGTCCCACCTTCATGGCCAGCTGGCCGGCGTGGCTGCAGTCGTTCTTCACCGATTTCGAGAAGTACCGATTGCTGCTCTTCGGCATCGTCGTCGTTCTGGTCGTGATCTTCCGCCCCGAGGGACTTCTGCCCGACACGCTGTGGCGAAGCGAGACCCACGAGGAGGACCCGCGGGAGCAAGAGTACACGCGCCAGACGCTGTTCGACATCGACGAGGGCAACCAGGACCTGGAGGCATGACGATGGCGCCGGTCCTCGAACTCGTCGGCCTCACCAAGGCGTTCGGTGGCCTGACCGCCGTCAACGACATGTCGCTCACCGTCGAACCCGGCGAGATCGTCAGCATCATCGGGCCGAACGGCAGCGGCAAGACGACCCTGTTCAACCTCGTCAGCGGCATCTACGAACCCGACTCCGGCGACATCCTCCTCGAGGGCGAGAGCATCGCGGGCCTGCGGCCCGACCAGATCCAGGCGAAGGGCATCTCGCGTACCTTCCAAATGCTGCGGCTCTTCTCGAACATGACGGTGCTCGAGAACGTGCTGGTCGGCATGCACAGCAGGACCAAGACGCGCCTGCTCGGCGCGATGTTCCGCCTTCCTTGGGTGACCCGCGAGGAGAAGGAGGCGGTGGCCAGGGCGCAGGAGATCCTGGCGTTCTTCCCCGGGCGCTTCTCCGGACCGCGGCAGAGTCAGCCGGCGGCCTCGCTCTCGTACGCGAACCGCCGCCGGCTCGAGATCGCCCGCGCGCTGGCCGGCGAGCCGAGGATCCTGCTACTCGACGAGCCGGTCGCGGGCATGAACCCGGCCGAGTCGCTCGAGGTCATGCAGCAGATCCGCGAACTCCGCGACCGCGGGCAGACGATCCTCATGATCGAGCACGACATGAAGGTGGTGCTCGGCGCATCCGACCGGCTCATCGCGATGGACCACGGCGTCAAGATCGCAGAAGGCGACCCCCAGGACGTCGCAAACGACCCCCGCGTGGTGGAGGCATATCTTGGACAGCGCGACGCAGCCGCTTCTTGAGTTCCGGGACGTCCGTACGCGCTACGGGCGGACCGAGATACTCAAGGGCGTCAACTACAAGATCTGGGCTGGCGAGATCGTTTGCCTGCTCGGCGGCAACGCGTCGGGCAAGTCCACCACCATGAAGACGGTCCTCGGTATCGTGAAGCCGTTCGCGGGCGAGGTGGTCTACGAGGGAGCGGTCGTCAACAACGTGCGCACGGCGGAACGCATCCGCCGGGGCATCGCGACCGTGCCGGAGAACCGCCGGCTGTTCACGCGCCTGACGGTTCTCGAGAACCTCGAGATGGGCGCGTATACGAGGAGCGACCGCGACGGCATCAAGGCGGACCTCGAGAGGGTTTACGGCCTCTTCCCGCGTCTGGCGGAGCGCCGGAGCCAGCGAGCGGGCACCCTGTCCGGAGGCGAGCAGCAGATGGTCGCTTTCGGCCGCGCGCTCATGTCCAGCCCGAAGCTGATCATCATGGACGAGCCCTCGATGGGACTGTCGCCGGCACTGGTCTCGCAGAACTTCGACATCATCAAGCGCATCAACACGGAAGAGAACGTGACTGTGTTCATCGTCGAGCAGAACGCGAGAGCGGCGCTCTCGATCGCGGACCGCGGCTACGTCCTCCAGGGCGGCAGGGTGGTCATCGAAGGGACCGCCCAGGAGCTGCTGGACAACGACGAACTGCGGCGCGCGTACCTGGGCGAGACCTAGGTGTAGTTCCCATAGAGGTTGTTGACAGTCGAGGACCCGTTCCGTTCGGTTGTTGGTGTCGAGCCACAACGGAATGGAGACGGGTCCTCGTGCATCATCCTAACGCGCGATTGACCGTTCACGGCAGGGTGCTGCTGTGCGAGCGGGTCTACGTCGACGGATGGAGCGTGACCGCGGCCGCCGAGGCAAGCGGGGTTTCGCGCCAGACGGCGAGCAAGTGGGTGAGTCGGTTCCGGTCGGGTTTGCTCGAGCTGCGTGACCATGGCTCGCGCCCCCGTCGACCCCAGGCTCGCGTCCCGAGCGCCCGCGTGCGTGCGATCGTCTGCGCCCGCCTGCGCTTCCGGCTCGGCCCACACCGGCTTGCCTGGATGCTCGGATACGCACGCTCGACGATCTATCTGGTGCTGAGGCGCTGCGGTCTCAACCGCCTGAAATGGCCGTCCAAAGAACCGGTGGTTCGCTACGAATACTCGGAGCCGGGCGGACTGATCCACCTCGACATCAAGAAGCTCGGCCGCCTGAAGCCCGGCGGAGGACACCGGTTCCACGCTCGAGGTCCCGGCATGCACCAGCAGGGCCAAGGTTGGGACTACGTCCACATCGCGATCGACGATCACTCACGTCTCGCCTACGCCGAGATCTGCCCCGACGAGCAGCGGCACATGACGGTGGGGTTCACGAAGCGAGCGCTCGAGTTCTACGAGGGCTGCGGGATCGTGATGGGCCATCGTGGATGGCCTTGTGACACTAGGCCCCGCCGATAGGTCTCCTAGCGATGGTGCTGCTGCACACCGTCTCAGCCATGGAAATCGGACGGCCCTCCGAGAAGCTCCTCGCGTAGATCGGTGCAGGCGACGACGGTCTTGTTCCGGCCCGATTCCTTGCCGCGGTACATCGCCCTGTCGGCCGCTGCGATGGCCTCGGCCGCCGTCGTTCCATCCGAAGGGAACTCCGCCACCCCGATCGAGACGTGGACAGAGAACGTCGTCGTGCCGAAGTGCACGATCGTCTCGCCGATGTGCCTTCTGATCTCCTCGGCACGACCGAAGGCGTCGGCCCTGTAGCTGCCAGGCATGACCACGACGAACTCTTCGCCCCCGTAGCGAGCCACCGTGTCTCCCGCACGTGCGCCCGCAAGCAGGACCTGGCTGACGGCGCGGAGCGTAGCGTCGCCGGCCGCGTGTGAGTAGGTGTCGTTGACCTGCTTGAAGTGGTCGATGTCGAGCATGAGGAACGAGACGGGCGTGGCGCTGCGCTGCGCTCGAGCGATCTCGCGCACGAGGCTGTCATCGAGGAATCGGCGGTTGTAGAGGGTGGTCAAAGGGTCGCGAATCGCCTGTTCCTGCAGCTGCTCCTTGAGCACGTTGATCTCTCGCAGACTGGCCTCAAGCTCGTCGTTGAGCTCCCGCAGTCGTTTCAGATCGGTAACGTCGTGCAGGGTAACGAGGTGCGCGTCCGGGTTGCCGAGCCCCACCGCGAGCGATCTCACGCTGAAATCGATGTAGCGAACGTCGCCGTCCACGCTCACGGGTACCTGGACCGACCGACCCTCGTCGCCGTGGCTGTGGAATGAAGTGGCTACGCCCTGAAAGCGCCCGAGGATCGCCGCGGCTTCCTTGCCGCGCACCTGCTTCGCGGTGACGTGCGCGAGCCTCTCGGCCGCCCGGTTCGTGTCTGCGATCCGATCGTTCGCATCCAGCACGACGAACCCGTCGTCCATCTGCTGCACGAGCTCGTCCCTCGCGAGCGGGACGATGTCGAGCAGCCTGCCGCGCAAGAGTGCGACGAACCACACCGCGGCGGTGATCATTATCGCCACAGGCGTGGCGTCGAAGATGCCGAGCGGTCCTATCCCGGCTCGGAAAGCGACGCTCGTCACGAAGGGGAACGCCCACCCGGCGAGGACGATCACCGCCTGGGTCCTCCGCACGCTTTGGGAACGCAGCGCCACGCGTATCGTGACGAACATGCCAATGAGGATGTACGTGTACATCACGGCGTTGAACGCCCAGTACAGCGGCCCCGGCTGGCCGATGTAGAACGTGTCGGGGCCGACAGCGTGCGCGGCGAAGCCGGTGTAGTAGAGGTGTGCCGGGTTGAGCATCCCGACCGCAACGAGAGCGATCGGCACCAGACCTACTAGCAGCAGGCGCCCGGTCGTCCGCCACTTGATCTTCCCCGCCCCAACTAGGGCAAAGCCGAGAAACCCGGCCGCGGCGATCACCGAGCCGATGTCGGCGATCCCACGCCAGAAGACCTGCCCACTCAGCGTCGGTATCCACCACACAAGCGCCATGGATCCCGACCAGACGACCTCGCCGAACAGCATGGCCGCAAATGGTTCCGCAGCCGGCGCCGCACGCCGGTAGCTCCATGCGAGCGAACCCAGCACTAGCGCAACGACAGCCGATGCGGCCATGACGAAGATGTAGACGTGGTGAAGCTGGATCACTCGGCCACCTCCGCAGGGCCCGTGAAGCCCAGGCCTCAGCTGATAACCGTGCTTGCTACTCTCTTGACCTGTGCGCTAGGAGAATTCAAAGTTGCCCTCGCGGAAGAGAGTGACACACGCCTTGCATGCCTCGGCGTCGTAGAGAGACCCGGCACCCCGCTCGATCTCTGCGATTGCCGCCTCGATCCCGAGAGCTTGACGGTAGGGACGGTGCGACATCATCGCCTCGACGACATCGGCCACGGCGAGCACCTTGGCCCCCGAAAGGATCTGGTCGCCTACAAGCCCACGCGGATAGCCGGAGCCGTCGCAACGCTCGTGATGCTGATAGATCAGTTCGGGAATCGGTTCTTCCAAGTTCGCGGAGACGGCGAGTTGGTATCCCGCCTCGGCGTGAGCCTTGATGAGCTCGAACTCGGTCGGCGAGATAGTCCCGGGCTTGCCGAGAATCTCGGTCGGCACCCCGGCCTTGCCCATGTCGTGAAGCAGACCGGCCACGCGGATGTCGGCGACCTCAAAATCCGACATGCCGAGCTCCTGCGCGATCCTCACCGCGAGTTCGGCGACACGTCGCTGATGGCCGGCGGTGTAGGGATCGCGCATCTCACCCATGCTGCCGGCGATGTCGATCACCGAGGTGAGCGTTCGCTCGATGCGCACGGCTTGCCCGGCCGCTAGTTCCTCAGCCGCTTTGTCCGCCGTGATGTCCTCGATCATGGCGACATTCTGCGGATGCGCCTCGTCTCCGACCAGCACCGGCACAACGGTCACGTCGACCCAGACCGTAGTGCCGTCAGGACGGAGGTAGCGCTTCTTCATCTGGAACCCGTTCGTCTCCCCGGCGTTCATTCGTGCCGCGCTATCCAGGCTGGCCTGCACGTCGTCCGGGTGTGTGATGCTCATCCAGTCGGCCTCGCCCAGCTCCTCGATCGTCCGGCCCA
>DATCIA010000037.1:0-13429 GCA_036508075.1 Coriobacteriia bacterium
ATGTTGCGCGCGCTCTCGGGCCGTACGCACCAGGTGATCACGGGTGTGGCGATCGTCGCTCCCGGGGAGCGCGAGCCCGTCACGTTCGCCGTGACGACCGCGGTCGAGATGCGGGAGCTCGACGAGAACGCGATCGTGTCATGGATCGCCCAGGGCGAGGCGATGGGCTGCGCCGGCGCCTACAACATCGAACACCATCTCGCGTCGGTGACCGACGCCGAGTGCTACCAGAACGTCGCGGGCCTGCCGCTGTGCCATCTCTTCCAGCGTCTGGGACGCATCGGCGTCGCGGGGCTCACCGAGCCCGTGGCCGCGTGCGACGAAGCGTGCGGGCGTACCTGCGCGCTCGGGCCGCGCGCGTGCGTGACGCCGGGGCTCTAGCCGGTGCGCGCAGCTCGTCCCGCCCGGCTCAGACGCGGACGGCGACCACGATCACGGACTCGTCCTTCTCGGCATCGAACGGCGTCCCGTCGTGCTTGCCGTAGCGCGCGACCTCCGCGAATCCCGCATCCCTGAGGGCCGGCAGCAGCACGGAGGCCGGCAGCGCGGTGTGCGCCGACCTGCGTGACGCGACCTCCCACGCGGCACCGCTGCGAAGGGCGCCGACCGGACGGGTCATCGTGACGAAGTCGAAGAGGATCGCTCCGGGCGCGTAGTCCATGAGTCTGAGGAACACCCGCGTGCCCTCGTCGGTATCGCGAACGACCGGAGGGATCGAGCGCACCTGCCCGGAGATCAGACGGTCGTGGTTGAGCAGATGCAGTACGACGATTCCGCCGGGCCGCAGCACCAGCGCGAAGTCGGTCAGCGCGACGTGCAGGCCGGCCACCCCTGCGACGTGCGGCAGAGCGTTGCCCGTGCAGGTCACAGCGTCGAACGATCCAAGCCCGAGCGCCGCCAGCTCCCCGAAACCGGACGCGATGAAGCGGATCGAGCCGCCGGCGGTGTCCACCTCGGCCTGAGCGGCCGTCCGGTTGACCTCCGCCTGGGCGAGCATCGAGGCGTCGGGGTCGACGCCCACGACGTCCAGCCCCAGCTTCGCCCACATCAGGGCGTGCATGCCGCTCCCACAGCCGACGTCAATGACACGCCGCACGCCGTGCGCCTCGAACTGCGACGAGAAGAACGGCGCCTCGCGCAGGAGCCGTTTGTTCCAGTCGACGAAGGTGTCGTAGTCGGAAGCCGGGGCGACGCGCCCGGGAACGGCCGGTCCCGCGTGTGAGTCGGACATGGGGCGCCCCTACTCTTCGAGACGGTAGATCCGCACGGCGTTCGCGCGCAGGACGAGGTCCCTGTCGTGGTCGGACAGGCCCATCTCCTCGAGGGTGCGCACCTGCTGGTACTTGATCCACGTGCGGTAGGCCGCGGTGGTACCCGAATCGGTGCCGAAGAGCACGCGCTGGGGCCCGATCGCGGTCAGCGTGCGCTCGAAGACATCGGCCAGCGTCATCTTCGGGACGTGGTAGTCCATCCAGTTGTTCGTGCCGGACGTGTCGACGCACACGTTCTTGCACTGGTAGGCGAGCCGCAGCACGCTGTCGAGCCATCCCGCACCGAAATGCGCGATCACGAACGGTACATCGGGGAAGTCCCGCGCGACCGGCGAGAGGTCGATCGGATCCGCGTAGCGCAGGTCGCCCGTGGGATCGACCGTGACCCCGTAGTGGATGCAGATCGGCGCCTTCAGCTCGTTTGCCTTCTCGAAGAACGGACGGCACGCGGGGTCCGAGACGCGGTAGCACCGGTTCACGGGTAGGAGCTTCACACCATTGAAGCCGGCCGTCATCTCACGCTCGAGCAGGTCGGCGGAGCCCGGATCGCGCGGATCGACGTTGCACAGCGCGTGGACGTGGCCCTTGGCGGCGACCACGAAGTCACGTGTCCACTGGCTGTCCGGCATGACCGACATGACGACGGCTCGCGACACCCCCGCGGCCGCGAGGCGCTCGACGTAGAACGCGGCGGTCTCCGCGGGCGTGAGCTCGGGCAGGGACTGTTCGCGGCCCGGACGGCCCCACTTGCGCGTCTTCAGGCCCTCGCGGAACCGTTTCATCGCCTCGGGCGGCTCCTTGGAGAGGACCTCCTCGAGCAGCCCGACCGTGAACAAGTGAGTGTGGGCGTCGATGACCTCGCCGGGGCGGGTGGGCTGCGCGGGCTCGAGTCCCGCGGAGAGCTGCTCTTCAGGCATGCGCTACGACCCGTCCGCGGAGGGCGCGGGGGGAGCCGGCGGGGCCTGGGCGGGAGCGGGGGGCGCTGCGGGGACGAGCGGCTCCTCGGGCACCACGACGTACATCACGATGTACGCGATGACCAGCGAACCCGCACCGAGAACGGTCAGCAGGACCGCCGCGATGCGCAGGAGTACGGGGTCGATGCCGAGGTATGCGCCGAGACCGCCCAGCACACCGCCGATCCAGCGATCGGACCGCGAGCGGTACAGGCGGGTGCCGGGTGCCGGCATGGTGAACGTCGAGCGGCGGCTGAAGTAGAGGATCGCGACACCGAGGCCGACGACAACGATCGCGGGGACCGCGCGGGCCAGCGCGTCGAACACCGCGGCCGGGAAGATCCCCGTCGCGCGGACGAGCCACGCCAGACCGATCACGATGAGAGCCAGTCCGCCGACAGTGGCGGCGCCTGAACGAGGATCCTTGGGCATGCTCATGTTCTTGCTCCTAGTACGTTTCGATGGTGAGGTTGGAGACCCCGGACTGCATGCTGACAGCGATGCGGGGGCCTCCCGAACCCTCCGACTTCCAGCTGCTCGCGCCCAGGATCGGCATACCGCTGAGATGCTGGAACCCCGGCGGGACGCTGATCAGGGAGAGGCCGCTCTTCGAATCGACCGTGACGGACGAGGCGACCGGGACCCACAGGGTGATGTTCGCCACGCCGCCCGAGATGTCGACCTTCACGTCCTTCGAACGATCCCCGAGCTTGACCCGAAGGTCGGATGCGCCGACGTTGGCCGAGACGGACTCGACGATCAGACGGCTCAGGTCGGCGTCCGCCTGGACCGCGCCCACGTCGAGCTCGACGTCCTTCCACGTCACGGAGTCATCGAGCGCCAGATCCATGCTGCGCTCCGATATCCCGAGCACGACGGTCTGCCCCGAACCCTCCTCGACCTTCACGTCGGCGACGCCGGAGACGACGGTCTTCGTGAGGGCGGGCACGCCGTCCTTCGGCGACGTGCCGCTGATCCGAGCGAGATCGGAGCCCGCGTCGATGCCGAGGCGGGTCGCTCCCACCTTCACCGTGACCGACCCGTCCCGGATCGCCGCGTCATGTGGCTGCGATGCGGAGTACGGGGAACCCGCGGCCATCGTCACACCCGGGATGCCGAGGCCGACTGCGCCGGGCTGCAGCACGAACACACCGTAGGAGAGCCCGAGCAGGAGCACGACGTTCGAGAGGACCCGTACCCACGTCAGCCCCAGACCGCGGCCGAGCAGTTCGATGCCGAGGGCCACCAGCGCCAGCGGCCACAGTGAGAGCATCGTGATCCACACGGTCCAAGGCAGGTAGCCGAAGGTGTTGCCGAGCAGCACGAGACCGACGGCGACCGAGCCCACGCCCTCGGCCACCCGCTTGACGGCCGGCTCTCCGCGCCCGCGGAACATCTCGGTGACGCCTCCGACGATGATGATCAGCGGCCACAGCCTGAACAGGTCGAACCACGGGACGTACCGACCGAACAGCATGATGCCGCCGAGGACGATCAGCACGACGCCGACGGCGGTGCCGCCGCGCCTCACCCCCGTCGCGACCGGGGTCGGGGTCTGCGCGCTCACGGGGACCTGGGCCTGCTGAGACGTACGGTCGTCGGGACGCCCGGCGTCCTGGTCGCTCATGCTCGTTCCTCCTTCGAGGCCTCTTCGCCGCTGTCCTCGTCGGCGCGCGATCCGGGGATCGTCACCCGCAGGCGGGCGATCCGGCGCTGCCGGACGGCCTGCACACGCAACTCCGCGTCCCCCGCGAACACCCGCTCCCCCACCACGGGGATATGCCCCAGCACGGTGAGTACCCAGCCTGCGAGGGTGTCGTACTCCTCCGACTCGGGCAGGTCCAGGCTGAGCTTCTCTATGGCGTCCTCGACGGGCAGTCTGCCGTCGACCATCCACACGCCGTCGCCGACCCGGTTGATGTAGCGATAGTCCTGATCGAACTCATCGGCGATCTCGCCGATGACCTCCTCGACGATGTCCTCGATCGTCACGATGCCGGCGGTGCCTCCGTGCTCGTCGACGACGACCACCATGTGGTTGTGCGAGGCACGCATCTCCTGGAGGAGGTCGAGGATCGGCTTCGTCTCGGGCACGAACGCCGGCGGCCGCATCGTGCGCACGACGGGATCGTCGTGACGGCCGGCCGAGATCGGCTCGAGCAGGTCCTTGAGCAGCGCGACGCCGATGACGGAGTCCGGATCGTCGTGGAACACCGGTATGCGCGAGAAGCCGGTCCGCCGGAAGTGCGCGAGCGCCTCGCCGGCCGTGAGCGTGTCCTCGAGCATCTCGGCGTCGACACGGGGCACCATCACCTCGCGGGCGACCGTGTCGCCGAGCTCGAAGACCTCGCTGATCATGCGCTTCTCTTCGTCACGCAGTGTCCCCTGCTCGCGCACGAGCAGCTTGATCTCCTCCTCGGTCACGCCGTGACGGGAGTCGCCCGGCCTGACCCCCAGGACCCGGGCGAACAGGTCGGTCGAGCGGCCGAGGACCCAGACCACAGGCGTCGCGACGATGGAGAGCCACGTCACCGGCAGTGCGACGGCGAGGGCCACCTTCTCCGCACGCTGCATCCCGAGCCGCTTGGGCGCGAGCTCGCCAAAGACGAGCGACAGGTACGTGACCGCGACGGTCACGCTGAAGACGGCGAGGCCGGAGGCCACGCTACTGACCCACGACACGCCGAGCGATTGGAACCACAGGCGCAGCGGCTCCTCGAAGGTGAGGGCAGCCAGCGAGGCGGCCGTGAACCCGACCAGCGTGATCGCGATCGAGACCGTTGACAGCAGCCGGTTGGGATCATCGAGAAGTCGCAGGGCGGCCTTGGCTTTCGCCGACCCGCGATCGGCTGCCGCCTGAAGTGCGCTCCGGCGGGCGGCGACAAGCGACATCTCGGCTGCGGCGAAGTAGCCGTTGAGCGCGATGAGGACGACGATCGTGATGGTCTCGCCGAGATAGCTCACGGCCGAACCGCTCTCACTCGTCGCGCGGGTTGATCTTGTGGAGTACGAGAGCTATGAGCGCGAGACGCCGTCCGCGCTCCTGGCACGCGGCGACGAACGACTCGATGATCTCGCGGAGCTCGGCGTCGGGACGATAGCGAACCATTCCCCCAGAGCACTCGAGTATGCGGTCGCGGCACAGCTCCTCGACCTCGGGCTGCAACTCCTCGACGCGGCGGCCCAGGCGCATCGCGAGTCCGTCGACGTCAAGGACCGCGTCCGGTGTCCGGTGGAAGAACACGAGCAAGTCCCACGTGAGAAGCGATCTCACGTGATGGTCGACGAAGCGGGCTATGGGGAGTCCCAGAACGTCCTCGAGCTCGTTCAAAATGGCAACCGTTCGGCCGGTGGGGCACGTTTCGCGCCGCCCGCGCTCCGACACCGACACGCCCTGTCGGTCGGTGCGTGGAACGCATCATTCCTCGCCCAGAGTGTACCCCATGCCCCGCGCGTGCCCCCGTATCGCGCAGCGCCGCGGATGGTATATCGTCGGCACTGTCACACACCATCACGAGAGGGAGGCGGCCGCCTGATGCCGGTCAAGAACGGAGACACCGTCAGGGTCCACTACCGCGGCACCCTGGCCGACGGAACGATGTTCGACGAGAGCGCCGAACGCGAACCTCTGGCCTTCACGGTAGGTCTCGGTCAGGTGATCCCGGGGTTCGAAGCGGCGGTCATCGGCCTCGAGCCCGCAGAGTCCGTGAACGTCACCATCGAGCCGCAGGATGCCTACGGGCCGCACCACGCGGAGCTTCGTCACGTGGTGACGCTCGACGACTTCGCCACCGAGCCCTTCGTCGGCGGCGAGATCAACCTCGTCTCACCCGAGGGTGACGAGATGCCGGGCCGGATCGTGGAGATCGACGGCGAGAACGTCACGCTCGACTTCAACCACCCGCTCGCGGGCGAGGTGCTCGTGTTCGAGATCACGCTTGTCGAGTTCGATCCCGCCGTAGAAGGCTAGCCGCGCGCGGTCGGAACACCACGAAGGCCCCGGACGCATCGTCCGGGGCCTTCGTCACGCCGGGCCGCGCTACTTGGCGGCGCCGGCCTCGCACACCCGCTGCATCTGTGCGGACGCGAGGAACAGCAGTCCCGCGACGATCTCGGGGGTCATCAGGAACAGCGCCATGAGCCCCCATACGCCCGGCTCCCATCCCGCCATCACGCCCCAGACGACCGTGGCGATGGCGCCGCCGAAGAGCAGCCAGGCAGCGGCGTTCTCGTAGAACCAGCCGAGCAGCAACGCGCCGACGGCGAGCGCAAGCACGAGGATCGGGCCCCACTGGTCAGCGAACGCGGAACCCGACGGATACACGATGGCCGCACCCGCGACCAGGACGACCCAGACCAATCCACCGAGCCCGACGAACAGACGTGCCGCGATCCGCTCGGTGTTCAACACATCGTAGTTGCAGCTTCTGGCGAAGACCTCCACTGGTCACCTGATTCCCCTCGTTGCCCCCGCGCGTCCGTACCGTGGCGGCGCGCCCTGCGGTCGGTCTATACCCGTGATGTCGCCCTTGCGGTCCGCAGCCGACGGAGGCGGCGCTCAGCGGTATCCGGCGAAGGACTCGATGTGGGTGTGGGCCGCGTCCACTCCGACCGCGAGGAGCACGCGGCTCATCGCGTCGACCATCGCGGGAGGGCCGGAGACGAACCAGTGCCGGCCGTCGGTCGGATCGCAGTGGCGCAGCACGGTGCCCGCCCCTATGTAGCCGCGCTCGCCCGCCCACTGCTCGCCGGGGCGCTCGAGCACGTGCACGAAGCTGATGCCGGGATGCTCACGCTCCCACCCGTCGAACTCCTCGCGAAACGGTATGCACGACTCGTCGAGGTTTCCGTCGAACACCAGGGCGGTCAGCCCCGTCGCTCGTTGCACCGAGTCGCACACGATGCTGCGCATGGGGGTGATCCCGACGCCGCCGACAAGGAAGGCCGCGCGGTCGACCCCGTCGGGGATCGTCAGCCGCCCGAACGGTCCCGACATCTGGACCGGGTCGCCCGGTCGCAGCGCCGCGAGCGCGTCCTTGAACGCGCTGCCGGTCATCCGCGTCAGGACCAGCGCCTCGGCGTCCCCGGGAGCGTCGCAGTGAGAGAACTGCTTGGTCTGGGGACCTTCGCGCGTTTCCAGCGTGAGGGAGAGGTACTGCCCGGGCTTGAACGCGTATCCGGGCGGACGCGAGAACAGGAACGTGCTCGTCGACGAGCACGGACTCGAGGAGCCGGTCAGCTCCACCACGTACTCGATTCCTCTCATGCCGCGCCTCTCTTCGGGAACATAGTGTGGTGACGCGCGATGCGGACGCGCGGCCCGACGATAGCAGGGAACGACCCATGGACCTCGTTCGCGCGAAACGCTCCTGCATGCGTACGTACCCTCCCGACTCGTGGCGCATCACCGCGGCGATGGGCGTCCTGCTCGCCACCGCGCTCCTGACAGCGTGCGCACCGGCCGCACCGGTCAACACACTGCCAGGGGTCGAGGTGCGCGAGTACAAGGGTCAGCGGCTCGACTCGGTCAACGACTTCCGCGAGAATTCGATCGCCGGTCCGCAGCACGTCGACATCGCAACCTACCGCTTGGGCGTGGGAGGCCTCGTCTCGAAGCCGACGACCTACACGTACGACGAAGTGCTCTCGCGCGAGACGACCTATACAAAGGTCATGCAGCTCGACTGCGTCGAGGGCTGGAGCGTCAAGCTCCTGTGGGAGGGGGTGCTGCTCTCCGGCCTGATCGACCGCGCGCAGCCGGCGCCCGACGCAGTGACGGTGGTGTTCCGCGCGGCCGACGGCTACACGACCTCGTTGCCTCTGGACTACATCCGCTCCTCGAAGATCCTGCTGGCGTACAAGATGAACGGGATCACCATCCCGGAAGAGCGCGGCTACCCGTTCATGGTGGTCGCCCAGGACCGGTGGGGCTACAAGTGGGCCAAGTGGGTGACGCGGATCGAGTTGTCGAACGACCCGCGGTTCCTGGGATACTGGGAGCAGCGAGGCTACTCTCAGACGGGCCTGCGCTCTCAGAACATGTACTCGAAGTGACCGGGGGGACGAGCATGAAACGATCGGCATCGGTGACCTGGCTCGTCGGCGGGCTCATGGCCGCGGCGGTCGTCTTCTACGTCGTCGACTTCGCCGCCTACCCCGACCTGCACAACTCGATGGGCTACTACACCCTGCTGGACATCGCCTTCATACCGCTCAACGTGCTGATCGTGGGGCTGTTCATCAACCGGCTGCTCGCCCAGCGCGAGCGCGCGGCGCTGGTCCACAAGATGAACATGGTGGTCGGCGCGTTCTTCGCCGAGATGGGCAACGACCTGATCTCGTTGCTGTCCCCGTTCGACACCGACCTGGAGACGGACCGCCCGCACCTCCTGTTCACCGCGCGCTGGAGCGTTGAGGACTTCGACGCGAACCGGAGCGCCGTGTGCGGCGACGACCACGCGATGGACCTGGATCTCGGAGACCTGCAGGCCGTGAAGGCGATGCTGACCGCGCAGCGGCCGTTCATCCTGGCTCTTCTGCAGAACGGGAACCTTCTCGAGCACGCCGGCTTCACCGACGCCCTGTGGGCCATCTCACACCTGGGGGAGGAGCTGGCCGCCCGTCGCGACCTGTCCGCGCTCCCGCCGGCAGACCGCGCGCATATCGAGCTCGACATGGCGCGGGCCTACGGGCGCCTGCTGGGAGAGTGGCTCAGCTACATACGTCACCTGAAAGCGGACTACCCGTACCTGTTCTCGTTCGCCGTCCGCATGAACCCGTTCGACCCCGAGGCGCAGATCGAGGTCTCGCCCTAGGCGGTTCCGGGAGCGTCAGCGGATCACGTAGAGCACCACGGCGAGGAAGTGGCACACGCTGCCCGCGAGCACCCACAGATGCCACACCATGTGGAAGTACGGCACCTTCTTGTAGACGTAGAAGATCGTGCCGAGCGTGTAGCACAGGCCGCCAGCTATGAGCAGCCACAGGCCATTGGGTGCGAGCGAGGCGCGCATCGGGCCGATCATGAACACCGCGAGCCAACCCATGAACAGGTAGACGGCCGCCGACAGCCAGCGCGGGCGGTACGCCCAGAAGGCCTCGGTCGAGATCCCGATGGCCGCCAACGCCCACACCACCGCGAACATCCACCAGCCGCCGTTGGCGCGCATGGTGACGAGGGTGAACGGCGTGTAGCTGCCCGCGATGAGCAGGTAGATGGCCGAGTGGTCGATGATCTTGAAGACGTGACGCGCCTTCGGGAACGGGATCGCGTGATAGAGGGTCGATCCCGTATACAGCAGGATGAGCGACACGCCGAAGACGATCGCGCTTCCCAGCTTCCAGGAGTCTCCCCATGCGTACACGACCATGAGCGTGAGCGCTACGAGGGAGAAGGCGACCCCGATGCCGTGGGTGATGCTGTTGGCGATCTCCTCGCCCACGGTGTAGCCACGCTTCGAGCGCTCGCCGCGGGCCTGGTCGGAGGCAGACGCGGTCTTGTCGAGGGCGTCGCTCATCGGACGACCTCGACCGCTGCCGCTTCAGCCGACAGCGTGTGGCAGATGGCACAGGTCATCGCATAGTGGCCGGCGGGCGGAAGCTGGTCCGGGCGGATCGCCCTGCTCGACATGCGCATCATCCCGTAGCCGATACCCAAGACGACCACACAGCCCACGAGGCCGGCGAAGATCTTCGCCCTGGTCGGCATCGGCTCATCGACGTCTTCAACCCGCTCCTCGTCCGTCACGGCTTCCCGCACCTTCCCTCGATGCCTGACATGGCGCCACATCGCTGCGTCGCGGGGCGCATTCCCATGCTATCACCGCGCCGCACCGTCGCGCGTGCGGGGACCTATGCCAGCGGCACCCATCGAGCGACGTCGCGCCCGGCCAGCGGCTCCCACGCCCCGTCGCAGCCTTCGCCGCGCGCTCCGAGCTCGAAGTGCAGGATCGCGATCCCGCAGTCCAGACGCGCCGGCGCGAGCGGCACAGAGGGCCCCGCGGTGGCCACGATCACCGCGCCGTCCTCCATCCGGAAGCGCCACGGCTGCCGGTTCATCGCGGAGGGAGCGATACGTGCCGCGTTCAGGCCCGCGACGGCCCAAGCCGGCCACCGTTCGTGGCCCGGGGCGATCTCATCGAGGCTGCGGCGGCGCTTGGGCTTCGTCGCGCCGAACAGACGACGCTCGGCGGTGGTGGGTTCGGCCATCGCATGGCCTACCGGCGAGATCGCCCGGACGACCTCGTGGGGAGCGAGTGCGATCGCAGCCGCCACCGCGGAGCGCGAGAACGATCCGGCGATCCAGCAGGTCGCCAGGCCGCGCGCGTTGGCCTCCAGAACGATGCCCTCGCCGGTGTAGCCGCAGTGCTCGGCGCTCGCCGGTGAGGAGTCGTCCGCGATGAACACGAGGGCGGACGGCGCCCCCGTCACCCGGCCATACGATCCGATGATGCCCGTGAAGAAGGCCTGCGGCACCTCGCGGACGACCACCACACGTGTGTCGTCGAACGGCCGGAAGCCCGCAGCCGTGGCCTCGATCGCGTCGAGGTTCGCGCCGGAGACGGGCACACCGTCGAACGCCCGTCGCGAGCGCCGCCCGGGAAGCGCGTCGAGCCAGCGGTCTGCATCGAAGGCGGGGTGTCTCGTCACGTCGGTGGTCCCTTCTTGACGGTTGCACTGCGGCGTACCGCAGCAGATTCTACTTCCGGGAGGTGCGAACGTGGACCGTGAGCGTATCAGGGTCAGAGCGATCGTCAGCGGTCGCGTGCAGCAGGTGTGGTTCCGGCAGTCCACGGCTGCCGAGGCGGCGCTGATCGGCATCGACGGATGGGTCCGTAACCTGCCGGACGGACGCGTCGAGGCGGTGTTCGAAGGGAGCCCGGCCGCGGTGACCGCCGCCCTCGACTACGTCGGGCGCGGACCTGAAGCAGCCGCGGTCGACGGGGTGGTCACGTTCCCCGAGAGCCCCACGGGTGAGCAGGGGTTCAGCGTCCGCTGATCCTGATGACCGCTAACCCCCGAGCTTCTGGGCCGTGAAGTAGTCGGTCGCCGCCTGCGACTGCTGGGCCGCCAGTTCAGATACGGCCGTGACGTCGCGCTTGATCGTCTCGACCCCGTCGAGGATCTTCTGGGTGTCCACCGACGTGGTCGCGCCCTTCCCGAGCGCGGTGTAGAACTTGTCCATCTCGGTGTACAGCTTGGCGCCGAGATCGACCGACTTCACGCGCGTATCCAGCGCGGCGGACTCGAGCTTGGCGTACTGCTTCAGTTGCGCCGAGACCTCCATCGCCGCTATCGAGTCCATGGCGGACTTCGCCGCTATGAGCTCCTTCTTCTGCGTGGCCAGGTCGGTCTTGATCTTGGCGGTGACGTCCAGCGCACTCGCTGCGCCGGCCTTGGTGTAGGGGATCGCGTCGAGCGAGCTCGCCCCTGCGGTCACCGACGCGCCCGCAGCCGTCGCCTGCTTCAGATGCGTGTTCGCGGCGGTGATGGCGTCGTTCGCGGGCTTGTTCGGGCTCTCGAACCACGACGAGCAGCCCGCAAGCACGAGCATCCCGGCGATCGAGAGAGCCGCAAGCAGCGCGGCGGGGGACTTCCTCATAGGAACGAGCCTCCTCGGTGGTTCGTAGGTAGGCAGGAATCGTAACATCACTTTGCGAGATGTGTCCTCCCGCGTCACAGCACGCGCGCGAGCGCGAGCGCGGCGCGGGCAGCTGCCGAGCGGTACGGCTCGATGGGCTCGAAGCCCTCGGAACCGTAGAGGTCGGCGGCCCCCTCGAACTCGCCCGACGTCATCAGCACGACGCGCCCGTAGCCCATCGACGCGGCCTCGGCGACCGACGCGCGCACGAGCGCACGGGCGAGACCACGCCGGCGGTACGCGGGCCGCACGTAGAGCCGACGGAGTTCGGCGTCGCCGTCGCCCCACGCACGCAACACGGTCGCTGCGGCGGCGACGCCGTCCACCGTGGCGAGCAGCATGCGGCCGCGCGCTCCCCCGTACCAGTCGTCGAAGTGCTCGAGTTCCTCGGCGAAGTACGACATCTCGAGTCCCAGATGCGCGGCCATGTTCGCCATCGTCTCCTCGGCGAGCTCGCGCACCGCGGCGCGCTGCTCCGGGGTCGACGCGACCCCGACGGTGATGACCGCCGCCTTCGGACGCCCCATGGTCTGCACGACGATCACGCCCGCGAGCGCCGCTCCGCCCCCGACGAGCGTCACGGCGCCCGGGATGGCGCCCTGCCACAGCCAGGCCACGAACGTCGCGAGTACGGGACTCGCGTACAGGAAGCTGGCCGTAGTGGAGGCGGGCATGCGCGCCAGCGCGTAGCCCCACAGGAAGTAGGCCAGCGCCCCGGGGAAGACGCCGAGGAACACGACGATCCAGATCGACGAGACCGGCGCCGCGGGAAGCTGGCGCACGAGTCCCGGCAGGAACGCGAGCATCGGGATCGTCCCGAACCAGATGATGTAGCTCGTGAACTCGAGGGAGCTGTAGGTCCGTAGCGGCTTCTTGCTGATCACGAAGTAGACCGCTGTGGACAGCGAGGCACCGAGGATCAGCAGCGCCATCGGCTCGAGACGGAAGCCGCCGCCCTCGCCGAAGGAGATCGCGACCACGCCGGTGAACGCGAGCGCCACTCCCGTCCAGCCCCACTTGTTGAGCCGCTCTCCGAGGAACGCGATGGCCATGAGCGCCGTCCAGATGGGTCCGGCGGCGATAATCAGCGACGCGGCGCCCGCCGACACCTTCATCTCTCCGAACGTGAACCCGAGGTGGTAGAAGGTGATCCCGAACAGCGCCGCCAGCGCGATACGCCCGAGGTCCTCGCGCTTCGGCATGCGCATCCGCGTCACCACCGCGGCGACGCCCATCGTGGCCGACGCGACCAGGAAGCGCAGCAGCGCCACCTGCCCGGCACCGAGGCTGCCGTCCTTGAGCACCACCGAGATGCCGGCGAACGCGCTCGACCACACCACGACGGTGGCGATGGCGGCCGCGACGGCCCTCATGTCGGTCTTCTGTGTCATCGCGCGATGGGGCCTCTCACCGTCTCGGCCGCCGGCCACGCGCGCATGGCGCGCAAAAGCGCGCTTACTCGCGGGACCGTGCGACCCTTCCGAGCACCGCGTCGCTGTTGAGCTCCCGCAGTGCGTCGGCGGCGACCCAGCGGGCCGCCCTCGACCCACTGTCGCGCAAGC
>DATCIA010000038.1:0-8017 GCA_036508075.1 Coriobacteriia bacterium
AGTCGTCGAGGAAGATCGCGATGACCCCCAGGGGCGCGAAGATCCAGCCCAACAGGGCGATCATCTTGGCGTTGCTGCTCGGTCCGCTACCCGGCATCGGAGCCGCAGGCGGGGCCATGGGCGGGGCCATGGGCGGTGCCGGGGGAGGCGTCATGTCGCTCATACCAAATCTCCTTCCATCGGGTTGACATTGCTTGGGTAGTTGGTACCCCTCCGGGGGGACTTCGTCAACGCTGTGGTACCATTTCTTGCGGCGCGAGCCGTGCCACGCGGGAATCGCAGAACGATTCGTAGAACAACCCCGCCGGAGGTATTCAGTCACAGATGCGCCTAAGTCGCCCCCTCCAGCTCCTCCTCGCCTTCGTCCTTGTCGCGTCCCTGGCAGCGCCGGGGATCGCTCTCGCGTACTCCAGCAAGGACGTCGCCGCGCACAAGGCCGCCGCCGCCGCCGCGAAGAAGAAGGCGGCCGAGGAGCAGGCCAAGGCCAACGCGCTGCTCACCGAGACCGAGAAGCTCGAGGTCAAGATCACCGCGCTCGAAGGTGAGCTCCAGAAGCTCGGAGCGCAGATCGGCACCGCCTCGCAGCGTCGCGCCAACCTCGACAGCCAGATCGCGCTGCTGCGCGCCCAGGTCGCCGTCAAGGAGGCCGGGATAGCGGAACTGCAGTTCGACTTCGACCGGCGCAGCGAGGCCCTCTCCGCCCGCGTCGACGCCTACTACCGCACGGGCGACTGGGCCTACGTCGAGATGCTGCTCAGCTCCGAGAACCTCGCCGACCTCATACAGCGCACCGAGTTCGTGACGATGCTCATCCAGGACGACGAGGATGCGGCGAACGAACTGGAAGCCACCCGCGTCGCGCTCGAGCAGGCCAACGACGAGCTCGGCCGCGCCCTCGAGACGATCCAGGTGAAACGCTCCGAAGTCCGCGCGGAGGAGCTCGGACTCAAGTCGCTGCAGTCGGCGAGCGACCGCAGCCGCGTCGCCCAGCAGGCGGTCCAGAACGAGAAGGCCGCCCTGCTCACTCAGACCAAGAAGAACATCGCCCGCCTGCGCGCGATGGCACTGGCCGAGGAGCAGGAGTCCGCGCGCATCGCCAACCTGCTCAAGGGCGGCGGGTCGTCGCACGGTTCCGGCAAGTACGCCGGCACCTTCGCGTGGCCTACGCCCGGGTACACCCACGTCTCCTCGCCGTTCGGCATGCGGATGCACCCGATCCTGCACGTGCGCAAGATGCACACCGGCATCGACATCCACGTGTCCTACGGGGCCCGGATCGTCGCGGCCGGCTCCGGCACGGTCATCTCCGCGGGATGGAACGGCGGCTACGGCAACTTCACGATGATCGACCACGGCGACGGGCTCGTGACCTGCTACGCCCACCAGAGCTCGATCCTCGTCCATAAGGGGCAGTACGTGAAGGAAGGCGCCACGATCGGCAAGGTCGGCTCCACGGGGATGTCGACCGGCGCACACCTGCACTTTGAAGTCCGCGTCAACGGCACCCCCAGGAACCCGATGAGCTACCTGTAGCACGTCCCGGCGATCCGGGGGCGAGGGGGTTCCCGGCGAGTTGAGGAGCGAAGCGACGATTGTCTGAGCCGGGAATCCCCTCGCCCCCGGATCGCCATCCCACCTACAGCAACGAAGGGCGCCCGCTACGGGCGCCCTTCGTGTGCCGCTTGACTGGTTGAAGCGTGTCAGCCGTTGTGCTCGGTCATGGCGGCCTCGATGCCGTGGTCCAGAACGTCGATGACGCACTGGGCAGCGGTCGGGATCGAGTCTTCTAGGCGCTCGAGCTTGTCGCCGCGCAGGGGCTCGAGCACGTAGTCGGCCGGGTCCATGCGTCCGGGCGGACGTCCGATCCCCACGCGGACGCGCAGGTAGTCGTCGCCCACGGCGTCGTGCAGCGAACGAAGACCGTTGTGGCCGCCATGGCCTCCGCCGCTCTTGGCGCGGATGTCGCCTTCCGGCAGGTCGAGGTCGTCGTGCACCACGACGACCTCGCCGATGGCGGCGCCATAGGTCTCGACGAGACGCTTGACCGCCTTGCCCGACACGTTCATGAACGCCTGAGGCTTGGCGAGGACGATCTCCTCGCTCCCGAGGCGGACCTTCACGGTCTTGGCCCCGGCCTCTTCCTTCCAGTACGCGCCACCGAGTGTCTCCGCGAGAAGGTCGACCACCATGAAGCCCGCGTTGTGGCGCGTATGAGCGTAGTCGGGCCCCGGGTTGCCGAGACCGATCACGAGTCGCGTCATGTGGTGTGCGACTACTCCTCGTCCGGCTTGGCGCCGATGAGCTCCGGCTCGGCAGCGATCTCCTCGGCGGGCTCTTCTTCCTCAACGACAGGCGGCACGATGGTGGCGACGAGCTCGTCCGGGTCGTCGAGGATGGTGGCGCCCTCGGGGGCGACCAGGTCGCGAACGTGGACGGTGTCGCCGATCTCCATCGTCGAGACGTCGAAGGTGAGCGCCTCGGGGAGCTTGCCCGGCAGCGCTTCGACGTTGATGTGCTGGACCGAGTGCATCAGCACTCCGCCGACGCGGACGCCGGGAGCGTCGCCCTCGAAGTGGATCGGCACGGTGGTCTGGATGGCCCGCCTCATGTTGACCGCCCAGAAGTCGACGTGCTGCACGTAACCCTTGAGCGGGTCGTGCTGCATGCCTTTGACGACTACGTGGAGCGACCTGCCGCCGTCGATCGTCAGGTCGATCAGCTTCGAGGAGATGTTGCCCTCGTGGGCGAGCACCTGGCCGAATGCGTGACGGTCGACCGACACGGGCAGCGCCTTCACGGCCGCGCCGTACACGACGGCGGGCAGCTGTGCGTGATCGAGCCGGCGATTGGCCTTGCCGACGGTCTCGCGGGTGGTCGCGGTCATCGCAATGTTGTCTGCCATGGTGCGCACGTTCCTTTCGTTGATCCGGTACGGGCGCGGTGCTCGCTACTGGAAGTCGGGGTCAAAAAGTTCGGAGACGGACTCGTCATCATAGACATTCTGGATGGCGTGTGCGAAAAGTGGGGCCACGCTGAGCACGTGGAGCTTGCCGTGGCGGTCCTCTTCGGGCACCGGCAACGTGTTGGTCACGACCACTTCCACGATCGTCGAGGCGTCGATCCGCTCGAACGCCGGGGCCGAGAAGATGCCGTGCGTGGCCGCGACATAGACCGACGTCGCACCCTTCGCCAGCAGCGCCTTGGCGCCCTGGGTGATCGAGCCGGCCGTGTCGATCATGTCGTCGGCGATGATGCAGGTCTTGCCCGCGACCTCGCCGATGACGTGCGTGATCTCGGCGACGTTGTGCTCGGGGCGGCCCTTGTGCATGATCGCGAGGCTCGCGCCCAACATGTCGGCGAGCTTCTTGCACGTCTTCACGCGTCCCACGTCCGGCGAGACCACGCAGCAGTTGGTGAGGTTGAGGCTCTCGAAGTAGCCGGCGATGATCGGCAGCGCCGTCAGGTGGTTCACCGGCGTGTTGAAGAAGCCCTGTATCTGACCCTGGTGCAGGTCCATCGTGATGACCCGGTCCACGCCCGAGACGGTGATGAGGTCGGCCACGAGCTTGGCCGTGATCGGCTCGCGGGCCGCGGACTTCTTGTCCTGGCGGGCGTAGCCGTAGTGGGTGACGACCGCGGTGATGGTCCGCGCCGACGCTCGACGCGCCGCATCCGCCATGATGAGCAGCTCCATCAGCGCGGCGTTGACCGGCTTGGCGATCGACTGGACCAGGAACACGTCGGCACCGCGGACGCTCTCCAGGTAGCGGACGTAGATCTCACCGTTGGCGAAGCGCTTGATCTTGACGTTGCCGAGTTCGATCCCCAGATGCTTGGAGATGCCGTCGGCGATCTCGGGGTTCGCCGTTCCCGAGAAGACCATCATGCGCTTGCTCATCTGGCTCATCGCGCCGCCTCACTGCCCTTCACTCGTCGTCACGGGCCGCCTTGCGGCGGTCGCTCCATCCTTCGACATTCTTCTGTACCGCGCGCCCGATGCCGAGCGCTCCGGCCGGGACATCCTTGGTGATGGCGCTGCCGGCTCCGGTCGTCGCACCCTTGCCGATCTCGACGGGGGCCACCAGCATCGTATCCGAACCGATGAAGGCGCCGTCGCCGATGACGGTACGGCTCTTGTCACGCCCGTCGTAGTTGCACGTGATCGATCCCGCGCCGACGTTGACGCCCGTCCCGATGGTCGCATCCCCGATGTAGGAGAGGTGCGGCACCTTGGAACCTTCCCCGATCGTCGAGTTCTTCACCTCGACGAACGAGCCGGCTCGCGCCCCGGGGCCGAGGATGGTGCCGGGACGCAGGAACGCGTTGGGGCCCACGCTGGCAGTCTCCCCGATCGTCGCCTCGCGCACGATCGACTGCTCGACGGTGGCGCCCGCACCGATCGTGGAGTCCACGATGCGCGTCCCCGGTCCGATGTGCGCGCCCTCGCCGATGTCGGTGGCGCCGGAGATCGTGGTCATGGGCTCGATGACCACGTCGCGCGCGATCGTCACGGAGGGGCCGATCCAGACGAGGTCGGGGTCGGTCATCGTCACGCCGTCGAGCATGTGGCGCTCGTTGATGCGTCGCTGCAGGATGCGCCCCACGGATGCCAGCTGCACGCGCGTGTTGACGCCGTGGGACTCGTCGACGTCGGTCAGCACGACCGCGTTCACCGTGCGCCCCTGCCCGTGGAGCAGCGCGACGACGTCGGTCAGGTAGTACTCGCCCTGTGCGTTGGCGGGCGTGATGTGCGCGAGCGCGTCGAACAGCGAACGGGCGTCGAAGCAGTAGATGCCGACGTTGCACTCCCCGACGGCGTCCTGCCCGGGAACGAGGTCCTTCTGCTCGACGATCCCGGTGACGAGCCCGGCGCCGTCGCGGATGACGCGGCCGTAGCCGGTCGGGTCCGGGATGAACGCGGTGAGCACGGTGCACGCGGCGTCCGCGGCACGGAACGAGTCGATCAGGGCGGCGATGGTCTGCGCGCGGACGAGCGGGACATCTCCCGCGACCACGACGACCGGACCTTCGAATCCCGCGAGTGCGCCGGACGCGGCGCGGACAGCGTCACCGGTGCCGAGCTGGCTCTCCTGGACGACGCTCTCCGTATCGCCGACGAGCGAGCAGACGGCCTCGGCTCCGTGGCCGACGACCGTCACGATGCGCTCGACCCCGGCCCCGCGTACCGCGTCGATGACCCAGCGGACCAGCGGGACACCCAGGACCTCGTGCGCGACCTTGGGCAGCGCGGAACGCATGCGCGTGCCTTCTCCGGCAGCGAGAACGATGGCGGCGGCCTGCATCGCGCTTCTCCTCTATCACCAGGTCGGTGGTGCGGGCCTCGAAACGTGAGGCCCGGGGCGGCAAGTGGCTGGGGCGGCAGGATTCGAACCTGCGGATGGGGGCTCCAAAGGCCCCTGCCTTACCGCTTGGCGACGCCCCAAGATACCCGCGAAGTGTACCAGAACGCCCGCGCGTCCCACGCTCGCGGCGAGCGGCGCCGGCAGCCTACTCGGCGGCCTGCGCGGGTGCGGTCAACGCCGCCTCCGAGGTGAAGTACTCGATTCCGCCGTCCCTCGCGAACTGCGCGAGGACTGCGTCCTGGAGGCGCTGACGCGCCTCGGCGTTGATGGGATGGCAGATGTCGCGGAAGTCGCCGTTGGGGAGCTTGCGGGAGGGCATCGCGACGAACAGGCCCTTCTCGCCGTTGACCACGCGCAGGTCGTGCACCACGAACTGCTCGTCGAGCACCACGCTCGCGATCGCGCAGACCTTGTTCATCGAGACGGCGCGAAGTGTGACCTTCGTGACCTCCATGACGCCATCGACCCCCATGTATCGCCGCAGTGAGGTGCGGTCGTGCTCGGTACCCCGACTCTAGAATTCGGCGCCCGCGGGCACTTCCCTGCACACGGGCCCGAGACGCGTGATCATCGGGGACCGAGCAGCGGCTCGACGAGTTCGAGGTCCGCGGGCTTGTCGACGTCCATGGCGATCGATGCGTCGTCGAGCACGACCGCGGCGCCCGTGCCGCCGAGAAGGTCACGGATCTTGTCCGCGAGGTCGGTGGGCTCGAGCCGGCCCAGCACGAACCTCACGGCGAACCCGAGGCCCGCGGTCCGCACGGTCGCGACCGCGTTCTTGCGATCGTTGAACAGCCGCTGGCCGAGCTCGCGGGCTGCAGGGATCAGCTTCGGGTCCACCATCATCGCGTTGCCGCCGGTGTAGCGGCCGCTCTTGAGCTTGAAGTAGGTGCGCTGCGCCCCCGGATACGTGGCCTCGACCGTCTCCTTGCGGACCAGTGGGTAGACGAACTCCGCTCCAGTCGCGAGCCCCGCCTCGATGAATGCGTCGATGGCGGCGCCCGTCAGGAGGGGGATGTCACCGGTAGCCAGGATGACCGGCCGATCGGTGCGGAACGCCGCGGTCCCCGCGATCGCGTTGTCCATGAACTCGCGGTTGGAGACGACCAGCTTGTCGACCCGGTCGACCCACCCGCCCAGGTTCTCGGCGGTGGGGATGACAACAGCGATCTCCCCGATGTGCTCGGCGCTGCGGAACGCGTCGACGACCCATTCGACGAGGGGCTTGCCCGCGATGGAAACGAGCCCCTTGAAGCGCTGCGTCGGGTCGATGACCTCGCCGTCGCCTCCTGCCAGGATGACCGCGTCGACCTTGTCGTACGTCACTTAAATCGCTCCCGTCGCTTGGTCGAGCGTACCTCCGGATCGCGGCCGTGCCGCGACCGCCCACCACCCGCGCTCACGTGCGTGCGCGGCCGCAGCGGCCGCGTGACCGGCGTTCGCGAACACACCGAACACCGCCGAACCGCTGCCGCACAGCGCCGACCCGAGACAGCCGTCGGCCGCCGCCATGAATCCTAGCGTGTCCCCTATCGCCGGAACCAGTTCCAGCGCGGCGGGCGTCATGTTGTTGTACAGCGCCGCGCCGAGGGCGGCTGCGCTGCCCGCCGCGAGGGCGGCCTCGAGGGCAGCGGTCCCGGGCGCCACTCCGCCGTCGATGCGGTCGAAGGCGGCGTAGGCGTCAGCGGTCGGAACGGGATCCGCGCCGCACGCGATCGCGAAGTGCACGCACGGCAGGTCGAGCCGCCGCGAGAGCGCCTCCCCCCGCCCTTCGTAGAGCGCGCACCCGCCATGCAACGGGAACGGGATGTCCGCACCCAGCATGGCAGCGACGGCGCTCAGGCGCGGGTCGGCGCGATCCACACCCCAGTCGGCGGCGAGAGCCGCGATCACGGCTGCCGCGTCCGCGCTGCCTCCGCCCAGCCCCGCGCCAGCGGGCACGTGCTTGGCGATGCGGATCGCGAAGTCGGCGGCGCGACCGAAGGTCACGCCCATGGCCACGGCCGCCCTCCACGCGAGGTTGCGCTCAGGGGACACGCCGACGCCCGGCTCGCAGACCAGCGAGAGCGCCGCGGCCGGCTCGACGGTGACGGCGTCGCCCAGATCGAGCGCGACGAGCACCGTCGTCACGTCGTGGTAGCCGTCCGCGCGACGCGCGCCGACGGCGAGGTAGAGGTTGAGCTTGGCCGGCGCGCTGAGCGCTATCGGCATCGGCAGTCGACTCCTCTAGGAAACGACGAGGGCGCGGCGCCCGCATACGATGCGGGGGCGTCGCGCCCTTCGTGACGTCACGTGATGCGCGTGTGCGTCAGTTGAGCCAGGGGAACACGCTGTCCCCGCTGTCGGGATGCGTCAGCTCGACGGTCCCGGTCAGTACGTCCACGTACGAATAGGAGACGCGGGCGGTGCGCTCGCGCTTCTCCTCGACCTTGACCACGAAGAGGCTGGGATGCGTCTCTTCGAGGACACCCTCGCGCTCCACGATCTTGGAGCGGCCCATGTTGGCGCGCAGGCGCATCCGGGTGCCGGTGAGCGACTTGAGGTCGGCGCGGATACGCCCGACGACCTCCATTTGGTTCATTGTTTCCATCAAGCATCCTCCTACCGGTACAGATTCCCGAGATTATACAGGTCAGAGGCCCTTTTTTCAACCT
>DATCIA010000039.1:0-15812 GCA_036508075.1 Coriobacteriia bacterium
GGAGACCGAGAAGTACGCGGCGCTCCAGAAGGTCGGCAGCATCAACGGCAAGGCTCCCGAGGACAATCGCAACCGCAAGGAGTTCAAGGACCTCACCCCCATCTACCCGGACGAGAAGTTCAAGATGGAGTGGAAGCCCGAAGCGATCACGACGCGCATCATCGACCTCGTGGCGCCGATCGGCAAAGGCCAGCGCGGGCTGATCGTCTCGCCGCCGAAGGCCGGCAAGACCACGATCCTCAAGGACATCGCCGCTGCGATCCACGCGAACAACCCCGAGGTCTACCTCATGTGCCTGCTCGTCGACGAGCGCCCCGAGGAAGTCACGGACATGGAGCGGTCGATCCACGGCGAGGTGCTCTCCTCGACGTTCGACATGCCGTCGGACAACCACATCCTGGTCGCCGAGCTGTGCATCGAGCGCGCGAAGCGCCTGGTGGAGAGCGGCTACGACGTCGTGATCCTGCTCGACTCGATCACCCGTCTCGGCCGCGCGTACAACCTGGCCTCTCCCGCCTCCGGACGCATCCTGTCCGGTGGCGTCGACTCGACCGCGCTCTACCCGCCCAAGAAGTTCTTCGGCGCCGCGCGCAACATCGAGTTCGGCGGCTCGCTCTCCATCATCGCCACCGCGCTCGTGGACACCGGTTCGAAGATGGACGAGGTGATCTTCGAGGAGTTCAAGGGCACCGGCAACATGGAGCTCCGCCTCGATCGTCGCCTCGCGGACAAGCGCATCTTCCCGGCCATCGACGTCATCCAGTCGGGCACCCGCAAGGAAGAGCTGCTGCTCGATCCGGTCGAGGCCCCGTACATCTGGAAGCTCCGGCGCGTTCTGCACTCGCTCGACTCGGCCGCGGCCATCGAGCTGCTCATCGGCAAGCTGAAGCAGACGAAGTCCAACCGCGAGTTCCTCGCCGCGATCTCCAAGGTCCGCGGCAAGAACGGCGACGAGTAGGGCGCGCTCACGCTCGCAGCACTCGAAGGGCCCCGGGAGATCCGGGGCCCTTCTGCAATTGACCGATGGGATCGATGCGCTCATACTGACGGTATGAACGGCGGTATGAACGGAGGATCTCAGATGGTCGCGAAGGTCACCATATCCTTGCCGGAGGAGCTGCTCGCCAGGTTGGATGCCGAGGCGGCCTCCGCGGGCGCGTCGCGCAGCTGGGTCGCCCAAGAGGCGATGGCACGCTACCTCGGGCAGACTTGGGAAGAGCGTGATGACGCGGACCGGCAGCGCAGGGCTGACGACCTGATGGAGCGCCTCCTCCACTTCGAGGACGGTCTCGAGATACGCGACGACAGACCGTCACTGGAGATACTCCGGGAGGTCAGGGCGACAGATGACTCGGCCCCGATGCGGGACATCCGTCGCAAGGACCGAAAGTGAAGCGAAGCCTGGTGCTCGATGCGTCGGTGGGCGTCAAGTGGTTCCGGGCCGAGCCCGGGTCCGTCGAGGCGCGACAGATCCTGCAGGACGCGACGCGAGGGCGGATCCGCGCAGTCGTGCCGACGCACTTTGCCCACGAGGTGCTCTCGGTGGTGGAGCGCCGGGGAGGAGGCGCTGCACGCGTGGTCGCGGCGTGGGGTGTCATCAGCGACTCGGGCGTCGACATCGTCCCGCTCACCGACGAGGTCGTGCGCGAGGCCGCGGTCCAGTGCGAGCGCCTCGAGTGCTCGTTCTACGATGCGCTGGCTCCGGCGGTGGCCTCCCTACTCGGTGCCACGCTGGTGAGCGCCGACTTCAAGGCGCACGCGCTGTATCCCCGTGTCGAACTGATCGGCTAGCTAGGCCAGCGACGAGACTGGCCCCGGATCGCTCCGAGGCCAGTCGCGTACGTGGATGAGGCGTGCGCTACGAGCGCTGGCCGCGGTATCCGCCCGAACCGCTCGCGCGGCCCTGGCCGCCGTTGCGGCCGACCCTGCGCTTGCCCGCCGCCGGCTTCGGCTGCTGCTTGGGCGCCATCGGGTTGCGCGCGGGGTCCGGCACGACGCGGCTCTCGTCGTAACGGAAGCCCACTGCGTCTTCGCCGGCGGTGATGACCGCGCCGATCGTCTTCTCGATGTCGCGGAGGTTGTCGTGCTCCTCCGGAGCGAGGAGGGTGTACGCCGAGCCCGATTTGCCGGCGCGGGCGGTCCGCCCGATCCGGTGGACGTAGTCCTCGGGGACGTTGGGGAGGTCGTAGTTGATGACGTGGGTGATGCCCTCCACGTCGATGCCGCGGGCCACGATGTCCGTCGCGACCAGGACGCGGCACGAGCCGCGCTTGAAGTCGCTCAGGGCGCGGACGCGCTGCGACTGCGAGCGGTTGCCGTGGATGGCGGCGCTGCGGACGCCGGCGCGCTCGAGCGAGTGCGCGACGCGGTCGGCGCGATGCTTGGTGCGGGTGAAGACCAGGACACGCTCGAGCCGGTGCTCCTCGATCATGTGGATGAGCAGGTCGCTCTTCTGGGTGCCGACGACGGGGAACAGGCGCTGCTCGATCGCTTCGATCGGGGTCGCGGGCGGTGCCACGTCGATGCGCGCCGGGTTGTCCAGCGTGTCACCGACGACGCGCAGGACCTCGGGCGTGATGGTCGCCGAGAACAGCAGCGTCTGGCGGATCGGCGGGAGCAGGGCGAGGATGCGCTTCACGTCGGGCCAGAAGCCCTGGTCGAGCATGCGGTCGGCCTCGTCGAGGACGAGGACCTCCACGCGGCTGAGGTCGACGTGGCGGCTGCCCGCCAGGTCCAGCAGGCGGCCGGGCGTGGCGATCAGCATGTCGACGCCGTGCTGCAGCGCACGGCGCTGCGGCTCGTAGCCGACGCCGCCGTAGACGCATGCGACGCGGTGACGGGTCGACTTCGAGGCGGTCTTGGCGACCTCCTCGATCTGCAGTGCGAGTTCGCGCGTCGGGGTGACGACGAGGCAGGCGATGGCGCCCTTGCGCGGGGTGATGCGCTGGAGGGTGGGGAGGACGAACGCCGCGGTCTTACCGGTGCCCGTCTGGGCGCAGCCCACGACGTCGCGGCCTGCCAGGACGAGCGGGATGGCGCCGGACTGGATGGGGGTCGGCTCGGCGTAGCCCATCGACGCGACGGCCTGCATGAGGCGTGCGTCGAGACCCAGGTTGTCGAAACTCAAATGAAGTTCTCCTTCGTGGCGCGGTCCTTTGCGGGCGGCGCGTGTGGCAGACGCGATTCGATCCGTCAGCCAACCGAAGGTGAGTGAGGAACGACCGGGTCTTGGGTGGTCTCACGCGCCGGGTCGTCGACGCGCGTCGGGGCAGTATAGCCGCTGAGCGGCGGAAACGCGAATCGCAGGGGTCGGATCCGCGGTGCGGCGCAGGTCGCGGGGCCTCCGCCGCGCGTTCTTGGGGTTTGCCGCGCGTGCACCCCGCGTGCTACTATCCTCCGGCTGTCCCGCGCCCGGTCGGAAACCGTGCGCACCCTTGACCCGGAGGTAGATACACATGCGTGAAGGCATCCATCCCGATTACGTCGAGGCCACGGTGCACTGCTCCTGTGGCAACGAGTTCGTCACCCGCTCCACCTCACCGACGCTGCGCATCGAGCTCTGCGACCTCTGCCACCCGTTCTACACGGGCCAGCAGAAGTTCGTCGACACCGGTGGCCGCGTCCAGCGCTTCGCGGATAAGTTCGGCGCATCGGCGGAGACCGTCGTGCAGAAGGAGGCGGCGGCCAAGGAGGCTCGTCGTGTCGCTCACGAGGAGTCGGTCATCGTCGCCCGTCAGGCCCGCGAGATCCGCGAGCGTGCCGAGGCCGAAGAGGCCGAGAAGGCCGCTGCCCGCGCCCCGAAGGCCGTCGTCGAAGAGGCCGTTGCTGACGAGGCCGTCGTCGAGGAGGCCCCCGTCGAGGAGGCCGTCACCGAGGACGCAGCCGAGTAGCACGTTCCACTCGAACGCTATGATGGGAGACGGGACCGCTCAAGGTCTCGTCTCCCATCTCGTATGAAGGCACAGATGACCATGGACGTCCGGCTGCTCTACCACACTCCCGACCCGCAGCGCGCGATCGCCGCGTCGGCGCGGCTGTGCTACTCCCCGGTCGGGGCGGCCGAACTGCTCGAGCACATGACCGACGAAGCCGTGCACCGGGTGCTCAAGACGGTCATCTCCTCCGGTCACACCTCCACCCTGGAGCACGCGAGCTACACGTTCGCGATCGACGGGGTGTCGCGCGCGATGACCCACCAACTGGTACGCCACCGCCTGGCGAGCTACAACCAGCAGTCGCAGCGCTACGTCGCCTACGACAGCGAGCCGGTCTTCGTCGTGCCGCCGTCCATCGCCGCTGACCAGGTGACCCGCGCCGCCTTCGATGACGCGTGCGCCGCGGCCTTCGAGGCGTATCGCGCGCAGCTCGACGCCGGAGTGCCGGCGGAGGACGCCCGGTACCTGCTCCCCAACGCCATGGAGACCAAGATCGTCGTCACCATGAACGTTCGCGAGCTGCTCCACTTCTTCGAACTCAGGTGTTGCAGGCGCGCCCAGTGGGAGATCCGCGAGGTCGCTTTGGCGATGCTCGCCCTGGCCGAGCCCACGGCGCCCTACATCTTCATGGACGCCGGCGCGTCGTGCCGCCGCGGCCCGTGTGGCGAAGGCAAGATGACGTGCGGAGACCCCTACCCGAAGGCGCCCAAACGTGACTGACGAGACCGCAACGCCTATCGACGCCGAGCCGATCGAACTCGCCGAGCCGATCGAGGTCCCCGACGCTCCCGCCGAACCGGAGCTCGACGAGGCCGAGATCGAGCGCAGGTTCTCCGCGCCCGTGGCGCACACGCACATCGGCGGCCAGGCGCTCATCGAGGGCATCATGATGCGCGGCAAGACCGCGTGGGCCGTTGCCGTTCGCACGTCGGACGGCTCGATCCACCTCGAGGAGCACGACCTGCCGCCGAAGAACCGTCGCGGCTGGCGCGTGTGGCCGGTCGCCCGCGGCGTCTGGGCGATGTACGAGACCCTCGCACTCTCCCTCAAGGCGTTCGGCGTCGCGGCGTCCCTCGCCGGCGCGACCGAGGAGGAGCAGCTCACCCCGACCGAGATCGGCTGGACGATGGTGATCGGCGTCGTGCTGTCGGTCGTGGCGTTCATCATCGCGCCCGCGCTGCTCACCAACCTCGTCACGAGCTCGGTGACGCACCCGTATCTGTGGAACATCGTCGACGGGATCCTGCGACTGGCCGTCTTCCTCGCCTACATCTGGGGTGTCGGCTTCATGCCCGACATCCGCCGTGTCTTCGCGTACCACGGCGCCGAGCACAAGTCGATCCACGCGTTCGAGCACGGCATCCCGCTGCAGGCGCGCTACATCCAGCGCTACGAGACGCTTCACGTCCGGTGTGGCACGGCGTTCCTACTCATGGTGATGCTCGTCTCGATCGCGGTGTTCTCACTGCTCCCGGGCAAGGTCGTCATGGGTTGGTGGGGCATCGCCGCTCCCGCCGCGATCATCGCTTTCAACATCATCAGCCGCATCGTGCTGCTGCCGGTCGTGGCCGGACTGGCCTACGAGATCACCGTCAAGTGGGCGGGCAGCCACTCCGAGAACCCGTTCGTGAAGGTGCTGCTGTGGCCGGGCATGCAGCTGCAGCGCCTGACCACCCGCGAGCCGGACGACGGCATGGTCGAAGTGGCGGTTGCGGCGCTCCTGGCCGTGGCCGCGCGCGACGCCCGGGCCGAGGTGCAGACCGGCGCCGCGCCCGCCATCAGCTAAGAAGGAACCCCACCATGCGCGAGAAACTCACTTCGATACTTGCCTCCTACGATGACCTCAGCGACCGCCTGGCCGATCCGGCCCTGATGTCGGACCAGAAGGAGTACGCGCGGCTCGCCAAGGAGCACCGCGCACGGCAGCCGCTGGCCGAGAAGGCGCGCGAGTACCTCGCCGCGCTCGACGGGCTCGACGAGGCCAAGGAGATGCTCAAGGCGGAGACCGACCCTGAGATCAAGGAGATGGCCGCCTCCGAGATGAAGGCCATCGAGGAGACGCTCCCCGCGTTCGAGGAGGAGCTCAAGGTCATGATGCTCCCCGGCGACCCCAACGACGACAAGGACATCATCGTCGAGATCCGGGCGGGTGCCGGCGGCGACGAGGCGGCGCTGTTCGCGGGCGACCTCTACCGCATGTACCTGCGCTACGCCGATCTCCAGAAGTGGAAGTACGAGGAGATCGACTCCAGCGAGTCGGAGACCGGCGGCTTCAAGGAGGTCTCGTTCCGCATCCGCGGCGACAAGGTCTACTCGAAGATGAAGTTCGAGTCGGGCGTGCATCGCGTGCAGCGTGTACCCGCGACCGAGGCGCAGGGCCGGATCCACACCTCGACCGCGACGGTCGCGATCCTTCCCGAGGTCGACGAGGTCGAGGTCGAGATGAACATGAGCGACCTGCGGGTCGACGTGTACCGCTCCTCGGGCCCCGGCGGGCAGTCGGTCAACACGACCGACTCGGCGGTGCGGATCACCCACCTGCCGACCGGCACCGTCGTCCAGTCGCAGAACCAGAAGAGCCAGTTGCAGAACAAGGAGGCGGCCATGCGCGTGCTGCGCGCCCGCCTCTACGAGGTGCAGCTCGAGAAGCAGCAGGCGGAGCAGGGCGCGACGCGTCGCAGCCAGATCGGTTCGGGCGACCGCGCCGAGAAGATCCGCACCTACAACTACCCGCAGGACCGGATCACCGACCACCGCATCGGGCTGACCGTCCACAACATCCCCGGCGTGATGGCCGGCGCCCTCGACCCGCTGGTCGAGGGCCTGGTCGCGGCCGACCGCGCCGAGCGTCTGAACGCGGTCGTCTGACGATGCCGGCAGCGGGCGGCGACACGGGGGCGCGGCGCGACGAGCGCACCTGGACGGTCGCCGACGCGATGTCCTGGACGGTCGACTACCTCACGCGCAAGGAGGTCGAGTCCCCGCGCCGCAGCGCCGAATGGCTGCTGTCGGCGGCGACGGGCCTCTCGCGCATCGAGCTCTACGCGCACCATGACCGCCCGCTCACGCCCGTTGAGCGCGCGGCGTTCCGCGCCGGGATCGAGCGTCGCGCGGCGGGAGAGCCGCTGCAGTACGTGACGGGCGAGATGCCCTTCCGTCACCTCGTGCTGCAGGTGCGCCCGGGCGTGTTCATCCCCCGTCCCGAGACCGAGGTCCTCGTCGACTCCGTGCTCGAGTTCCTCGATGCCTCCGGCGTCGCCGAGCCGGTGGTCGTCGATCTGTGCACCGGATCGGGCGCGGTGGCGGTCTCGACCGCGTACGAGCGCGCGGGCGCGCGCGTGCACGCGACCGAGATCGTCCCTCAGACCGCCGAGGTCGCCGTTCTGAACGCGGAACGTGCCGGAGTGTCCGATCGCGTGTCGGTCACCGTGGGTGACCTGTTCGCCTCGCTGCCCGCCGGTCTTCGCGGGCGCGTGGACGTCGTCGTATCGAACCCGCCCTACATCCCCACCGCCGATCTGGTCGCGTTGCCCGCCGAGGTCGCCTCGCGCGAACCGCGTATCGCGCTCGACGGGGGAGCCGACGGGCTCGACACGGTGCGAAGGATCGTCGAGGAATCGCGGGAGTGGTTGCGGCCCGGCGGCCTTCTGGCGATGGAGACCGACACTTCGCGGGTGAAAGACGCTGCGGAGCTCATGACTTCGTGGTATGAAAGAATCGGAGTTCGGCACGACCTGACCGGCCGTGACCGCATCGCGTTCGGCACAAGACGGGAGGCTTGATTGCGATGAGCAAGGTCATCCATATCGACCCGGAGGCGCCCTCTGCAGAAGCCATAAACCTGGCGGCTGCGGTGCTCCGGGACGGCGGGATCGTAGTGTTCCCGACCGAGACCGTGTATGGCATCGGAGCCGCTGCAAGTTCATGCATCGGACCGCAGGAGATCGTCGACATCAAGATGCGCCCGGCCTCGAAGCCTCTCCCGTGGCTCGTCGAGACCGAAGACGCCCTCGACACGTACGGCGTCGACGTGCCGGAGTACGCGCACCGGCTCGCTCAGCACTTCTGGCCCGGGGCGCTCACGCTCGTCGTGCACGCATCCGACCGCGTCGGCAAGGACTTCCGCGACTCCCGCGGCACGGTCGCCCTGCGCTGCCCGGACCACGAGGTGGTGCAGGAGCTGATCCGCGCGAGCGGCGGCCCCATCATCACGACATCCGCCAACACCTCGGGCAAGCGCGCGCCCGGCTCGTTCGACGAGATCGAGTCGCGTATCGTCGCGGCCGCCGATCTCACGCTTGACGGCGGGGAGACCAAGCACGGGATCCACTCGACCGTCGTCGACTGCACGGCCGCGGAGCCCATGATCGTCCGCGACGGTGCGATACCGGCCGACGAGATCGCCTCGGTGGCGGCGGCCGAGTAGAGCCGGCGCGATAGGCTTCGAGATCGACGACGGGGCGCCCTCAAGCAGGGCGCCCCGTCGCGGTACAATCGGCGATACCGCGGCCGCCCGACGGGTGGCGCGGACAGGCGAGGTCACGGGCAGGAGTCGACGCGTGCGCATCACCATCGGCGCGGACCATGCGGGTTTCCCGCTCAAGGAGGCCGTGAAGGCCCACCTGATCGCCTCCGGGCATGACGTCACCGACGTCGGCGCCCACTCGACCGACTCCGTCGACTATCCGCTGATCGCGGGCGCCGTAGCCGGCGACGTCGCTTCAGGGGTCGCGGAATCGGGTGTGCTCGTGTGCGGGACCGGCCTGGGCATGGCGATCGCGGCCAACAAGGTGCGCGGCGTGCGCGCGGTCCAGGTCAACGACGTCGCGTTCGCCGAGATGTCGCGCCGCCACAACGACGCGAACGTCGTGACGCTGGCGGGCCGCTCGATCGGTGAGGACACCGCCTTCGCCATCGTGGACGCGTTCCTCGCCGCCGCTTTCGAGGGCGGGCGTCACCAGAACCGCATAGACCAGATCTCCGCCATGGAGTGCCAGCACTGACGTCGACCCTCACCGAAGCGAAAGGCCCCGCCATGTCATTCCGATTCCTTGCCGCAGCCGACCCCGAGGTCGCCGCGGCCTGCGACGCCGAGCTGGCGCGCCAGCGCTCCACCGTCGAACTCATCGCGTCCGAGAACTTCACGTCCCTTGCGGTGCTCGAGGCGGCGGGGACCGTCCTCACGAACAAGTACGCCGAGGGGTTGCCGGGCAAGCGCTACTACGGCGGCTGCGAGAAGGTCGACGTCGTCGAGAACCTGGCCCGCGACCGCGTCTGTGAGCTGTTCGGCGCGGAGCACGCCAACGTCCAGCCGCACGCGGGCGCGCAGGCCAACATGGCCGTCTACTTCGCGGCGCTCAACCCCGGCGAGAAGGTGCTGGGCATGAGCCTCGCCCACGGCGGCCACCTCACGCACGGCAGCCCCGTGAACTTCTCCGGCAAGTGGTTCGACATCGCCGCCTACGGGCTCGATCCCGCCACCGAGCGCATCGACTACGACGAGGTGGAGCGGCTCGCCAAGGAGCACCAGCCGAAGATGATCATCGCCGGCGCGAGCGCCTACCCCCGCGTGATCGACTTCGAGCGCTTCGCGGCGATCGCCAAGTCGGTCGGCGCCTACCTGATGGTCGACATGGCGCACATCGCCGGCCTCGTGGCCACGGGCGCGCATCCTTCGCCCGTACCTCACGCCGACTTCGTCACGTCGACCTCCCATAAGACGCTCCGCGGCCCGCGCTCCGGTTTCATCCTGTGCAAGGAGGAGCACGCCAAGGCGATTGACAAGGCGGTCTTCCCCGGCCTGCAGGGCGGCCCGCTCGAGCACATCATCGCGGCCAAGGCGGTCGCGTTCGGCGAGGCGATGCGGCCCGAGTTCACGACCTACATCGACCAGGTGGTCGTCAACGCGCGGGTGATGGGGGAGGCCATGGTCGACGCCGGCCTGCGCCTGGTCTCCGGCGGTACCGACAACCACCTCATGCTCGTCGACCTGACGCCCGCCGGCATCACCGGCAAGGACGCCGAGCGCCTGCTCGAGGACTGCGGTATCACCACCAACAAGAACGCCATCCCCAACGACCCGCAGTCGCCCTTCGTGACGAGCGGGATCCGCATCGGCTCCCCGGCGATCACGACGCGCGGGTTCGACGAGGCCGACGCGCGGCTGGTGGGAGAGCTCGTCGCCCGCGCGATCTTCAATCGCGACAACGAAGCGGTGCTCGCCGAGGTTCGCGGCGCCGTGCACGAATTGACCGAGAGCCACCCGCTCTACCCGGAGTTGTAGGGCCCGTACCCACCGCGGAGCGGGCGCCTGAGTGCGTCCGCGAGGAGATGAGAGATGAAGCACGCGCCGAACGTCATGGTGGTCGACCATCCGCTCGTCCAGCACAAGCTCTCGGTGTTGCGTGATATCCGAACGGGCCCTAAGGAGTTCCGCGAGCTGGTCAGCGAGCTGGCGCAGCTGATGGCCTACGAGGCCACGCGCGAGTTCCAGCTCGCCGAGTCGACCGTCACCACGCCGATCTGCGAGACGTCCACCAAGGTGCTCGCGGGAAAGAAGGTCGCCATAGTGCCGATCCTGCGTGCCGGCCTCGGCATGGTCGACGGCATCCTCTCGCTCATCCCCGCGGCCAAGATCGGGCACATCGGCCTGTACCGCGACCCGCAGACGCTGCAGCCGGTCGAGTACTACTGCAAGCTCCCCGAGGACATCGGGGAGCGCGACGTGATGATCGTCGACCCCATGCTCGCGACCGGAGGCTCGGCCGCCGCGGCCATCGGCTTCCTGCGCCAGCGCGGCGCCAAATCCGTCCGGCTGCTGTCGATCATCGCCGCGCCCGAGGGCATCGCCGCCGTCACCGCCGCCGACCCGGACGTGAAGGTGTACGTCTGCGCCGTCGACAGCCATCTGAACAGCCATGGCTACATCGTGCCGGGCCTCGGCGACGCCGGTGACCGCCTGTTCGGGACGATGTAGCGCCGATGCCGATCCAGCGCCCGCCCTGGGACGACTACTTCATGACCATCACGCGGCAGGTGGCCACGCGGTCCACCTGCCTGCGGCGCGCCTGTGGCGCGATCATCGTCAAGGACCGCCGCATCCTGGCAACCGGCTACAACGGCACCCCGAAAGGCATCTCGCACTGCGAGGAGGTCGGGTGCCTGCGCGAGCAGCTGGGTATCGCGTCCGGCTCGCACCACGAGCTGTGCCGCGGGATCCACGCCGAGCAGAACGCCGTGGTCCAGGCCGCCCTCTACGGAGTGGCCATCGACGGCGCCATGATCTATACGACCCATCAGCCGTGCGTCCAGTGCGCAAAGATCCTGATCAACGCCGGGATGACGGAGATCGTGTACGGCGATGCGTATCCCGACCCGCTCTCCGAGGAGATGCTGGCCGAGTCGGGTGTCGCGCGGCGCCTGTACGAGCCCACAGCCGAGTAGAAGGCCGGCGCTGACCTCGTGATGACCCACTACCTGATCCTGGCCGTCGTCGCCCTCGCGGCGACGCTGATAGCCACGCCCATCGTCCGCGAGCTGAGCATCCGCGCATCGCTGGTAGACCGCCCCGGAGGCCGCAAGGTGCACGTGAAGGCCGTGCCGCGCCTGGGCGGGATAGGGATCTTCGTCGGCTTCACCGCTGCGCTGGTCGTCGAGTCCGTGGGAGGGTCGGCAGGGTGGTGGGCGCCGGTCATGTCGCCCGGCGACTACCCGCTGATGGGCGCGCTCGCGGGTTGCGCGCTGATCTTCGTCGTCGGTCTTGTCGATGACCTCAAGGGTCTCACCCCCGGCATGAAGCTCGCCGGACAGGTGCTCGCTGCGGCGGTGCCGATCGCCGCGGGGCTGCGGATGGAGTTCATCGGCAACCCCCTGGGGGGCGGGCTGTTCCAGCTGGGGCTGCTCAGCTACCCGGTCACGCTGGTGTGGATCGTGGCGTTCGCCAACGTCTTCAACCTCATCGACGGGCTCGACGGGCTCGCGGCGGGCGTCGCGGGGATCGCCGCAGTGAGCTTCCTGCTGCTCGCCATCGACATGAACCAGTTCGTCGCGGCCGTGCTCGCGGTGGCGCTCATCGGCGCGTGCGCGGGCTTCCTGCGCTACAACTTCAACCCTGCGTCGATCATCATGGGCGACTCGGGAGCGCTGTTCATCGGGTTCGCGCTGGGGTGCATGTCGCTGCTCGGCGTCATGAAGTCGGCCGCGGCCATCACGCTCGTCGCCCCGCTGCTCGTCATCGGCGTCCCCGTCTTCGACACCGCGAGCGCCATCATCCGGCGCTGGCGCAGCGGGAGGCCGATCCAGGAGGCCGACAACGGCCACATCCACCATCGGCTGCTCCACCGCGGTTTCAGCCAGCGGCAGACGGTCCTGACCATCTACGCGTGGTCCGCTGCGCTCGCGGCGGGCGGCTACTCGATGCGCCACGTGCCGATCGGCGTGCGCATCGTCGTATTCCTGGTGTTGGCGGGGCTCTCAGCGCTCATGGCGTCATGGCTCGGGTTGTTCGAGCAGGCGCGCGTCCACGGCGACGAGGCGTAGGTCGGGCGAACCGGTCGAGGATCTCGGCGATTCCGGTATTTGTCGGGCCGCCTCGATGGTGTAGCATGGCGAACGCTTCCGACGACACCCCCCGGGTCGCGGAGCGACACCTATGGCGCTGCGCGCTCGGCCGCTCTCCGGCCGGCACGCGATCCTCCTCGCGCCGTTCCGCGTCGCATACGTCCCGGGCTGGTCCGTCGGGGCGCAAGCGGTGAGAACGGATGCGAGTCGAAGGGGCGTAGGGACACTGGGCGCTGCAACCACCGGGATCGTCACATTCCTCGGCAATACCGTTGTTGCATCCCTGGTCGGCGTCGCCCTCGGCGTCTCGATGCTCGCTCTCACCCGGGCGGGCGTGGGTATGTTCACCCCGGAGACCCTCGAACTTGGCGCGGTACGCGCTGTGGTCCTGATGGTGCTCGGCATGGTAGCCGGATTCGTCGGCCTGCTCCTGTACTACCTGTACGTGCGCGCGGGGCTGACCCCGTTCGGTCTCGGGATGATCGCCGGGTTCCTCGTGCCGGCGCTCGTGGCTCTGTTCCGCGCGAAGTAGCAATGCACGGTCTTCGACCCTACAGGAGGTAGTCCGTACCCGTGGAGAACCTGGGTCCCGAAGTCACCAAACTGCTCGAGGAGTTGAACCCCTTCGCCGTCTTCGGCCAGGGTGCCGCTCCGGGGCAGGAGCTCGCCAAGAATGCGGCGGTGCTCACGAACTACAGCTTCTTCCTGATCATCGCCATCGCGCTCACGGCCATCTTCTTCTTCGTGGTCTCGAAGAAGATGTCGCTGGTTCCCAAGGGCGTCGGCAACATCGGCGAGTGGGGCGTGGAGTTCGTCCGCAACAACATCGTGGTCGACGTCATGGGGTCGGAGGGCGTCAAGTTCCTGCCCTTCATCGTCACGGTGTTCTTCGCGGTGCTCTTCAACAACTTCCTCGGCCTGATCCCGGGCGTGAAGCCCGGTACCGGCACGCTGGGGACCACCTTCGGGTGGGGCATCATGGTCTTCGTGATCTACAACTGGATCGGGTTCAAGAAGAGCGGCTTCGTGGGCTACATGAAGAGCTTCCTGCCCTCGGGTACGCCGTGGTGGCTGGTCCCGCTCATCTATCCCCTCGAGATCATCAGCCACTTCCTGCGGCCGTTCACTCTGGGTGTGCGTCTCTACGCCAACATGTACGCGGGCCACATCGTGCTCGGCGTCTTCGGCATCTTCGTCCTGATGGTCGCCAAGGACATCACCCTGGTCGGCGTCGTGGTCGGCTCGCTGTCGCTGCTCATGCAGATCGTCATGTACGCGTTCGAGGTCTTCGTCGCCTTCATCCAGGCGTACGTCTTCGCGATCCTGACCGCCGTGTACATCAGTGGCGCGCTACACGCGGGAGAGCACTAGGTCTTCAGGTTCTGGTCGTCGGCCACGGGTGGCCGGCGTGTCCGTTGAAAGCGTGAAGGTCCGGGTCACATCGAAGTGGTCCCGGTCATATTCGAAGGAGGAACAGTGGGCGGTTCTCTGAGCGTTCTCGGTGCCGGTCTTGCATTCGGTCTCGGCGCCATCGGCCCCGGCATCGGCGTAGGTTTCGTGGCCGGCAAGGCGATCGAGGGCATGGCACGCCAGCCTGAGATGGCCAACAAGATCCAGACGACCATGTTCATCGGTATGGCGCTGGCTGAGGCCATCGCACTGCTCGGCTTCGTCCTCGCCTTCGTCCTGCAGGCCGCCAAGTAAGCATCAGTTCAGGCGGTTGCCTGTCGGAAGGGAGAATCGATGGACAAGATCATCCCGATCTGGTCCGAGGTCTGGGTCTCGCTCCTGTCGTTCGGCGTGCTGTTCCTGCTCATGTGGAAGCTCGCGCTTCCGCCGATCACGAACATGCTCGACGAGCGCGCTGAGAAGATCAAAGACTCGCTAGAGAAGGCCGAGGAGACCCGCGTCGAAGCCGAGCGGCTGCTGAACGAGTACAAGGAGCAGCTCGCCGAGGCACGGCTCGAGTCGAACCGCGTCATCGAGCAGGGCCGCAAGATCGCCGAGTCGATGAAGGACGAGATCGTCGCGAAGGCCAACGAGGAGCGCGAGGCCATCCTGGCTCGTGCCCGCGAGGAGATCCAGGGCGAGAAGCGCATCGCGCTCGCCGAGCTCCAGGCGTCGGTCGCCGAGCTGTCCGTGGCCGTCGCCGGCCGCATCATCGGATCGACGCTCTCGGCCTCCGATCACGCCGCACTGATCGAGAAGTACGTCGCCGAGGTGGGAAGCCTCAATGAGAACTAGCGACGTGGCCTCGGCCTACGCGCGCACGCTCTTCGAGCTCGCCACGCTCTCCGACTCGGTCGACGAGACCGATCAGGGGCTGGCCTCCGCCGCCGACGCGGTGCGGGGCAGCCTCGACCTGCGCGCGGCGCTCACCGACGCGTCCGTGCCCGCTGAGACGAAGCGCGGCGTGCTGCGCGACATCTTCGGTGAGGCCGTCACGCCCGAGGCGCTCGCTTTCGTGACGCTGCTCGTCGAGCGTGGCCACACCGAACTGCTCGGCGACGTCGCCCGCACCTTCGGCGAGATCGCGGAGAAGGAGCGCGGCATCGTCGTGGCCGAGGTCACGACTGCCGTGCCGCTTGACGACGCGCTCCGCGCGTCTTTGACCGAGAAACTCATCGCCTCCCTCGGCCGTCCGGTCTCGCTCCGCGAGACCGTGGACGCGTCGATCCTGGGCGGCGTCGTCATCAAGGTCGCGGGCCGCGTGCTCGACGGCAGCGTCGCGTCGCAGCTCGAAGACATGCGCCGCGCGCTCGCGACCACCCAGGGAGGCGAGGCGTAGGTGACTGACATCACCGCGGCACGGATCAACGACGTACTCAAGGCGCAGCTCGCGTCGTTCACCGCATCGGTGGACGTTCGTGACGTCGGCACCGTCATCAAGCTCGGCGACGGCATCGCGCACGTCGACGGCCTGAAGGGCGCCATGGCCGGTGAGCTCCTCGAGTTCGTCGGCGAGGGCGGCCACATCGTCATGGGCATGGCTCTCAACCTCGACGAGACCGAGGTCGGCGCCGTGCTGTTGGGCGAGACCTCGCTCATCAAGGAGAACGACTCGGTCCGCACGACCGGGCACGTCGTCCAGGTCCCGTCCGGCAAGGGCTTCCTGGGCCGGGTCGTCGACCCGCTCGGCCAGCCGATCGACGGCCGGGGCGCCATCACCCCCGAGGGCACCCGCCCGCTGGAGTTCCGCGCGCCGGGCGTCATCGAGCGCAAGGGCGTCCACGAGCCTCTGCAGACCGGCATCATGGCCATCGACTCGATGATCCCGATCGGTCGCGGCCAGCGCGAGCTGATCATCGGCGACCGGCA
>DATCIA010000040.1:0-6107 GCA_036508075.1 Coriobacteriia bacterium
GGTCAGGAAGATGTAGACCCCGTCCCCGTTGAGCGTGAGAGTGCCCGTGATCTGGAACTGACCGTTGCTGTCGGCGTTCGGGGCGTACACGCCCGGAGTCAGCGTCTGCCCACCGAGCTCACGAGCAATGGGGGTGACGGGGGTCCTTCCGGCGGCGTCGATGTACGCGGCAGTCAGCGCGTTCTTGGCCCTGAGCGCGACCCCTGCCGGATCGTTCAGATAGAACGCTCCGTTGACCAACGTGATGTCCGTCTGACCGGGAAGAGAGGTGCCTGCGAACAGACCGACATTGCCGCCCGCGCTGCCGCCTATCCACGTCGCCCCGGTGTTGGTGATCGTCTCGCCGGCCAGGACGCCGAAGCCCTTCGCGTTCCCGAGGTTCACGGTCGCCTGGGCTGCCAGGCTCACCGAGGGGACGACCATCATCGCAGCCAACATCAGTGCCACCATCAGCGACAACGACCGACACCTGCTAAGTGTATTCATAGAAATATCCAGTCCTCTCAGAACCCGTTTGCCCCCTTGATGCTTGTATGGATTGTAACCCCGCCGGGGGATTCTTGCTGAGATTGGCAGCCCGGCGACGCGGACGACCTGCAGGACTCCGTGCGCAGAAGGGGGCGGGCCCGGTCGCGGGCCCGCCCACTCTCATCTCACAACGACTGCTCTACCGACCGGCGCGGGCCCACCTGCACACGCGCGCCTCGACCCATTCGATCACCTCGTAGAGCACGACCCCGAGCAGAGCCATCGCAAGGATACCGGCAAACATCTCGTCGAACTGGACGCGGCCCCACGCATCCGACACGAAGTAGCCGAGCCCCGTCGACCCCGCGAACGTCTCGGAGAAGAAGAGCACGGCCACCGCTGTGCCCGCGCTGATGCGCAGCGCTGTGAAGATCTCCGGCATGGCACCCGGCACGACGACATGAGTGAAGACCTGCCATCGGTTCGCCCCCAGCGAGCGCACGGAGAGCACCGACGCCGCCGGGATCGAACGCGCGGCGTCGCGCGCTGTGACGAGGATCTGGAAGAACACGATGAGCGTGATCAGCGAGATGATCGACGAGTTGCCGATGCCCAGAAGGATCAGGAACACGGGGAGGAACACGGCCTTGGGCACGGGGTAGTTGAGGAACACGAGCGGGCCGAAGACCAGGTCGGCGCGCTCGGACCGACCCAACGCAAGGCCCAGGGGGGCGCCGACGGCCAGCCCGAGCAGGATCGAGGCGACGACGCGGAACGTGCTGTAGCCGAAGTGCGGCAGCAGGAGGGGGAACTGCTCCACGAACTGCCCGAGCCCGTCGGCAGGCAGGGGCAGCGCGGGGTTGTGGAACAGCAGCGACGCCAGCTCCCAGAACACGAGCATGAACGCCACCGCGCCCACGTAGCCGAGCGCCTTGCGTCTCCAGCCCCTCACAGCGCGCCACCTCCCCGGTGGAGCGCACCCTCGGCGGCGAGCAGCCCGCGCAGTTCGACGCACGTCGCGTGGAACGACTCGGTCTCGCGGTAGCCGGGATCGCCCATGCCCGGGTTGTCCACGACCGCGGCGATCCGGCCGGGTCGCGGCGACATCACCAACACGCGCCGACCCAGGTACACAGCCTCCTCGATGGAGTGGGTGACCAGCACCGATGTGTGGCCGCGGTCTCTCCACAGGGTGAGGAGCAGGTCCTGCAGGTCCTCGCGCGTGAGCGCGTCGAGCGCGGAGAGCGGCTCGTCCATGAGAAGCAGGTCGGCGTCGAGCGCGAGCGCGCGGGCGAGCGCCAGCCGCTGCCGCATGCCACCCGACAGCTCGCTCGGGAACAGCTCCAGGAACTCCTCCAGCCCGACGCGGGTGAGCGCTTCGAGCGCGCGACGCCGTGACTCCTCGGGCGGATGGTGACGGATGCGCAGTCCGAGCTCGGCGTTCGCAAGCACCGTCTTCCAAGGCAGCAGCCCGAAATCCTGAAGTATCAGCGAGGTGCGCAGGCGCGGGCGGGCGACCGCCTCGCCGGCCACGACCACGGCGCCGGTGGTGGGCGCCAGCAGCCCGGCCATTGCGAGCAGCAGCGTCGACTTGCCACACCCGGAAGGGCCGATGATCGCGATGGCCTCGCCCTCGGCGAGCGCAAGGTCGACCCCCGAGAGTGCGGGGACGTCCGCATCGACCCCGTGGTAGGTGAGGCTCACGGAATCGACGCGAACGTCCGCCATCTGCTTGTCTGCTTGTCTGATGGAGTCGCGACCGCTACTTGGCGGGAGCGGTCCACATGAGATCGGCGTAGGTGACCGGCACCTTGAGCAGACCGGCACTCTGCATCCAGTCGAGGACCGCCTGGACGTCGGTCTCGACGGGGAGCTGCGCCGTGGGGTACGTGTTCACCGGGTAGCTCGTCGCGAGCGGAGCGGGAAGACGCGCCTTGTCCACCAGCAGAGCGCGGAAGGAGTCCGGAGCCGCGTTGATCGTGCCGACGGCCGTGTCCCATGCGCCCAGCAGCTTGGTGACGGCGGTCGAGCCCGCGGGGTCGTCGAGGTACTTCTGGCTGAAGACCAGTACGGTCTGCGAGATGTTCGCGCCCTGGGTGTCATCGAGGAGCACCTTGGCACCGGTCTTCTCCGCCAGCGAAAGGAACGGCTCCGGGAGAGCGGCCGCGGCGAGCTTGCCGCTCATCAGCAGCTCGAATCGCACCGGGACCTTCTTGACCTCTTCCTTCTTGATCCTCGCAGCGGAGACGCCAGCTGTGAGCAGGAGCTCGTCGAGCACATACTCCTGGATGGTCGCGCTCGAGGTACCCACGGGAACGTTGGCGAGCTCCTGGATCGAGGTGACCTTGGAGCCCGGCTTCACCGCGATGCCGAAGCGTCCCTCGGCGGGAGTGGCGCCCAACATGATTGTCGCGACCTTCACGGGTACACCGCCCGCGCGCAGGGTGGCGGCGGCGATGAGGTCGCCCATGAACCCGTCGATGGCGCCGGCGGTCAGCGCTGCGTCGCGCTCCTGAGCCGACTGGAACACTTGGATGGTGACGTCGAGCCCGGCCTTGGTGAACAGGCCGTCACGCTCCGCCACCCACAGCGGCAGGCTGTCTTCGGTCGGCAGGGTGCCGATGCGGACCTTGGCCGGGGCGACGGGCGCGGTCGTCCCGGTCGACGCTGCGGGCTTCGAGCAGCCAGCGAGGCCGGCGACGAGGGCGATGTTCAGCATCACGGCGAGCAAGGTGCGGACGGTACGGTCCACGGAACGGTCCCCTTTCGTGAGGATCTAGAGACACACGGGGCGGCGCAGGCGGATCTCATCACGGATCGGGATGCCGGCGAAGCCGACCCCCGCATAGCCCAGCTTGTCGGCCAGCAGCCCGGTCGCGATCTCCGCGATCGAGAACGCATGCCGCTGGTAGAAGTACAGAAGCGGCAGGTCGTCGTTGGAGACGGCCGCCTTCATCGAGGTGAGCGAACGCGACGCCGCAAGGTCCGCGGCAGCGTCGAGAAGAGCGGAACCCAGACCGCGCCCCTGGTAGTGCGGGTACACCGAGTACATGACGACAGCGAGTTCGCCGCCGTGGACCGCGCACGAGATCAGGCCGAGCAGCTCGTCGCCCGCGACGGCGACGATGTTGTCACCGGACAGGACGTCGAAGGTGCGCCCGAAGACGTCGATCTCGGTCTCGCCCCACGCGCGGTCGCAGATCTCCTCGATGGCGCGCCGGTCACCTGGATGCGCCTCGCGGACCACGAAGTCGAGCTTGTCCCCGCGCGGCTGGTGCTCCGCGCAAGTCACGCTCATGCGCGCCTCGGCCAGCGGCAACTCCTTGCCGTCGACCGGGCACAGGTAGTGCGGATACGGGACCTCGACCTCGTCGATGTCTGTCATGCGGCAGCTCAGCGCTCCCTGGGTCGTACGCGCTCGCGCGCGCGAGCCGACATTCTACTCCAAGGCCAGACCGGCACGCAGCACGGAAGATGCCACATCCGGGTCCACGACGTTGGTGTACACGCCGCTCCCCCACTCGAAGCCGGCCTGGTCCCCCATCCGCGGAAAGACCTCGACGTGCCAGTGGAACGGCAGCCCCGCGTGCTGGGCCGAGTAGGGCGCGTCGTGGACGACGAGGTTGTAGGCGGCGTCGCCGAGCGCGCCCCGGATCGCACGCGCTGCGGCAACCAGCGCCGCGCCGAGCGATGCGCGCTCCTCGACAGAGGCATCGGCCAGCGTCGCGGAGCATCTGCGGGGCGCGACGCGCATGAAGTACGGCGAGGGGGCCGCCCAAGGGCTGTGGACGACCGTGATGCCGTCGTCGAAGACGATCCGCCCGCCCGCGTCGTCGGCCGACATGGCGCCGCACAACACGCAGCGGCCGCTCTCCGTGGCGTCCTGCGAGAAGTTGCCGAGTTCCTTGAGCAGCGCCTCGGGGACGCGTGCGAGCGCGATGAGCTGACTGTGCGGGTGCGACATCGACGCCCCCGCGGCCGCGCCGACGTTGCGGAAGATCAGTGCGCTCGCGAACCTGCCGTCCTCGCGCCACTCGCGGATGCGCATGGCCCAGGCTTCGACGAGCAGCGCCGCGTGCGCGGAGGTATACGCGCCGAGGGAATCGTCGTGGCGCGGCGACTCCACGACGACCTCGTGCACGCCGAAGCCGGTGGTCCCCCGGTAGGGCCACGGCGCATCGATCTCGCCCGGCCACTCCTGATCGTCGCGCGCGGTGAGCGCCGGATACAGGTTCTCGAAGACGCGCACCGTCCATCCCGACTCGCCCGGAAGCGAAAGCTCGAGACGCGCGGGGGGCGTGGCCTGCTCGTGACCGGCGCAGAACGGGCAGTCCACGGCTTCGTTGAGGACCTCGACCGGATGCACGTGGTCGCGGGGACGGCCCGCCCGTTCGGGTTCCAACACGGTGGTGATGCCCGTCACCGGGTCCTGCCTGAGTTCGGACACTGTGCGCCTCTCCCGGTGCTACGCTGTCAGCCAAGCATACGACACGACGACCGGGAGGTCCGCGCCCACGTGCCCAGCGAGATCCCCTACCTCGACGAGATGTCCGGAGCGCCCGCGATCCTCGTCTCCGCGAACACGCTGTTCACCGACCTCGACGGCACGCTGCTCGGTCGCGGCGCATCGATCCTGACCGATGGCCAGGGGAAGCCGAACCTCGACGCGGTCACCGCGATCGCGGGGCTGAACGCCGCAGGGCTGCGCGTCGTGATGACCTCTGGCCGCAACTCGCGCCAGCTGCGCGAGAGTTCCCGCCTGCTGGGCTGGACAGACTTCATCGGCGAACTCGGATGCATCCGCAGCTACGACCGCGGGGCGAAGGTCGTCTACGACACCGGAGTCTGGCCCGAAGGCGCGACGCAGCTCGGGGAAACCCCGTACGAGGCGATCGTGCGTGTCGGCGCGGTCGCCCTGCTCATGGAGCGCTTCCCGGGGCTGGTGGAGTACCACGACCCGTGGAACCTCGATCGCGAGGTCACGCACATCCTGCGAGGCAACCTGCCGGTGGCCGAGGCGCAGGCCCTGCTCGACACGCTGCCGCTGCCCGTCACCATCGTCGACAATGGCATCATCCACCCCCCGCGGCATCATCTGACCTGCGACGAGATCCACGCGATCCACCTGGTCCCGACCGGCACGTCCAAGGACCGCGCGATCGCACAGTACCTCGCGGACCGGGGCGCTTCGCGCGGCGAGGCGCTGGCCATAGGCGACTCCGCGGCCGACGTGGCGATGGCGGACGCGACGGCGCTGATGGCGTGCGTGCGCAACGGCCTCGACGATCCGTATCTGATCGCGAGCGCACGCGGACGCGCGGACGTGTGCGCCACGCGCGCCACATTCGGCTCGGGCTGGGCGGAGTTCGCGAACGCCTGGCTCGCCGCCCGCGCGACGAGCGCCGCCGTCTGACGCTCACGCCCCTCCTCCCGACGGTGGGCGGCGGGTTGCGCCTCCCCTGCGCGCCGACCTACAATGGCCAGTGCCCCTACGGGGCATTGACACCATGGATATGGCTCCATCCGTTAGGTGCGGCTCCTGTTCGAACACAGGCCACTGCCCGGAAATGTCGAGAGACGCCAATGGGTAGAACAGCCCTCGCCGGCTTAAGGCGAAGGATAAAGTGGCTGGACCGGCT
>DATCIA010000041.1:0-5542 GCA_036508075.1 Coriobacteriia bacterium
CGCCCGGCATGCGGGTCGACCGCGTAGACGTCGGCGGCCACCACGTACGGCTCGACCTTGTAGCGCTCCGCAGCGGCCCGGTCCAGCGCGTGGGAAACGGGGTTCACGAGGTCGAGCAGGTCGAACGCCTCGTCACCGTCGCCCTGCATCAGATACGCGAGGATCACCCAAGCGGCGGCGTGCGTGTACTGCCCGCCGTTCTCGCGGACACCGGGGACGTAGCCCTTGATGTAGCCCGGGTCCTTCGGCGTGGTGTCGAACGGCGGCTCGAGCAGCGCGATGAGGCCGTCCTCGCGCCGCACCAGCTTCTCCTGGACCGCCTGCAGCGCCTCGCGGGCGCGTTCTGGATCGGCTAGCCCCGAGATCGTCGCCCAGGCCTGTGCTATCGCGTCGATGCGGCACTCATCGGCGTCCCGCGTGCCGAGCGGTGTCCCGTCGTCGAAGAAGGCGCGACGGTACCAGGCGCCGTCCCACCCGCTCTCCTCGGCGGCGGCCGCGTACGCGGCCGTGCGTGCGCGATAGCGCTCGACACGTTCCGCGTCTCCCCGCGCCGCGATGATCGGCTCGAACTGATCGAGCACGTATCCGGTGAACCAGGCGAGCCACACGCTCTCGCCGCGTCCCTCGTGTCCGACGCGGTTCATGCCGTCGTTCCAGTCCCCTCCACCCATGAGAGGAAGACCGTGTTCGCCGGCGGTCAGGGAGCACTCGATGGCGCGCAGACAGTGCTCGTACACGTCCGCGTTGCGTTGCGACGCGAGGGGCTGCACGTAGGCGTCCTCCTGGCCCGGGGGCAGCGGCTGGCCCTCGAGGAAAGGCGTCACCTCGTCGAGCACGGTCGTGTCGCCCGTGGCGCGCAGGTACTCGGCGACGACGAGCGGCAACCACAGACGGTCGTCGGTGATGCGCGTGCGCACGCCACGCCCCGAGTACGGCTGCCACCAGTGGAGCACGTCGCCCTCGGGGAACTGGCGTCGCGACGCCTCGACGATACGGTCGCGGGTCGCCCGCGGGTCGGCGACGAGCAGCGCGAGCGAGTCCTGCAGTTGGTCCCGGAAGCCATAGGCTCCGCTGCTCTGATACGCCGCCGTTCTGCCGAGTATGCGGCAGGAGACGACCTGGTAAAGCAGCCAGCGGTTGAGCATCAGATCCAGCCGAGGGTCGGGCGTCGTGACCTGGACGGTCGACAACAGGTTGTCCCATCGCCCGCGTGCGAGGCTCGCCGAGCGCGCGGCGGCACCCGGCTGCCGGTACGCGGCGACGAGATCCCGCACCCGCTCGAGTGACTCCGCCTGACCGAGCAGGAATACGGCCTCGCTCTCGCCGTGAGGCCCGATCTCGACCTCGACCATGAGCGCACCGCAGTTGTCGTGGTACCTGCCCGACGCACCTCCGAGCGATTCCCGGTGCATCGCCGCCGGATCGGCGGGGCGGCCGTTACGTCCGACGAACTCGGTACGGCTCGCCGTCCACGACTGAAGCGGGCGGTCACACGCAAGGAACGCGGGGCGGCCGGGGAAGTCCGTGTTGAACCAGTTGTGCGCGGTCAGGATCTCGGTCTCGGAATCGAAGCGGGTGACCACGCGCTGCTGCGCCGCCGAGCGCGAGGAGCCGATCGCCCACTCCACGAAGTGCGTGACGGTGAGCCTGCGGGTGCGGTCGGTCGCGTTGGAGAGCTTCACGCGGACCACGCGCATGGGCTCCTCCGCCGCCACAGACCACTCGAGGGTCGCCTCGATGCCGTGCGAAGCATGGCGGAAGGTCGTGCAGCCCGGCGAATGCGTGACCGCGTAGGTGCCGGGTGCGCGCGTGGGCAGCGGAGTGGGGCTCCAGAACTCCCCCGTCTCCTCGTCACGCAGGTAGAAGGTCTCTCCCGAGCCGTCGCTCACCGAGTCGTTGTTCCAGGTGGTGATCCGGTTCTCATGGCTGTTCATCGCCCACGTGCAGCCGACGCCCGCCTCGGATACCAGGCAGCCGAACTCCGCGCTCGCCATCACGTTGATCCACGGCGCGGGCGTGTTCTCGCCATCGGTCAGGATGATCGTGTAGTCGCCCGTCTCGGGGTCGAAGCCGCCGATCCCGTTGTCGAAGCGCAAGTGCGGGCGGACCGGACTGTTCAGCATGTCGAGCATGGGAGCGTGCGTCGGAACGAGCGCTTTCGGAGGCGACGGACGGCGGCCGCGACGGTCGAGCTGCAGTTCGATGGTGCCACCGTCACCGTCCAGCACCGCTCTCGCCGCGGAGATGAGCAGGCTGAGGACGTCGGGGTGCATCTGGTCGGCGCGTCTCAGGAACACGCCGCCCGGCTTGTCGAGGAGCTGCAGCGCGTGACCCGTCCGCATGAGCATGCGCAGGCGATCGTCGAACTCGTCGCTGTAGCCGCTGGGCTTGGTGTTCAGCACGACCAGGTCGACGAGCAGCCCCTTGTGGCGCCAGTACTGGTGCGCGAGTAGCAGCCGGCGCACCAGCGGCGTGTGCTCGACCTCCTCGACCCGCACCAGCAGGATCGGGTGGTCTCCCGAGACTCCGAGAGACCACAGGCCGTTGACGGGCAGTTCGTTCTCGCGCGGCGTCTGGATCTTGAGCGGAGAGAACGGATCCGTGAGCAGGAGCCTTGAAGCAAGGCGCTCGAGCGCGATGGCCTCGTCGGGCGAGATCCCCAGGTCGCGCAGCTCCACCTGTGAAGCGGTCCATGCAAGATCGATGGCGCGCTGCGCGCTGGCGGGATCGTGGTACTTCTCGGTGAGGTGGACCGCCTTCTCACGCGTATCCGCTGCGCCCGTCACATAGACGAGACGCACGCTCTCACCGGGGCCCACGTCGATCCCGCTCCGGATCGCGGCGCACGGATCGAGCACGGCACCGACGCCCCCGCCGAGCGGCCCCCCGCTCTCGACGGCGAGCGGGCGATCGGCCGCGCGCAGGCGCCCCAGGAAAGCCGCGCGGTCCGTCTCGAAGGATGGCACGAACGCCGGCTGGTCGCAGGCGACCAGGTGCAGACCCCACGACCGACGCTCGTCCGCGCTGCGGGGCCGGCGTGAGAACAGCAGAGCGTTGGTCTCGGGCAACGACTCCGTCTCGACGAACAGGTTCGAGAACGCGCGATGGGCCTGATCGCCCATCTGGGCGCTCATCGCGATCTCAAGGTACGACGTGACTTCGAGGCTGCGGCGGCGGCGACCGCCGTTCCGGAACGTGAGGCGCCGTATCTCGATGTCGTCCTCAGGCGACACGGCGACCTCGACGTGCGTCTCCAGATCGCCGTCACGCCGGGTGAACTCCGCCTTGTCCGCGGCGAAGGAAACGCGGTAGGCGTCGGGCTGCTTCGGCCACGGGTTATGCGGCACCGAGAAGACCTCGCCGCTGGCAAGATCGCGGACGTAGAAGAAGGTGCCCCAGCAGTCCCGCGTGATGTCCTCGCGATAGCGGGTGACCGCCAGACCGCGCCAGCGAGAGTAGCCACCGCCGCCGTTGGTGACCATCACGGAGTAGCGCCCGTTGGACAGGAAGCGAGTCGCGGGCGCGGGCGTGTCCGCGCTGCTGTACATGCGCGCGACCGGCGCCGCAAGCTCGCGCACCGACCGCACGTAGGCGACCTCCTCTACGTGTGGGGTCAACATCTGCACGCCGCGGGGGACGCGCTCCTGGAGCAGCAACTCCGCCGACGCCACCGTCGGGTCCGAGTGGAAGCGCTCGCGCATCTTCTCGCCGCTGATCTCGTTGCCGAGCGCGATGAAGGCCATTCCCTGATGGTGAGCGAAGTACGCCCGAACGACGGCGCGCCGCTCCCCTGCCGGCACCCTGCCGGCGGTGTAGTCGATCGCCTCATAGAACCCGTACCGGCCCTCGGCGCCCTGCTCCGTGAACGCGGCGAGGCTGCTGAGCACCGACGAGGGGTCGATCGGCAGGGCGAGCATCGCCGCATACGGCGCGACGACCACGTCCTCCGCAAGCCCGCGCTTCAGGCCCAGGCCGGGGACCCCGAACGCCTGGTACTGATAGGTGAGATCGGCGTCCTTCGCATTGAAGGCCGATTCGGATACGCCCCACGGCACCCCGCGGTCCGCCGCGTACTCGCGCTGCCGCTTGACCACGGTCTCGTAGGTCTCATCGAGGATCGTGCCCTGCCACGAGCGCATGACGAGCAGCGGCATGAGGTACTCGAACATCGAGCCGGACCACGACACGAGCGCCCGGCCGGTCCCCGCGTCGGTGAGTTGCCGCCCGAGCCGGAACCAGTGTGCCTGTGGCACATCGCCCTTGGCGACCGCGAGGAAGCTCGCCAAGCGCGCCTCACTGGCCAGCAGATCATAGAACGAGGCGTCGAGCCGTCCCTCGTCGAGGTTGTAGCCGATCGAGAAGAGCAGGCGCGACTCGTCGAAGAGCGAGGAGAAGTCGGTGCGCTCCCACAACTCGCGCGCGGTCTCGGCCGACGAGCGCGTCTGCGACAGCAGTCCCGCGCACACCCCCCGCCCGTCCCGGATCCCGCGCGCGACCCTCTCCGCCCACACCCGCGACTCGTCGGACGAGCCGCTCTCCGCGAGGTCGTCGAGCGCCGTCAGCGCGCGGTCGAGACCCTCCGCAAGACCGACGAGCGACGGCACGAAGGCAAGCAACGGACGCAGCTCGGGCCTCAGGCGCGCCTCCGCGGGCGCACGGCTCAGGAGTTCGGCCCACGGAGCGAGCTCGGCCAGCATCTCGAGGGGCCCGCGCCCGGCGCGGACGGCGTCGAGGCAGGATGAGCGCACGCGCTCGAGCGGCGTCGAAGGCCACACCTTCACGCCGGCGAACCCCTCGCCGCGCTGCGGCTCGTACAGCAGCCCCAGCAGGATGTCGACCTCTGCGGCGTTGACCGACAACCGCTCGAGCAGGCTGTACCACGTGCCCAGATCGGCGGGCGGCTCGGACAGCTCCAGCGCGCGCGAGAACGCGTCGAGCGCATCGCGGAGGTCGTGCACGGCCTCGGACGGCTCGAGGGCCACCCTCTCCCCCTGGAAGTCCTCCAGCGCGAGCGCGAGGGTGTCTCGCGCGCCCGCGAGCAGCTGGCTGCCCAGCAGAGGAGCCTCGGTCACCTCCAGCAGGCCGACCCGTAGCGTCAGCAGGTGGCCCGCCAGGTTGCCCGAGTCCACCGTCGACACGTAGGAGGGACGCAACGGCTGGAGTGTCTCGATGTCGTACCAGTTGTAGAAGTGCCCCGCGTGACGCTCGAGGCCCGACATCGTGTTCAGCGTCGCCTCGACACGCCCGTTCATCTCCTGAAGGCAGACGTAGCCGAGATCGTAGGCGTTGAGGCAGGAGAGCAGTTGGAGCCCCATGTTCGTCGGAGACGTGCGCCACGCGACCTCGCCCTTCGGGTCCTCCTGGAAGTTGTCGGGCGCCAGGTAGTGCCCCGGCGACGTCACGAAGGTCTCGAAGAACCTCCACGTCTTGCGGGCGGCGCGGCGAAGCGTGCGCCGCTGCTTCTCCGTCAGGACGGCCTGGTCCGAGCCGATCGGCTCGGACACCCACCAGGCCGACCCGTAGCGTCAGCAGGTGGCCCGCC
>DATCIA010000042.1:0-45958 GCA_036508075.1 Coriobacteriia bacterium
GTGCGGCCAGGTCGCCTTGCTGATCGCCGTCTTGATGGCGACGCCGACGCCCTCTTCGCGCAGGACCTTGATGGCCTCGATGACACGCTGCCGGGTGCCGGGTACCCCGACCATCGTGTCGTGGAACTTGTCGGGGCCGTAGAGCGAGGTCGCGACCCAGTCGATGCCGTCGGAGCGCAGGCGCTTCGCGGTCTCGCGGTCGATGAGCGTGCAGTTGGTGGAGACGGTGACGCGGATCCCGTAGCCGCGCGCACGCTCGAGGATCTCCCAGAAGTTGCGGCGCATCATCGGCTCGCCGCCGGACAGGAACAGGGCGGGGAGTCCGCGTTCGCCCATCTGGTCGACGAGGGTCATCGTCTCCTCGTCGGTGAGCTCGTTGGGGCGCGTGTGCGCGTCGGCGGCCATGTAGCAGTGGTCGCACAGCAGGTTGCAGCGGTTGGTGATGTTCCAGATGACGTCGCTCGGGCGGCCGAGCTTGAAGGCGGTGATCGCCTTGTTCTCGACGTCGGCGAGCGGTCCTTTGAAGAAGAGCGAGCGTACGTGGGCCATGGGCCGCGGCTCCTGAATGCCTCGCGTCCCGCATGCGGGCGGGACTCGCTTGTGAACATGTGAATGCTAGCACGAGCGCGGAAGGGATCGAGACCCGCGCCGCCGCGTGGCGATCACGGCAGGGCGCTTGCTTCGGGTCATGCAGGTGCCGGCGGGATGATGCATCCTGTCTCCGGTGACAGACAATCGAAAGGCCGAGAGCGCCCGATGACCACGGATCCCGACACCGGCACCGCCCCCACGCTCGCCGAGCGCATGCGCCTCGACATCGACCGCCGTTGGCTGTTCGCGATCGCGGGCGTCATCTGGATGGGCGTCGGTATCCTGTTGCTCACCTATGCGGTGACATGGCTCGCCCCCGTGTCGGTGCCGCTCGAGCTGGAGTTGACCGTCGCCGGGCTCGCGGTCGCGGCGGTGTTCCTCCGGTTCGTGTTCCACGGGATCGTGACCAAGAACATCGCGCGCATCGAGGGAGGTCCCGCTCGCGTGAGCGCGTACTCGTTCCAGGGCTGGAAGAGCTATCTCATCACCGTGTTCATGATCGTGCTCGGCATCGTGCTGAAGCGCTCACCGATCCCGAAACCGGACCTGGCGGTCATGTACCTGGGCGTCGGGCTCGCGCTGATGCTGGCCAGCGGGTTCTACCACCGGCACCTGTTCTCGATGTGGCGGCGCGCGAAGCACTAGCGGCGATCCCGCCGCGGCCGACCGGCGCCCGTCGAACCCGGGCACCCGGAGGGCGGCCGCGCACGCTAGACTGGGTAGCGCTCAGCTGCCGCTGAAGCGTCGCGCCTGAGGGGACACGAATGAGACTGATCATTTCCAGCGTCGACTACGCTCCCGAGGAACTCGCGGCCCAGGTGCCGCTTTCCGTGACGCTGATGCGTCCGTTGGCCGCCACCGCGAACCGGGCAGGCGCGTGGCTCGGCGTCTTCGACCGTCCCGTTCAGTGGACCAACGAGAACGGCGCCAAGGCCGAAGCCACACACGCCGTGCTGTGGGCCCGGGCGAAAGGCGCCGCCATCAGCTCAGGTGCCAGGAACCTCGCCGTCGGCATCGCCTACGTCGTCGACGCTTCACTGCTCGAAGACGAGGCGCTCGACCTCGCGAAGACCTACTACGTGGCCGTCGGCATGGCGAGCGACGCGGGTCGCTGACCGGGCGCGCGGGTACACTCCCATCAGGAGGTCACCTGATGGAGCAGCCTGAACTTCACTCGCTCGCCGACACGGTCGAGATCGCGCCCGGCATCCACATGCCCCGGCTCGGACTCGGCACGTTCCGTTCGCAGCCGGGCGCCGAGGTCGAACACGAGGTCGCCTGGGCGCTCGAGCTCGGATACCGGGGGATCGACACCGCTTCCATGTACGAGAACGAGGCGGGTGTCGGTCGCGCCATCGCGGCGAGCGGCATCCCGCGTCACGACCTGTTCGTCGCGACGAAGCTGTGGAACGACGAGCAGGGCTACGACAACACGCTGGCCGCCTGCGAGCGCAGCCTGACCCGCCTCGGCCTGGAGTACGTCGACCTCTACATGATCCACTGGCCGATGCCGGACACCGTCCACGAGACGTGGCGCGCCATGCAGAAGCTGCGATCAGAGCGCATCGTCCGTGCCATCGGCGTGTGCAACTTCCTCGTTCCGCATCTGGAGGGGCTGCTCGCGTTCGCGGACATCCCGCCCGCGGTCGACCAGGTCGAGCACCATCCGCGCCTCCAGCAGCCCGGTCTGCGCGACTTCTGCGCCGCGCACGGGATCACCATGCAGGCGTGGGCGCCGATCATGCGAGGAGCCGTCGCGCAGATCCCGGAGATCGCGGTGATCGCCGAAGGGCGCGGAAAGACCCCCGCGCAGGTCACCCTGCGGTGGATCCTGCAGCACGGTGTGACCACGATCCCGAAGTCCGTGCACCGCGAGCGCATCGCGGAGAACGCGGACGTCTATGGTTTCGAACTCACCGCCGAGGAGATGGCCTCGATCGACTCGGCCGACCGCGGCGAGCGTCTTGGGCGCGATCCGGACAGTTTCGCGAGGGCCGCCGGCCTGCTCTAGGCGACCGTTCGGCGAGGCAACACGGCCGCTCCACGGGTTCGCCACATCATTCGGCGCGCGGCTTGCTATCGTTTCAGGCACGGGGATACCCGAGGGCGCATCGGCGTCCGTCGACGAAGAGGAGGTGATCCAGCAGATGCAAAGTCATTACATCGCTGCGCTGGTCCGGTCCGACGTGGATCTCACGGAAGTCCGCACCTCCTAGGACGGCGGCGCTCCGGGGCAGTTCCCCGGGCGCGGAAGCAAGCGCCTCCGATTCTTGGATGAATGTCGCTGTTCGGCAGCGATGGGAGAGGGTCACCCCGCCAGGGGTGGCCCTCTTTGCGTCGTGCGGAGGTGGTTAGACGCCCCAGTCCTGTGCTCGGATCCAGCGTTCGGCCGTCCACAGGTCCGGCACGAGCTCGCGCAGGGACTCGAGGTCCGCATGGCCGATCGGCATCTCACCGGCGGGCGGCTTGTGTGCCGTGACCATCCCCGGCATGGGCTCGATCTGGTCGAAGACGACCGGAAGGTCGAGCACGAGGGAGAACAGCCCCGCGAGCTCGGGCATCGTCATCTCGTCGCTCGCGATCTCGGCCCTCACCCCCGCGAACCGGTCGTGCTCGCGGAATGCAAGGGCGACGAACCTGCCGATGTCGTCGGTGGCGATGAACTGGCGCACCACATCGGGGTCGACCGCCGCGCGCAGGTGCCCGGAAACGATGTCGTCGCGCTGACGCAGGAAGTTGTCCAGGAACGTCACCGGTCGCCAGATGGTCGCGGGCATCCCGAGTTCCGCGATGTGCGCCTCGATGCGGCGCTTGGGCCACCGGAACGTGACGTCGTCTTCGTGGTCGGCGCCATAGACCGAGCTGTAGACGAAGTGGTCCACGCCGGCCGCGGCGGCGGCGTCCGCGAGGTTGATGCCCTCCCGGATCTCGCCCTCCGGCCCGACGTCGCGCGGCGTCTGGACGCTGTAGACACCGTGGCAGCCCTCGACCGCGCCGTCGAGGGAGGCGCGGTCGGTGAGGTCGCCTTGCACGAGCTCGCAGCCCGCCTCGGCCAGCGCGAGCGCGGCCGGCTTGGCGGGGTCGCGTACCAGCGCGCGGACGTTCCACCCGTCGGCGAGCAGGTGTCGGGCGACCGCGCCACCTTGATGTCCGGTACCGCCCGTGACGAGGATGGTGAGGTCGCTTCGGTTCATGACGGTGCCTTTCGATCCGTGCGTCCGGTCGTATCTCGTAGGTACCCACCCACGCCCGGTGCGCCCCGGGACCCGCCCGGACGCAGAACAGGCGCAGCCCCGGGGGCCGCGCCTGTGGTTTGGGTCGAGCACCGCTCGCTATGCGCGCGAGCAGCCCTCCGGCAGCTCCCGGACGCCCAGAGCGCGAAGGATCGAGATCATGGGGCACCATGCGACGGCGCCGCCGAGCACCAGGCTCACGCCCACGAACGAGGTCAGGATCAGCCAGCGGATGTCGAGGAAGTAAGCGAGTGCGACGGACGCCAGAACCACGGTGCCGGCGATGAGGCGGAGATAGCGGTCGAGGTACACGGTTCCTCCAAGGGCGACTACATGAGAAATATACCCCACAGGGTATCATACCGCGCGCACAGGCGCCTGTGCCGGGCGGTGTTCTCGCCGCGTATGCCGCCTCGCGTGGGACAATCGGCCGTGACGACGAAGGAGGCGGGGATGGGCGGGCGTGCGATCGGTTCTGTGACGGCCGCAGGGGCTCGCGTCGTGGTCGTCGGCGGGGCCAACACCGACATCGTCGGCGCGTCGTCGGCCGCCGTCCGCGCGAACGACTCGAATCCCGGCCATATCCGCGTGAGCGCCGGCGGAGTGGGCCGCAACGTGGCCGAGAACCTCGCCCGGCTCGGTGTGAACGTGTCGTTGGTGACCGCGTTCGGCGGGGACGAGGCGGGCCGCGCGCTCATGGAGGCCTGCCGCGATGCCGGCATCGACGTGTCCGCATCGATCGTTGCCGGCGACCTGCCCGGCGCGCACTATCTCGCGATCCTCGACGAATGGTGCGACATGGCGCTCGCGGTCAACGACATGCGGGTGCTCGACCTGGTGACGCCGGCAGCGCTGGCGGAGCCGGCGCGCGCGGCGCTGCTCGCTGCCGCATGTCTGGTCGTCGTCGATACGAACCTGCCGGCCGTCTCGCTGGAATGGTTGGCGGCCACGGTGACGGCGCCTATCGTGCTGGAGCCCGTATCGGAGGCCAAGGCCGGCCGTGCGGCCGGGATCCTGTCGCGAGTCGCCGCGCTCACGCCGAACGCCGCCGAGGCCGCGGTGCTGCTCGGCCACGAGGTCGACGGACTCGCCGCCGCGCTCGCCGCCGCACGGGAACTCGTGGCGCTCGGCGCCGGAGCAGCGTTCGTGACGTGCGGTGTCGGCGGGACGGCGTGGGCCGACGCGTCGGCGAGCGGGACGACCCCTGCGCCGCTCGTGTCGGTGGCCAACGCCAGCGGGGCGGGCGATGCGTTCTGCGCCGGTGTCGCGTGGGCCGCACTGTCGGGTAGGGGAGCCCGCGACGCTGCGGCGCTGGGCACTTCACTTGCGTCGATCGCGCTCGGAGACGAAGACACGGTGAGCCGACGGGTGACGCCGGAAGCGGCTTCGGCCGCAGCGAAGGAGTTGGACTGAGTGGACGGCCACCTGCAGATCGCGACCGAGGTCATGTTGGCGCTCGACGCCGGCGTCCCGGTCGTTGCGTTCGAGTCGACGATCATCAGCCACGGCTTCCCGTACCCGGCGAACGTCGAGTGCGCGCTTGAGTGCGAGCGCGTCTGCCGCGAGGCGGGTGCGGTCCCGGCCACGATCGCCGTTCTGGATGGCAGGCCGTGCGTCGGGCTCACCCGGGAGCAGATCGAGCACCTGGCCACCGCGAAGGGGGTCGCAAAGGTCTCGCGACGCGACCTCGGCGTCGTGGTCGCGCAGCGTGCGGACGGCGCGACCACGGTCGCCGGGACGATGGTGCTCGCGGCGATGGCCGGCATCCGCGTGTTCGCCACGGGAGGCATCGGCGGGGTGCATCGCGGCGCGCAGCGGTCCTTCGACGTCTCCGCGGACCTGCTCGAGCTCGCGCGCACGCCCGTCGCCGTCGTGTGCGCCGGGGCGAAGTCGGTCCTCGACCTCGCTCTCACCCTTGAGGTGCTCGAGACCCACGGCGTACCGGTGATCGGGTATCGCACCGACGAGTTCCCGGCGTTCTACAGCCGCACCAGCGGGCTCGGCGTCGACGTCCGCTGCGAGACGCCCGGCGAGATCGCCGGCATCCTCCGGGCGCGCGAGTCGCTGGGGCTGGGCGGTGGCGCGGTGATCGCGAACCCGATCCCGGTCGAGCACGAGATCGACCGCGCGACGCTCGACGGGTGGACTGACTGCGCGCTTCGGGAGGCCGACGAGGCCGGGGTCCGCGGCAAGAACGTGACGCCGTTCCTCCTCGCGCGCCTGCATGCGCTCTCCGGCGGTGCCACCGAAGAGGCCAACAAGCAGCTCGTGTGGTCCAACGCCGCGCTGGCGGCACGGATCGCGGCGGCGCTGTAGCGATGGCGAGCGAGATCGGGCCGAAGGCGGAGTCGCTGCGCATGCTCGCGGCGGCGGGCCTGCCCGTGCCCGAGGCACGCTTCCTGGGTTGCGACGCCTACCGCGAGCACGCGGACCGTGCCGGAGTGGCCGCATTGCTCTACGGCTGGCCGCCGCTGGACGCCGCGAAGGTGCACGCCGCGATCGTGGCCACGCCGGTAGCCCCCGAGGTGACCGGGATACTTGACGACTGGCGCGCGCACCTCGGCGGCGGGCACCTCGCGGTGCGCTCGTCCGCGAACGCCGAGGACCTGCCCGATGCCAGCTTCGCGGGTCAGCACGGCACGTTCTTCGTCAGCGGGATCGATGACCTTCCGGGACGGGTCCGCGACTGCTGGGCGTCGCTCTACTCCGAGCGCGCGGTCAGCTACCGCGAGCGCAACTGCATCCCGCACGACGGCGTCGCGATGGCGGTCATCGTGCAGCGGCTCGTGCCGGCGGTGGCGGCCGGCGTCGCGTTCACGGTCGACCCGGTCGACGGCTCGGACGACGTCCTGGTCGAAGCGTGCCTCGGGATCGGCGAGACGCTTGTTTCGGGTCGCGTGACTCCCGACCGGTTCGTCTTCGGGCGCGACGGCCTGCGCCTGCTGCACTCCTCAACCGGCGACAAGGCGGTGCGTTTGGTCGCGGACGGTGACGGCGCGGTCGTCACGGAGGAGGTCGACCGCGAGGTAGCGCTCGCGCCGTCGGTCAGCGAGGACGTCGCTCGCGAGGTCGCCCGTCTCGCGCTGCAGGCCGAGGAGCTCGTGGGCGGGCCGGCCGACGTCGAGTGGGCCTACGACGGAGAACAGGTCTGGCTCCTGCAGTCGCGACCGGTCACAACGATCGCGGTCCGCAAGCCCGCCGTGACGAAGGCCGAGCCGCCCACCATCTGGAGCAACGTCAACACCGGCGAGATCCTGCCGGACGTCGCCACGCCCATGACGTGGTCGATCATCCACGGGCACGCGGACGACATCCTCGGAGGGATGCTCGGGGCGTTCGGGGTCCCGATCGACGCGAAGAAGTCGATCGGGCTGGTGGGCGGGCGCATCTACTTCAACCTGTCGCTACTGCGCGAGGCGTTCGCGACCCTGCCGGGCCTCGACATCGACATCGCGCTCGGAGGCATGCAGGACTACGTCGAACTCCCGAAGCTCGAGAAGGTCCGCGTCTCACCCCTCAAGAAGGTGCTCTCGACCCTGCGGATGGTGTTTGCGCTGCCCGGCTACATCGGCGGCCACACGCCGGCGCGGGCCGTGCGGTTCGCCGCGAACATGCGGCGCACGACCGAGGAGTCGATGCGCGCGATCTCGGCTGCCGGCGACAAGGAAGAGGCGCTTCGCCTGGTCCTCTCGCTCAACGAGGAGTTCTCCGAGTTCAACGACACGCTCGCGTACGCGGCCGTCGCCATGTTCGGGTTCCGGCTGCTGGGCGGCCTGACGAAGTCGTGGCTCGGCGACGAGAGCGGCGCCTTGGCGAACGGACTCGTGGCGGGGCGCGGCGACGTCTCGTCGGCCGAGGCTGGACATGACATGTGGCGACTCGGCGCACTGGCCGGAGGCGCGACGGGTGTCCGCAGCGCGGTCCTGGTCGGCTCAGGGTGGGCGGACGTGCGTGGGCGCCTGGAGGCGAACGCCGAGCGCGGGGACGCGAAGGCCGCCGGGTTCCTCGAGGCATGGGACGCGTTCATGAACGAGCACGGGCATCACCGCCGCGGTGAACTCGAGTTCGCCAACCCGACCTGGGCGGAGCGGCCCGACTACGTGTTGAGCGTGGTCCGCTCCTACCTCGCCGACGACCGGGGCAGCGATCCGCTCGGCGACGCCGCGGGACGGGCAGCAGCCGCCGACGTCGCGGCGGCGGATGCGCGAGCCCGGCTGGGCAACCCGCTGAAGCGCGCCGCCTTCGCGCGCGTGCTCGGGTGGGGGCGCTCGAGCGCCCGCATGCGCGAGAACATGAAGAGCGAGGCGGTCCGGTGGCTGGTCGCGATCCGGTACGCGCTGCTCGCCCTCGGCGGGTTCATGGTGCAGGAGGGCGCGATCGATCGCCCCGACGACGTCTTCTACCTCGAGTACGGTGAGTTGCCCGATCTCGTGAGCGGAGCCGCACGCGACTGGCGCGCGGTGATCGCGGACCGTCGCGCCGAGCACGACCGTTTCGAGCGGCTGACGCCTCCGCCGATCGTCGTCGGCGCGTGGGACGAGACCGCGGGGTCGTGGACCGTGCCGAAGGACGCGCGGATCCTGAAGGGCATCAGCGTCAGTGCGGGCGTGGTGCGGGGACCGGCGCGCGTCTTCCTCACCGCGGAGACCGACGAGCAGGTGTTGCCGGGTGAGATCCTCGTGGCGCCGTTCACGGATCCGGGATGGACTCCCTACTTCGTCCCCGCGGCGGGTATCGTCATGGACATGGGCGGGCTGCTCAGCCACGGCAGCATCATCGCGCGGGAGTACGGCATCCCGGCTGTGGTCAACGTGGGGCCCGCCACGCGGATCATCCGCACGGGCCAGATCATCGAGGTCGACGCGAACGCCGGCGAGGTTCGGATCATCGGCTGACAGGAGCACAGATGAGCAAGGTACTGGTGGTCTACGGGACGGGTACTGGCTGCACGACCGGGGTCGCCGAGCAGATCGGCAAGTCGCTCGCCGAGAAGGGCGTGACCGCCGAAGTCGTCTCCGCCAAGGATGCGCCGGATCCGTCCGGGTACGACGCCGTCATCGTCGGGAGCGGCGTGCGCGCCGGCAACTGGCACGGGCCGGTCAAGGAGTGGGTGGCGGCCAACGCCGCGGCGCTGAAGGAGGTCCCGGTCGCGTTCTTCACGGCGTGCCTGACCATGGCCACCGAGCCGGGCAAGTCCGACGAGGTACGCGCCTACACCGACGAGCTGATCCGCACCACGGGCGTGAAGCCCGTGGACGTCGGGCTGTTCGCGGGGTGGAACGAGCCGAAGCGCTTCTCGTTCGTCGAGCGCACGATCCTCAAGATGATGGGGGCGCCAGTGGGCGACTTCCGCGATTTCGCAACCATCGGCTCGTGGGCGCTCGCGACGGCCACCAAGCTCGGCCTCGAGGGCTGACGTGTCCCACCCGAACGACCGCGACGAAGTCGAGCTGTGCGGAGAGTGCGGCGGACTGTGCTGCGCGCTCTACCTCGCGCTCGACGAGGAGGGCGCGTACGTCGGCGAAGGGTGGCTGCCTGACTACATCGACGTGTGGACAGAGAGGCTCGTTGCCAGCGGCGCCCTCGTGATCGACGCGAAAGGGGCGATGACGGCGGGCGAGGCGGGGGTCGAACCGCTGCATGATCCGTGCCTGAGCCACCGGCCGGACGCCGTCGGCGATGCCTATCGCGCAACGCTTCCCGGATCGGTCGACGTGATGAAGTGCCAGTTCTGCGATCCCGACACCGGGTGTCTCCTCCCGCGCCGCTACCGCGCCACGATCTGCGGCGAGTGGGTGTGCGAGTTGTGGAAGGCACGCGAGGGTGTCCAGGGAGAGGAGCCACGTCTTGATGTACGTCGCTGAGCACGGGCCCGCGCAGGCCGCCACGATCGTGTTCCTGCACGGCGGGGGCGGAGCCGGCTGGATGTGGCGTCCGCAGGTGGACGGTTTGCCGGAGTATCACCTGCTGGTCCCGGACCTCCCCGAGCACGGTCGCAGCGCCGGTGGCGCGCCGTTCACCATCGATCACGCCGTCTCTGAGGTGGCCGATCTCATCCGCGAGCGGGCGCACGGCGGACGGGCCACGGTCGTCGGGTTGTCGGAAGGCGCGCAGATCACCATCGCGCTTCTCGCCGGGTCACCCGAACTCGTCGAGCGCGCGATCGTCAGCAGCGCCCTCGTCCGACCGATGCCGGGCGCGTGGATGATGACGCCGGGCGTGGTGAAGTGGACCTACCGCCTGTCGGCGGCGCCGTTCAAGAACAGTGAGTGGTGGATGCGCACGAACATGAAGGGCGCTGCGGGTGTGCCCGAGGAGTTCGTCGACGACTTCCGGCGCACCTTCCGCGAGACGACGACCGAGTCGTTCACCCACGTCATCGTCGAGAACCAGCGCTTCCGACTCCCCGAAGGCCTCGACCGCGTGAACGTGCCCGTCCTGGCAGTCTGCGGCCACGGGGAGTACGAGATCATGCGGAGGTCGACCGCCGACGTCGCCGGCGCCATCCCGGGCGCCGAGGCGTACGAGGTGTTCCACGGCCGGAAGATGAGCCTTGCGGAGCAGCACAACTGGAACATGACCGATCCGGCGCTGTTCACCGACATGGTCCGTGCATGGATGACGGGTGCGTCACTGCCCGCAGGTCTCAAGCCGCTCACGTTCTAGCGGCCCTGACGCGTCATCACTCCGAGGCGTCCTGACCCGGAACCCAGGCCATGCCCATGTACACGTCGCCGTCCTCGAGCTCGCTGAGCATCTGGCCCAGCCGCTTGCGGTGGGTGTCCTCACGCTTGGCCTGGTCGATCCAGCCGAGGTAGTCGTTGTGCTGGTAGGCGGGGCGAGCGTCGTAGGCGGCCCGAAGGTCGCTCGCGTCGAGCGCCTGCTCGACCTCGAGCGTCATTGGGTGTACGGGGCGCTTCAGGGCCGTCATCGCGGCAGCTTCTTGTGGGCGTCGCGCGCCAGCCGGAACTCGTAGAGCCGCCCGCGCCGCTGCTGTTCGAGGTAGCCGGCCTTGACGAGCCCGAGGAAGTCCTGCCGCGCCGTCTCGTACGCAAGCCCGCGGGAGCGCGCGTGGCGCCTGATCGTGAAGACCATGGTGGGAACGCCGAGCGCCTCGTCCAGAATCCGGGCCTGCCGGTGGTTGACGTCCAGGGGCGCGAACCGGGTGCACAGCATCTCGTAACGCTGAACGGCGGTGAGCATCTCGCGCTTCCCCACGACGTACGCGTTGAGGAAGAGGCGCAGCCGCTTGATGATGAAGGTCGTCGCGTCGAAGCGTCCGTCGCCGGTCTCCAGGGGAGGCGGGACGGCCCAATCGGACGCCGCAGTCCGGGTAAGCGGGGTGAGGGGCAGCGAGCGGTAGCCCTGCTGGTACTCATAGATGTGGATCACGAGCCGCGCGAACAGGCCGTTGGCCACGGAGAACGGCTGGATCCGCCTGATCCAGTAGAAGTAGACGATCACCTTGACCAGCGGATGTACGTACGGACTCTGCGACGCGGTACCGTACGCCGCAATCGCGCTCATCTCGCTCGCGATGCGCCCCGCGGGGACGCCGGCGCCGTCGGCGGACAGGCCGACTCCCGGCCGGTCGATCGAGTCCTCGCCCCGCAGCTCGCCGCCGCCTTGGGCGAGACCGTCGGTCAGCATCGCGTGGAGTTCCAGCAGGCGGTTGACCGTCAAAGGCTGCGAGGCCAGCTCCGGAAGCCGCTGCATCAGCTCGAAGAAGCGCAGGACCCATCGCTCGTAGTCAGTGGCGGGCTCGGTGCCTTCGAGCAGCATGCGCCGGGCGGACGTGTGGGCCTGGGACAGCTCCACATCGTTGGTGGGCGAGAGCTCCCCGAAGGTCAGGCCGAGCGAGAGCACCTCCTCGACGAGTATCCGGTTCGTGAGGAACCGGACCTCGTCATCGGGCAGGCCGACCGCTGCGTTGAAGTCGAACTTCGAGCGGATGTCGATCTCGTGCAGCAGCCCGACCAGCTCGGCCGAGAGCATGATCCAGCTCGAGTACTCGCCCCAGGCGCCCGCCAGGATGGTGAGCCCCTGCGCCCTGCGTACTGCCGCGACCAGGTGCGCGACCGCGTCGAGAGGGAGGCCGAGCGCAAGGCTCGTGCCGGTGAGCCCGTCCCGTTCGGAGTAGTCGATGTGCGCCGTCTGGAACAGGTAGTCGAGACGGCCCGCGTCGAGTGCCTCGATGAGGAGGACGGCGGTCTTCGGATCGATCGCATCAGCCATGGTCTTCAGTCCCTGAGTGGTTCCGACGTGCGTGCGGTGGTTCAAGCGAACAGTAGCACTCGTTGTACGTACCCTCGACCGATGCGGAGCACCTGCAAGAATCGTCCCGCAGCCGGCGAATTACTACCAAAGACAGGTATGTCATGTTTTCCGTATACGGGGCGAGGTATTCAATCGCACAGGCAATCCAACAATTGACTCAACAAATCACTCTGTTGTGCGGATTAGTAGAACGACAAGTCGTGGCAGTTGCGCACGGATTCATGGTCGCCAAGATCGAAAGACCTGTGAGGGTCACATGAGAATACCCTCACTAAACCAGAATTGACTGTACTAGTAGTACTGGAGAGCGTAGGGTACTGGGCACGGTCGCTCTTCGAGAGCGGCAAAGCGTTATCTAGCAACAACCGCCCTCGCTGGCATCCGGACGCGATCGACTCGCTCGCAGCGAGACGGCGGTTTACAAAAAGGATCAAGTGACCAGCAGACCGGCATCTGCGGGGTTTCCATACAAGCGGCCGACCGGCTGCTTCCCGGACCTCGAGCTCGTACGACATCCGTCGTGCGCACCGCGCGCTGTCCCTCCTTCCTCGTTCGAACCCCTCTTCCCACGCGGAGGCTCTGTGTCCTCGACACGCCTTCGCCGTGTGCACACATCCGGTAGCAGCGGCCGGGACGCCGGCCGAGCAGCTTCGAAAAGACTCGCAGTGAGGAGCAGCATGTGAAGAGACGAGGGTTGATAGTCGGTGTTGCCGTGGGGGCTGTCGCCGTCGCGCTTGCGTTCGCCGTCAAGGCGGCGTCGGTCGATGGAGCGCAGCTCCTGTTCAACTCGGGCGCGTGGGCGATCCTGCTCGCGCCGTTCGTGGGTGTGTTCGCCGGTGCGCTGACCAAGCGCGTCGATCCGCACGTCGAGGGCCAGAAGGTCCTGCGCCACGACGGGGCGGCGATCCTTGAGCACTGGACGCATGGGCTCGGGACGGCTGCCTTGCTCGTCACGGGCATCCTTCTCGGATTCCTGTTCGTTCCGCGTCAGGCCTTCGGGCCCGCGACCGCCGCATTGATCACGAACCTGCACTTCGCCGCGGTCATCTTCTTCTTGTTCGGTACCTTCTACTGGGCGACGAACACGTTGCTCGCGACCAAGCGCTTCAAGGAGCATCTTCCGACCAAGAACGCGATCCCCTACACGGTCCGGCACTACGGGCTGCTGCTGGGATCCAAGAAGTACACGATGCCGCCGGAGGAGAAGTACTTCGAATCCGAGCGCATGGCCTTCATCCTGGCCGTTCTGGCCACGGGCCTGGTCGTCATCACGGGCTTCGTGAAGGTCGCGGCACACGCTTGGAACGTGCCGGGCGCGATCGTCGGCGCCGCCACGTTCACGCACGACGTCTCGACGATCCTGATGCTCGCCTTCTTCCTGGCGCACGTCTTCTTCGCGGCCGTTCTCCCGATGTCATGGCCGATGTTGCGGTCGATGTTCACCGGGACGGTAAGCCTGGAGCACGCCAAGGCCGAGCACGCGGGCTGGCTCGCCACTATCCGCAAGGCCGATCAGGAGACCCCTGTTCCTGCGGTGGTCTCCACAGTGAAAGGCGCCTGACATGAGCGAAATGGTCAAGACCGACTACTCACGCCGCCAGTTCATCGCCGGGATGGGTGGGCTCGGCATCGGCGCCATCCTCACCGGAGCTATCGGCGGCACACTGCTTCGTCCCGACCGGGCGATGGCGATCCCCGCATCCAAGGGCTACATCGTTGTCGACACGAAGAAGTGCTCCGGCTGCTACTCGTGCGAGCTCATGTGCTCGCTCGTGCACGAAGGCAAGGAGAACCTCAACCTCTCACGCATTCAGGTCATCAACGACTCGTTCGCCGGGTTCCCGAACGACCTGATGCAGTTCCAGTGCCGCCAGTGTCCGTCGCCGGCGTGCGTGCAGGCGTGCCCGACCGGTGCGATGCACGTCGACACCGAGAACGGCAACATCCGCACGGTCGATGCGAGCAAGTGCATCGGCTGCGAGCGCTGCATCAACGCGTGCCCCTTCACCCCGTCCAGGGTGCAGTGGAACAACGAGGCCAAGCACGCCCAGAAGTGCGACCTGTGTCAGGTCACCCCGTTCTGGAGCGAGAAGGGCGGCTTCGAGGGCAAGCAGGCATGCGTGGAGGTCTGCCCGAACAAGGCGGTCGCTCTGACGCACACGATCCCGTCGCAGACCGGTGACGGCGGCTACCAGCTGAACATGCGTACCGAGAAGGGCTGGGCCAAGCTCGGCTTCCCGATCGACGACGCCGGCCTCGTGATCGGCGACAACAGCCTGCCGATGACGAAGGGCGCGGAGCCTTCGCACCCCGCCGGCAAGACGGGCTACTTCACCAAGCCGTAGTCCGCTCGACGGCAAGCGCACCGCGTCTGCCCCGCTTCGCAGCGGGTCCTGTCATTCGACTTCGCACCATACGTGGGAGGTAACACACCATGGCAAACGGCTTCGTAGGAAAGATCCTCAGGATCGACCTGACGGCACGAACGACCTCGATCATCGAGACCGCCAAGTACGAGAGTTGGGGCGGTGGGCATGGCATCGGGTCCGCCATCTTCTTCGACTTGGTCAAGGACAAGAAGATCAAGGCCTTCGACCCGGCCAACGTCGTGACCATCATGAGCTCGCCGCTGTCGGGCACCGCCGTTCCGGCGTGCTCGGGCCGCACCGAGGTCCAGGGCATCGGCGCCCAGAGCTACCCGATCGAATGGTTCACCCGCTCCAACTTCGGAGGCCGCTTCGGCGCGCACATGAAGTACGCGGGCTGGGACGGCATCGTCCTTGAAGGCAAGGCCGACAAGCCTGTCTGGCTCAACATCGTCAACGACAAGGTCGTGTTCCAGGACGCCAAGGACCTGTGGGGCAAGGACACGTACGAGACGCAGAAGGACATCTGGGCCCAGGTCATCGGCGAGCAGATGGACACGTGGCACTCGGCCACCTCCAACCGTGACGGCGGGCGCACCACGCAGCGTCCGGCCGTGCTCACCATCGGACCGGCCGGCGAGAACCTCAGCAGGATCGCCTCGCTGATCCACGACGCCGGCAACGGCGCCGGGCAGGGCGGGTTCGGCGGCGTGTGGGGCTCGAAGAACCTCAAGGCGATCAGCGTGCTCGGAACCGGCAGCGTCGAGCTGGCGGACCCCAAGGCGCTTGCGGACGCCCGCCTGTGGCTCGCGCGGAACTACCAGTACAACGTGGACGATCCGGCGGTCGTCACCCCGCTCGGTGGCGCGACCGGCGTGACCGTGTCCGAGTTCGGGCAGGGCGCCGTCCCGCTGTTCACCCGTCAGCCGGGCTTCGGTCCCGAGCTCACCACTCCTGTGCTCGAGCCGTCCCGTCCGCAGGGCTGCCTGGGGTGCCACCAGAACTGCCGCATCAAGACCCAGAGCGGACAGGGCAACGAGTCGCAGTGCGTCGACGGCCTGTTCTCATCGTTCAACACCGTCGCGACCGGCGACGAGCTGCTCAAGGCGACGGACCTCTTCCAGCGCATGGGCGTCAACGCCTTCGAGTTCGTCGGCCTCATGGGCTACCTCGTGGCGCTCAACAAGATGGGCGTCCTCGGCAAGGGCAAGAAGATCCACACTGACATCGACATCGCGAACTACAACTCGTATGCGACCCGCAAGGCCCTGATCGAGGGGATCGCGTACCGCAAGGACATCGGCAAGGATCTCGCCGAGGGCACCGTGCGCGCCATGGAGAAGTGGGGCCGCCTCGCCGACCTCAACACCGGCATCGCCCGCTTCCCGAACTGGGGCTACGCGCAGCACTACGATCCCCGCATCGAGGTCGAGTGGGGCTACGGCTCCATCCTCGGAGAGCGCGACATCAACGAGCACGACATCAACTGGGCGGTCTTCTGGCAGCCCCTCGCGGCCTTCTGCATCGGCGAAGAGCCCGCGTACTCGGCCAAGAAGCTGTCGGAGATCTTCGCTGAGAAGCTGATCCCGTACAACGATCCCAAGATGATCGACTACAGCCCGGAGGGCATCTACTCCGACGCCAAGGTCAAGATGATCGCCTGGCACCGTCACTACACCCGCTTCTACAAGCAGTCGCTCGGATTCTGCGACTGGGCGTACGCCAACTTCATCAACCCCAGCTCCAAGGACGGCAAGGGCTACACGCCCGAAGCCGAGCCGAAGTTCCACCAGGCCGTCACCGGCACGAAGATGTCCTTCCTGGACGGTCTCGAGCAGGGTCGCAAGATCTGGAACCTCGACCGCGCGATCTGGGCGCTGCAGGGGCGCCATCGCGACATGGAGGTCTTCGCCGGCTACGTCTACGACCTGGACACGGCTGTTCCCTACATGCTCCCGATCCTCAAGGACGGCGTGTGGAGCTACGACCCCTGCCAGGGCCGCAGGCTCGACCGTGCGAAGTTCGAGGACTGGAAGACCCGCTACTTCAAGTTCGAAGGCTGGGACATCAAGTCCGGCTGGCCCACGCAGGAGACCCTGAGCAAGTTGGGTCTCGACAACGTAGCCGCGGAGCTCAAGTCCGCCGGCAAGCTCGGCTCGTAGAGAGGTGACGAACATGTCAATCGAATTGACGATGCCGTCGCACGCGATGGCCGAGTCCATGACCCGCGACCTGGGCTGGGACGAGCGCCTGACCGGGCACAAGATCAGCCCGATCGTCGGCAACATGCCGGAGGAGCTCTACACGTTCGCTGACGCCGCCGACTTCCTGCACCTGGGAAGCGGCGAGCAGATGAAGATCCACGGCAACCACGCGCATATCGGCTACATCGAGCCGACCGTGCTCAAGATGTGGGTCCTCGCACAGTTCGATGACACGGAGCTTGCTGCCGCTATCGATGCGGCGCTGGCCCAGGGGCTCAACCCCTGGATGGTCATGGAGCCGATCCGCGAGGCTATGCAGCAGCGGCTCGAGCAGGTCCGCTCGGTCGTCAAGGCGTAGACCGTCCCCACGGGAGCGGGCGGTTGTCGCCTAGCCCGTCGAGATACGGAAGAAGGTCGGGACCCTGCCGGGGGCCCGGCCTTCGCTCCTGTCCGGGGCCGTGCCGGGGTGGGCCGCCGGGCTGTAGGCCCCCCGTCCGCTCCGATCGGGTGCTGCTATGCTCCGGCGACGACATGTCCGCCGCACGGGAGCCCGCAGATGTCGCATCGCTGGACCGCCATCGATTTCGAGACCGCCTCGCGCGAGCGGGCGAGCGCGTGCGCGCTGGGGCTCGCGGTGATCGAGGGGGACCGCATCGTCGAGCGGCGGGACTGGCTCATCCAGCCTCCCGGCAATCACTTCGAGCCGATGAACACGCGGATCCACGGCATCCACGCCGACCTGGTCGCGCAGGAGCCCGAGTTCGACGAGCTCTGGGCTGAGATCGAGCCGTACCTGAGCGGAGCGGTCATGCTCGCGCACAACGCCCCGTTCGACATGGGCGTCCTGCGGGCGTCGCTGGCGCGCTACGGACTCGAGCCGCCGCGCATCGCCGGATATCACTGCACCGTCACGATGGCGCGCCGCGCGTGGCCGCGCCTCGCGAACCATCAGCTCTCCACGGTGTGCCGCCATTGCGGGATCGATCTCGTGCATCATGAGGCCGCATCGGACGCCTGCGCGTGCGCGTCGATCGCCCTGCGCTGCCTTGCCGAGGCCGGCGAGCCGACCCTGGACGATCTCGCGAAGACCCTCGGCCTGAGGCCTGGGCGGCTGTAGCCCGAGATGTTCGTCGCAGGGCACCCTGTACCCTGTGCTTCGGACGGTCGCGCTCCGGCGCGGCCCGATACGCTCAACCTCACGAACGGGAGTGGCATGTCAGCCAAGGGTGAATCCAAGGTCGCGGTTGTCGCGGCGGTCATCGGGAACCTTCTTGTCGCGATCAGCAAGTTCGTTGCGGCGTACTTCACGGGCAGCTCCGCGATGCTGTCCGAGGGCATCCACTCAATCGTGGATACCGGGAACGGCGGCCTCGTGCTGCTGGGGATGAAGCGGGCGGCCAAGCCGGCGGACGCCGGGCATCCGTTCGGCCACGGCAAGGAGCTGTACTTCTGGACGATGATCGTCGCCATCTCGATCTTCGGCATCGGTGGCGGGATGTCGGTCTACGAGGGTGTCCTGCACATGCTCCACCCGGTCGAGGCCGGGAATCCGCTCATCAACTACGCCGTGCTCGCCATCGCCTTCGCGATCGAAGGCACCTCGTTCTTCGTCGCGATGCGGGAGTTCACCAAGGCCAGGGGCGCGGTCCCGGCCGGCGTGTTCATCCGCACTTCGAAGGACCCGAGCCTCTTCACGATCGTGTTCGAGGACTCCGCCGCCATGCTCGGCCTGATCGTGGCGTTCGTCGGCGTGCTGCTCGGGCAACTCACCGGCATCCCCCAGTTCGACGGTGGCGCGTCGGTGATCATCGGGCTGATCCTCATGAGCGTGGCATGGCTGCTCGCCCGAGAGTCGAAAGGGCTCCTCATCGGCGAGGGCGTGGAGCCCGCCGAACTGGACGCGATGCGCGCGGTGGTCGCGGCCGATGCCGGCGTGGCGCAGGTCGGCGCGATCCGCACGATGTTCCTCGGGCCCACGGACCTGCTCGTCAACCTCGACGTGGCCTTCCGCGATGGTCTCGGCCACGCCCAGGTGGCGGAGGCCATCCAGCGGGTGGAGTCGGCCCTCAAAGCCGCACGCCCGGAGATCAGCCGCGTCTACATCGAGGCGCAGTCGGTCAAGGACGCGCTGGAATCCTAGGGGGCGCGGGGAACTCGAAGGCTAACCTGTGGGGCGCGAAGCCGGGGGACTTCCGGGACCTTGCCGCGATCGACTCATGGGCGCTGGGGCTGGCCGCGAAGCTCGAGAACTGAGCGCCCTCAGCGTGCTCCGACGACGAGGGTGAAGCGGTCCTTGAGCGCCCCGGTGACGGTGTAGAACTCGAACGTCAGGGTCGTGCCGGTCACCGTCACCCTCTGCGCGCCCCAGTCCGCCTGATAGCGCCTCGCGCTCCCGGCGACGTGCTTCGTCGCGAAGGCATACCGGGGCGCGCCGCCGAGGCCGTTCACGAAGTAGGGGATGCCGCCGCGCATGACACGCTCGTAGTCGTGCGCGTGTCCGGAGATGACGGCGTCGGCGCCCCAGGTGGCGAACGGCCATCTCATGTAGACGCTCGAGCCGTGGACCTTGTCCGACGAGTACGGCGGATGGTGGTCATAGACCACATTCCAGGTGGAGGTCGAGGCCGCCAGCCGTCGCTTGAGCCACCGGGCCTGGGCGGATGTGCTGCCGGTGCCGCTCGGCTCCACCTTGTTGGAGTTCAGCACGAAGAAGTGGACGGGGCCCTCGACGAAATCGTAGTAGCGCTCGTTGCCCGAGGTGTTGGTGAACTCGGTACCGGGCAGTCTGAAGTAGGTCAGGTACGTCTTCGGGGCCGGGGTCGCGTCGGCGTAGTCGTGGTTGCCGAGGGCGGGGAAGAACGCGTTGACCGTCGCCTCGCCCGACGGGCGGATCGTGCCGCTGGTGGTGATGTCCTTGAGCCAGCGGGAGTAGTACGCGCCGGTCGACCGATCGTAGCGGGCCGTCCCAGTGCCGCCCGCAGGCCTGTAGTAGTCGTCACCGGTGGTGATCACGAAGGCGGGGTCCCACGACTTGACCAGCTTCGAGACCGCGAGCTCGTGCGCGCCGCGCCAGCCGTAGTCGCCGATGACCGCGAAGGTCACTGTGGCTTCGGTCTGGGGCTCGACCGCTGACAGCGCCGCCGAGGTGGCAGTGAGCGCGGAGGTGGCCGTGACCGCCACGGTGGGCGCTGTCGTCACGGCCGTGCGCGACGCGCAACCGCCCGACAGTGTAAGGGCCAGCAGCAGCGAGAGCGGCAGCGCCGTCGCTATCCGGATGCGTCCCGTCACGTGACCTCGCCTCTACTTCCTGCCGCGCGCGCCCTCGACAAGGGTCTTCAGGGGGCCGAGGTAGTAGTCGTCCCATCCGGCGTCGATGTCGGGCCCGTCCTCGTCCGGCACGCCGGTGTTCTCGAACTCGAGGCGCGTCGCGCCACCGGGGTCGTCACTCAGCGTGAAGCGTGCCAGAGACGGCGCGTCCCAGTTTCCGCCGTACCACTCCTGCAGCATCGATCTGCCGGGGTCCGCCTCGATCACGGTGCCGAAGATGGAGCCGTCCCACAGCGAGAACGTCGAGCCGGGATCGGCGGACATGTCGGCCGGTCCTCCGCTCCAGCGTTCGATCACCTTGGGGTCGGTCAGCGCCTTCCACACCGCGTCGCGCGTCGCGTCGATCACGTAGGTCTTGCGGATGTCCATGGTTCCTCCAGCGAGAGGGGTACTGACTGTTCGTACCCGAGTCGGGCGCGCTGCCGGGCGAACCTGCGATAATGCCCCCGTGACGTTTCCGCGCCACCTAAGGGGCATCCGATGATCGCACGCTACACCCGACCCGAGATGGGCCGCATCTGGTCGCCGCAGAACAAGTTCGAGATCTGGATGGAGATCGAGCTGCTCGCCTGTGAGGCTCAGGCGGAACTCGGCGTCATCCCGACCGAGGACGCGCGGCTCATCCGCGAACGCGCGGCCTTCGAAGTCGAGCGCATCGACGAGCTCGAGGCCACGCTCAACCACGACGTAATCGCCTTCCTCACCAACATGGCGGAGCACATCGGCGAGCCGTCGAAGTACGTCCACTACGGGATGACCTCCTCCGACCTCGGCGACACCGCGCTGTGCTACCAGATGACGCAGGCGATGGACATCGTCCTGGAGGACGTCAGGCGTCTCGGGCGGATCTGCCAGCGACGCGCGCTCGAGTTCAGGGACACCCTGTGCGTCGGCCGCACGCATGGCATCCACGCCGAGCCGATGGTCTTCGGCATGAAGTTCGGCGCGTGGGCGTGGGCTCTGAAGCGCGCCGAGCAGCGGCTCATCGCCACGCGCAGGTTCTCCGCGGCGTGGGGTGCGATCTCGGGCGCCGTCGGCTCGTACTCCAACATCGACCCGTTCGTGGAGAGCTACGTCTGCGAGAAGCTGGGCCTGACGCCCGACCCGCTCTCCACGCAGGTGATCGCGCGCGACCGCCACGCGCACGTGCTCGCGGTGCTCGCGGTCGTGGCGGCCACCGCCGAGTCGATCGCCACCGAGATCCGGGCGCTGCAGAAGTCGGACACGCTCGAGGCGGAGGAGCCGTTCGCGAAGGGCCAGAAGGGCTCGTCGGCGATGCCGCACAAGCGCAACCCGATCACGTCCGAGCGCGTCGTCGGTCTGGCGCGCGTGATCAAGGCCAACGCGCAGGTCGGCTTCGACAACGTGGCGCTGTGGCACGAACGCGACATCTCGCACTCGTCGGCCGAGCGCGTGGTGCTCGCCGACAGCTTCATCGCGCTCGACTACATCCTGTCAAAGCTCGAGTGGATCCTCGACGGGCTGGTCGTCTACCCGGCGAACATGCTCGCGAACCTGAACAAGACGCGTGGGCTGATCTACTCGTCGCGCGTGCTGCTCGCGCTCGTCGATGCCGGGATGCAGCGCGAGGACGCCTATACGGTCGTGCAGCGGAACGCGATGAAGGTCTGGGACGACCTGCAGCAGGCGCGCAGCGGCGCGAGCTACCGTGAGATGCTCGAGGCCGACCCCGAGGCGATTGCGCTGCTCACCCCCGCGGTGCTCGACGAGTGCTTCGATCCGCGGAAGTTCCTGGAGAGAAGCGGCGTGCTCTTCGAGCGTCTGGAGACGCTCGAGTTCTAGGAGCGTACTGCCGCCGATCCGTACCTCGAAGGAGAAGAACACCGTGACCGACATCGACGCCGAAGGCGTCTCCTCCAACCGCGACCTGTGGAACGCCTGGACGCCCCATCACGTGGCGTCCGAGTTCTACGACGTCGAGGGCTTCGTCGCGGACCCGGCCTCACAGCCGTTCGACTCGATCGTCCGCGAGGTGGTCGGGGACGTCTCGGGCCGCCGGTTGCTGCACCTGCAGTGCCACTTCGGGCTCGACACGCTGCGCCTGGCGCTGGCCGGCGCGCGGGTCACAGGCGTCGACTTCTCGCACGAGGCGATCGCCGCCGCGCGTGTCCTTGCCGACCGGACGGGCCTGCCGGCGGTCTTCGTCGAGTCTGACGTCCGCGCTCTGCCCGACGAAGTGCCGGGCGCGGCGTTCGACGTCGTCTACACCTCGCACGGCGTCCTTTCCTGGCTACCTGACCTGCGTCCGTGGGCGGCCACGGTCGCGCACAGTCTGGCGCCCGGAGGGGTCTTCCACGTCATCGACGGGCATCCCACGCCGTGGATCTTCGATGACGAGGCGCTCGAGCCGCCGCTGCGGGTCCGCTATCCGTACTTCGGGGACGGGCCGCTGCGCTTCGAAGAGCACGGCAGCTACGCCGCTCCCGATGCCGATGTCACCACCGTCTCCTACTCCTGGGCACACACCTTCGAGGAGATCGTCGGTTCGCTGCTGGCCGAAGGGCTGGTCATCGAGTCGCTGCGCGAGTACCCGAAGACCACCTGGCGCATGCTGCCCTGGATGATCCGGGGCGACGACGGGTTCTGGCGCCTGCCCCCCGAGTTCCCCGAGATCCCTCTGATGTTCTCGCTCTCGGCGCGCAAGCCGGGCTAGCGCCGCCGGCGGGTCTTGCCGTTCGGAGGGTCGGTGATGATCGGCACGTCGCCCGTCGGGATCCCGCGCGTGTAGAGGTCCTCGCCGAACCGATCGAACGCGGGCACGGTCACCATCCCGCCGACGCGGTCCGCGATCCGCGACTTCAGCACCTCGTCGCTCACCTCGGCGTCGGAGCCGAGCAGGATCAGGTTCGCGCCTTCCGTGAGCAGCCCCTCGTCGGTCATGAAGACCCGGACCTGGCGCCAGACGTTGCTCATCGTCTTGTACAGGCTGCGGAACGGCTTGCTGTGGTCGCCCGAGGGCGCGCCGATGAAGTTGTAGGCGACGACGCCGGTGGGGGACAGCCGGTCGCGCGCCAACCGGAGGAACTCCTCCGTGGTCAGCGGCCGCGGGACGCGGTCCTCGTCGAAGGCGTCCACGATGACGATGTCGTAGGTGTCCGCGCATGTCTCCAGGAAGGCGCGGCCGTCGCCGACGAACACCCGGATGCGCTGATCCCGGGGCAGCTCGAAGTACCGGTGGGCGACCTCGACGATCTCAGGATCCAGCTCCACGACGTCGATGCTCATGCGAGGGTAGTCCCGCCACATCCGCTTCACGACCGACCCGCCGCCGAGGCCGATCACGAGCGTCCGGGTCGCCTCGGGAACGAGTGCGAGCGGGGTGTGCAGGTACGCGGGGTATTCGAAGTCCGTGTCGAACGGCGCGTCGAGGTACATCGAGGACTGACGGTTGCGCTCGAACCGGAGCACGCGAAGGTAGCCGATGTCCTCGACGTGGATGTCGTGGTACGGCGACGTGTGGGAGTAGATGCTGTTCTTGTTGAGGGAGTCCATGGTCTAGAGAGGATACCCGCGTGAACGCAGCCGAGCCGAGGGTATGCTCGATCTATGACGAACCGGTGGCGACAGGGAGGTCGGGAGATGAAGCGTGACCAGGTGATCGCGGAGCTCAGAGCCACGCGCGCGATCTTCGATGAGAAGGTGGCCGCCGTGCCACCCGAGGCGCTCGACATCCCCGTACCCGGATCGGCGCACTCGGCCAAGGACATCGTCGCCCACGTGAGCGCATACGACGACCTGATCGTGCAGCGCCTGGTCGCGGCGCGGCACGGCGCCACGACCGCCTTCGACCGCGATCGCAGCGGTTGGGAAGCGTTCAACGACCGGACCTGGCGCGAGGCCGCGGATCTGAAGGCGGACGTCGTGCTCCACCGTGCAGCCGACGTGTTCTCGGCGCTCCTGCACGAGGTCGGGCAGCTGTCCGACGAGGAGTTGGACTCCGCGGTCGGCGCGACGGCCTCGCTCGACCCGGCGTGGCTCGAGGGCGAGCCTCCGTGGCGACTCATCAAGACCGACGCGTTCGGCCACTACCCGATGCACTACGAGGCGCTCGACGCTGCGGCGGGCGCCGCCCGGTCCTAGACCTTGTACACGCGGTCGTGCGGGTGCGCGTGCGCTGTGACCCGGATGCCGACCTCGAGTCCGGCTTCGGCGTGAAGCACGGGGTGGTGGTCGAGTTGGATCGAATCCACCGTCTGCTCGAAGTCGTCCGAGTGGCCGGACACGTGGATGTGATCCCCCACGTCGACCGGCGCCTCCAGTTGCACGCTCGCCACTCCGATGTTGCCCCAGTAGTGGGTGACGACACCGACCTCGCGCTCCTGCGACAGCTCCTGCATCGTGAACACCTCCCCTCGTGCGGAGACATCTCCCCGACGACTATTCCTACCCGCATGAGGGGCGAGGCATCGCGCTCTCCTCAGTGCGCGTCGGGCCGGGCCGGGTAGGTATGTAGTCGTAGAGTGGCATCCCGTCAGGAGGGACTCCTGTGAGCGACATCATCGTGTGGGCGGACATCCCTGTGATCGACATGGAGCGGGCGATCGAGTTCTACGGTCACGTGACCGGCAAGCGCGTGGTCATGATGGAGAACACCGACGGCACCGTCGCCGTGATCGGCGGTCCCGGCGGTGAGCCGGGCGTGAGCGCCGACCTCTATCTGGGAGGGACTCCGAGCCACGACGGCGCGAGGGTGTTCCTGGGATCCAACGGCGACATCGACGGGATGCTGGTCCGCGTTCCCGAGGCGGGCGGCACGGTCCTCAAGCCCAAGGAGTTCATGGGCGAGATGGTCGGCTGGGTCGCGTGGGTCGAGGACAGTGAAGGCAACCTGATCGGCATCCAGCAGCCGGCGACGTGATGCTCGTTCGTTCGCCGGCTCACAGATGGGGGGAAGCACGGTGAAGCTCAACTGGCTGAAGCGCGCCCCGCAGGCGCCTCCGGAACCCGTTCCGCGTCGTCTGGGCCTTGCGCTCGGCGGAGGGGCGGTCCGCGGCGCGGCGCACGTCGGCGTGCTGGCTGTCCTCGAGCGGGAGGGGATCTCGCCGGACGTCGTTGCGGGCGTGAGCACCGGTGCCATCGTCGGCGCGGGCATCGCCGCCGGCGTGCCCGCGGCGGAGATGATGGAGGCGTTCCGCAAGTCCTCCTGGCTCCAGATCGCGATTCCGGCGTGGCTCTCCCGGTTGAGCATGCTGGACTCGTCGCCGCTGGGCGCGCTGATCGAGAAGGTCACCTCCGTCAGCGACTTCAGCGACCTCCGCTTGCCGTTCGCGGCGGTCGCGTGCGATCTGCTCACGGGCCGCAGGGTGGTCATCACCTCGGGGTCGCTGCGGGAGGCGATCGTCGCCAGTTCGGCGATCCCGGGCTTGTTCCAGCCGGTCAGGCGCGGCGGGCAGTTGCTCGTCGACGGACAGCTGATCGAGAACGTACCTGCGCAGGAGGCACTCGACCTCGGGGCGGACTACGTTCTCGGCGTCGACATCATGCCGCCGCCGGTGAACAGCGCCGAGCCGGCCGAACTCCGCGACGTGATCCTGATGTCGTGGGACATCGTCCAGCGCCGGCGCCAGCGGGACGGAGCTCAGCCCGACCTGATGGTGACGCCCGCCGTGGGCTCGCTCAGTCTTTCCGACTTCTCGCGCGTGGGGGACGCCTACGACGCGGGCGTCGCTGCGATGGAGGCCGCTCTACCTCGCTTGCGTGCGGACCTCGGCCTCGCTGGGCACATACCGGGTGTGCAGCCGTGACGTCGGAGAAGGAGACCGTCCATGCCTCATACACGCGATGAAGGACCGTACGGTGACGAGGAGTACGTGCGCATCGGCGGAGTCCTCGTACCCGTGAACAACGGGCATGAGGTCAGGCACGAAGACGGCACGATCGCCCCGGACGATATCGTCGAGGACCTGATCGCCGACGACGGCGTCCCGGGCACCCCCGACGACGTCCCCTATGGCTACGGCGTCGAGGTCGCCCTCCCCGCGGACCAGATGATCCTCAGCCTCGAGCGTGGCGCGACGGGTCTCGGTTCCGTTGGGCGCACGGGCTCCGAGCCGGACCGCGATGAGCCGCCGCTCGGCGCACCGGACGAGCGCGAGCTGTGGCGTCGCCAGAAGTCGCTGATCGAGGAGTCCGGAGACGAGGCCGCGCGGTACGCGGGTATCCCGGAATCGGAGGTCCCGCGCATCGAGGCCGCGATCGGGGAGGACGCCGCCGAGACGCTCCCCGAGACGCCCGGAGGCGAGAGCGCTACGGGCTCCGTCTAGACGCGCAGCACACACGCCCGGCGTCTGCGGAGCAGGCGGGTCTGTCGTCGGCGCCCCTCGGACGCTAGACCTGCGCCAGCCGACTGCGCGAGGGGACGACATCGACACGACCGCCCACATGGATCCGCAGGCCGAGCGCGAGACAGACGTCGCGATGCCCGGGCTTCCACTCGCTGGTCCCCGCTTGGAACTCGCTCGTGCGGCTCGGTTTCTACTTCACGGCGCTCGAACGGGTCACGCGCACTAAGATGTCCCGCGAACGCGAGCACGCGCTCGCGTTCGCCGCGCGGCGCGGCCCGTCACGATCGCCTACATCGACCTCGACCACTTCAAGGAAGTCAACGACAGTCGCGGTCACTCGGAAGGCGACCGCCTGTTGCATGCGGTCGCGCAGGCGGTGTCCGGAAGGTTGCGCGCGACCGACCTGGTCGCGCGCCTCGGCGGCGACGAGTTCGGGGTCCTGCTCGGGGACACGGACGCAGCGATGGCGCCGAAGGTCCTCGCGGTCATCGGAGAGGCGATCGGCGAGGCCGTCTACGGCAAGTGGGGCGTATGCTGCACCATCGGGGCTGTGACCTTCACGTCGGCTCCGCCCAGCGTCGACTACATGGTGCGCGCGGCCGACGCTCCGATGTACCGCGGCAAGCAGGAAGGGCGCGGTCGCATCGTGCACGAGGTCTGGGCGGGCATGTAGCGCCGCCCGGTGCGTCCGCGGCTAGGGTGTGGCCGGCGGGAGCAGCAGCACTGTCCCCGCGTGGCCCTGGACCGGGTACGACTCCGCGACCGGACCGTCGAACCACACGCTCACCCGTGCACCCGCGGTGACGTCCGCGAGCAGCAGCGCCGAGGCGCCCCGGTCCGTCTTCCGCAGCAGCGTCGTCCGTGCGTCGATGAACACCGACGCTCTGTCCACCTAGCCGCTGCCCGTCACAAGGATCGAGGTGCCGTCGCCCGATCCGGAGACGGTCGAGACGAGACCGGTGATGGCGGGCGGGTCGGCGGGCACGCCCGCGGCGCAGGCCGTTACGAGGATCGCCGCGGCGGCGAGCGAGAGGGCGAGCAGGCCGAGCCGTATGGTGCGCATCGTGGGCCTCCTTCTCCTGTTCGAGCGTACTCCTTGTGACGCGCGCCTCGCACGTCGGGTTCGCAACGCGCCTGCGTCGCGACTCGCGGTGCGATACTTGAGTGCGAGAGGGAGGTCGCGATGTCGGTCGTGCGCGTGCGATTCGAGCCGGGTGGCCTGGTAGCCGAGGTGGCGCCGGGCACGACCCTGCATGCCGCCGCGGCTGAAGCGGGTGTCGGCCTGACCGCCCCGTGCGGCGGCATGGGCCGATGCGGTTCCTGCCGCGTCCGGGTCTCCGGCGCGGTGCGCCCGCCCGACAGGTCCGAGATCGAAGCGCTCGGCGCGGCAGCGCACGCGGGCACCCGGCTCGCATGTCGCGCCCGGGTCGACGGCCCCGGCGAGGTCGTGGTCGAGGTCCCCGCGCAGGCGGGCGCGGTCCGGGCGCAGGTATCGAGCGTCGGCGTCGAGCCGAAGGTGGAACCCCCCGCGGCCCGCGGGGTCTTCGCCTCCCCCGGCGTGGTCGCCCTTGGCGCGGCGGTCGACCTCGGCACGACCACCATCGCGGTGCGCCTCCACGACCTCTCCGACGGACGGGTCCTGGGCGAGATCACCGACCTGAACCCGCAGGCGGCGTGGGGACACGACGTGCTGTCCCGCGTCTCCCGTGCGCTCGAAGGCGACGCCGGCGCACTGCGTGACGTCGTCACCCACGCGATCGAGGACCTCGTACTCGCACTCACGAACACGCCGAAGGCCGCTTCGGGCACGCTTCGGGAGGTCGTCGTCGTGGGGAACCCCGCGATGATCCGCCTGTTCGCCGGCGAGGATGTCAGCATGCTCGGCGACGGCGCGTCACCGGGCGTCGACCGTCCGACTCGGGTGAGCGACGCGTGGGCCGCGGACCTGCACAGGCTCGGTGACGCCCGCGTGGTCGTCGGCCCCGAGGTCTCCGCGTTCATCGGCGCCGACGCTGTCGCCGCGTTGCTCGCGACCGCGCTCGACGGGCGGGACGATGACACGCTGCTGATCGACCTCGGCACCAACGGTGAGGTGGTCCTCGCCTCCGCCGGGAAGCTGTACGCGGCCTCCGCGGCGGCCGGCCCGGCCTTCGAGGCGTACGGCCTGTCGAGCGGGATGCGCGCCGAGTCTGGAGCGATCGAGGCGGTCTGGCTCGACGGCGACATCCTCGGCGTACGCACGATCGGTGACGAGAGTCCGCGCGGGCTGTGCGGTTCCGGCCTCGTCGACCTGCTCGCCGTGCTGCTCGCCACAGGGGCGCTGGACGCGACGGGCCGCCTTCAGCCCGAGGGTCCGCTGGCCGCGCGCGTGGGGGAGACGGCGGCCGGCCGCGTGTTCGAGGTCGCGTCCGACGTGCTGCTCACGCAGCAGGACGTCCGACAGGCCCAGCTCGCCAAGGGCGCTGTCCAGGCCGCGATCGAGACGGTCCTGGAGGTGGCGGGCCGCCCGACCTCCGGTGTCGCCGAGATCATGGTCGCCGGCGGCTTCGGTTCGCACCTGCGGCCGGCCTCGCTGGCAGCGATCGGCGTGGTGCCGGCCGAGTGGACGGAGCGGATCACCCTGGCGGGCAACGCCGCGCTCGCCGGCGCGTCGGCTATGCTGCTGTCGAGCGACGCCCGCACCGAAGCCGATCTGCTCGCTGCGCACGTACGCACGGTGCCCCTTGCGGGGCGCCCGGACTTCCGCGAGCGGTTCGTCGCCGCGCTGGGGTTCCCCGAGGCCGACGAACAAGGGAGAGGATGACCGTGATCGTGTTCCAGCCCCTGTACCTGGTGGTGGTCGGCGGCGTCGTCATGTTCCTGCTGCTCGTGTTCCAGACGCTGCTCGGGCTGCGCGTCATCAAGCTCCAGGGCGCTCTACACAGCAAGGTGCACCGCTACATCGCCTTCGCGCTCATCGCGCTCGCGCTCGGCCACGGGACCTACGCACTCGGAACGGTCGTCTTCGGCTGGTTCTGACGCTCCGTCAGCGTTCTCCAACGGCTACAATGTCTGCACACCGCGGCGCCCTTCCGCAGCCGTATCGACACACGACGGCGCCGACGTATCCACGCGATGTCGCTCGGTGTCACACGATGCAAAGGGAACCCAAGTGAGCGAACCCATGGACATCCGCCCCGATGCGCGCGGAAAGGTCCGCGACATCTACGACCTCGGAGACCGTCTCCTGCTGGTCGCCAGCGATCGTCTGAGCGCCTTCGACGTCGTACTCGGCGACCCGATCCCCCACAAGGGCGAGGTCCTCACCAAGCTGTCGTTGTACTGGTGCGAGCTGCTCGGGGACATCGTTCCCAACCACCTGATCTCGGCGGACGTGGCGGATCTCCCCGACGAGTTCGCGCCGCATGCGGAGTGGCTCGCAGGACGGTTCATGCTCGTGAAGAAGGCCACCGTCTTCCCTGTTGAGTGCATCGTGCGCGGGTACCTCGCCGGCAGCGGGTGGGCCGAGTACCGGCGCGCCGGCACCGTGTGCGGGATGCGTCTTCCCGCCGGGCTCACCGAATCCGGGCGGCTGCCGCAGCCGATGTTCACGCCTTCGACGAAGGCCGAGCTCGGCACCCACGACGAGAACATCTCCGTGCGCAGCATGTTCGAGATCGTCGGCGAGGAGCATGGGTCCGCGCTCCAGGAGGCCTCGGTATCGCTCTACTCCGCGGCCCGCGACCACGCCGCGAAGCGCGGCATCATCATCGCCGACACCAAGTTCGAGTTCGGCCTGGTCGACGGCGTCGTCACACTCGTGGACGAGGTGCTGACCCCCGACTCCTCGCGCTTCTGGCCGGCGGCGATCTACGAGCCGGGGCACGGGCAGCCATCCTTCGACAAGCAGTACGTCCGCGACTGGCTCGAGGCCACCGGATGGGATAAGACGCCCCCGCCGCCCGCGCTCCCGGCGGCTGTGATCGCCAAGACGAGCGAGACGTACATCAGGGCCTATGAACTGATCACGGGCCGCACCTTCGAACCGGAACGAGGCTAGTCAATGGCTTCCCGCAGCCCGTACAACGACCGCTACAAGGTCGAGCAGAAGGGCAAGACCCGCAGGAGTGCTTCGTCGTCAAAGCCGAAGCGCGACGTCGCGGACCTCACACCTCTCGATTCACCCAAGAAGAAGGCCGCTGCGAAGAAGCCTTGGTGGGGCCGCGGCCCGGCCACGGCCCCCGTTCCCGTGTTCGAGCCCACGCCGAAGATGAAGCAGCTGCGCAAGATCTGGTGGGTGCTGTGGGGAGCGTCGCTGGCGGTCGCGCTGGTCATCGTTCTCGTGGGGCAGAAGGGCGGTCCGTTCGAGCAGTACGTGTCCTTCGCCTGGGGACTCTGGGCCGCGTCGATGGCGGGCGCGTTCTACCTCGAGTTCGGCCCGATACGCAAGGCGCGCATCGAGGCGATCGAGGGCGCCCGCAAGGGCGGCAAGCCGGCGAAGGCCGATGATGCCAAGAAGGGCGTCTCCGCCGCCAAGGACGCGGGCGACGCGCCCAAGCCGGACGACAAGTGACCGTGTCCCACGCCGCCGACCCCAAGGACGCGCGCCCCTACTGGGCATTGCGCGTAGCCGAGAGCACGCTGCTCGTCTCCGCGCTCGCAGGCATCGGGTTGTTCGCCTGGAGCCTTGTCGACATCATCCGCATCGAGACCGCGCTCGGGGCCACGGCCGCGACGCGCGAGCTGCCCGCCGGGGCCTGGCCGGGCATCTTCATCTTCTTCGGCAGCATGGTCGCTCTGCAGTTCGTCCGCATGTTCCTGCAGCGCTACCGCCGCGACGACGGCACTCCCCGCGGCGACGAGCGCTCGGCCGCCGCGGCGACCGCGGAAGTACTCGCCGATACGGCGCCCGCCGAGCCGGTGGTCGCTTCAGCTGACGACACCCCGGACGCGTGAAAGGAACACGATGGCGCGCTACGAGATCTTCGTGACCTACAAGCAGGGGATCTTCGATCCTCCCGGCGCCACGGCCGAGCGCGCGCTCGCCAGCCTCGGCTACGACGAGGTGGAGAGCGTCAAGATCGGCAAGTACATCCGTCTCGAGGTCGCCGACGGCCCCAACGAGCTGGCCCGCGTCGCGGAGATGTGCGACAAGCTGCTCGCGAATCCCGTCATCGAGGAGTACCGCATCGTCGAGACCGAGGGAGCTGCCCGATGACGTTCGGCGTCGTCCGCTTCCCGGGCTCCAACTGCGAGCAGGACATCGTCATCGCGTGTCGCTACCTGGGCATCGACGTCGATTACGTGTGGCACGGCGACACCGATCTGTCCGGTTTCGACGCGGTCGTGCTGCCGGGCGGTTTCTCCTACGGTGACTACATCCGCACCGGCGCCGTGGCCCGCTTCTCGCCCGTGATGGGTGAGGTCGTTCGGTTCGCCGAGCGCGGTGGCCCGGTGCTGGGGGTGTGCAACGGGTTCCAGATACTGACCGAGGCGCACATGCTTCCCGGCGCGATGCTGCGCAACCGCGGTCTGAAGTTCATCTGCGAGACGGTGCCGCTGCGTGTCGAGCACAACATCTGCCCGTGGGTCGACCTGCCCGAGGGCACCGTCGTCCGCATCCCGATCAACCACAACGAGGGCAACTTCACCGCGGACCCCGAGACGCTCGCGCGCCTCGACGCCAACGGCCAGATCGTCGTGCGCTACTGCGAGCCGGACGGCACGCGCGCACCCGGCGGCAGCGCACCCAACGGCGCGGCCGACGACATCGCCGGCATCTGCAGCGAGCGCGGCAACGTGTTCGGGCTCATGCCGCACCCGGAGCGCGTCTGCGACCCCGAGGCGAGCGGCACCGACGGTCAGCCGTTCTTCACGTCGATCGTCGCGCACATGGCGGGGGTCTAGCCCGTGGGACCCAGCGTCGGCCTGATAGGTCCCGGGATGATGGCGCTCATCGCGCTCGTGCTCGTCGACGCCTGCGCCGCAGCCTACATCGTCCTGGATGCGTGGCGCCGGCCGGCAACCGACTACGCGGGCGTGCCCGAGGGCCGCTGGTTCTACATCGTCCCCATGGCGTTGTATGTCGCGGTCTACATCGTGGCGCAGGTGCCCTTCCTGACCGCGCTGGCCCCGTGGTCGAACGCCTACGCCCTGATCGCGCCCCTGGTGCTCCTGCTGCAGGTCGCGTACCTGTTGCGGGTGGCCTTTCCAACGCACGCACGCCTCGAGGCGCGCCTGGAGGCGCGGTTCGTCGCGCTGGCGGACGCGGTCTCGCAAGCCCCCAAGGACGACACCCACGATCACGAGGAGCCCGACGCATGCGTGACGATCTGACCGCCGAACTCGCGCCGCAACTCGCCGTCGAACTCGGCCTCAAGCTCGCCGAGTTCGGCAAGATCGTTGAGATACTGGGACGCACGCCCACGGTGACCGAGCTCTACATGTACTCGCTCATGTGGAGCGAGCACTGCAGCTACAAGCACTCCAAGAAGGCGCTGCGCATGTTCCCGACCACCGGCCCGTACGTGTTGCAGGGCCCGGGCGAGAACGCGGGCGTCATCTCCGTCGGGGACGGCTGGGCGGTCGCGTTCAAGATGGAGTCGCACAACCACCCGAGCGCCATCGAGCCGTACCAGGGCGCTGCGACCGGCGTCGGCGGCATCATCCGTGACATCTTCACGATGGGTGCGCGCCCGATCGCGTCGCTGAACTCCCTGCGCTTCGGCACGCTCGACAAGGCGCGCCAGCGCTACCTGTTCGAGGGCGCGGTCGCGGGCATCGGCGGATACGGCAACTGCATCGGCGTCCCCACCGTGGGCGGCGAGGTCTACTTCGACGCCGCGTACGAGGGCAACTGTCTGATCAACGCCATGTCGATCGGCATCATGCGCGAGGAGAACCTCACTTCGGCCGTCGCTTCGGGCGCGGGCAACCTCGTGCTGCTCGTCGGCTCGACCACGGGACGCGACGGCATCGGCGGCGCCTCGACGCTCGCCAGCCAGGAGTTCGACGAGAAGGCCGAGGACAAGCGCCCCTCCGTCCAGGTCGGCGACCCGTTCGAGGAGAAGCTGCTCATCGAGGCGTGCCTCGAGCTGCTCGACGCGAAGCTGCTCGTCGGTCTCGGTGACCTCGGCGCCGCGGGGCTGACGTCGTCGGCCTCCGAGATGGCGTCGCGCGGCGGGGTCGGACTCGATATCGACGTCACGAAGATCCCCGCTCGCGAGACGGGCATGAAGCCGTTCGAGTTCATGGTGTCGGAGTCGCAGGAGCGCATGCTCGCGGTCGTCACGCCGGAGAATCTGGCCGCGTCGCAGGCCGTGTGTGAGAAGTGGGGCCTGCGCTCGACGGTCATCGGTACCGTCACCGACACCCGCCGGTTCGTCGTCCGCGAGGGCGACGAGATCGTCGCCGACATGCCGGCCGACACCCTGGCGTCCGACGCGCCCGTCTACGATCCGGCGATGACCCGCCCGGCCTACCTCGACGAGGCGCAGGCGTTCGACCCCTCGACGCTGGTGCACCCGGAGACCCCCGGCGCTCTCGGCGACGCGCTCCTGCGCGTGCTCGCGAGCCCGAACGTGTGCTCGCGCGCGTGGATCTACCGCCAGTACGACCAGCAGGTCATGCTCAACACGCTGGTGCTGCCGGGCGGTGACGCCGCCGTCATCCGCATCGCGGGAACGAAGCGCGCGATCGCCGTGTCCTCCGACTGCAACGGCCGCTACTGCTACCTCGACCCCTACGTGGGCGCGCAGATCGCCTTCGCCGAGGCCGCGCGCAACGTCGCGTGCGCCGGCGGGCGTCCCGCCGCGATCACCGACTGTCTCAACTTCGGCTCTCCCGAGAAGCCCGAGGTGTTCTGGACCTTCCACGAGTCGGTGCGCGGCATGTCCGACGCCTGCAGGGCGTTCGAGGTGCCGGTCATCTCCGGCAACGTGAGCTTCTACAACGAGTCCTTCGGCCAGCCGATCTATCCGACGCCCACCGTCGGCCTCGTCGGCGTCCTGCAGGACGCATCCAAGCGTATGACGATGCACTTCAAGCAGGCCGGCGATGTGATCGTCCTCCTCGGAGAGACCGCGGACGAACTGGGCGGCAGCGAGTATCTCTCGACGGTGCACGGCGTCATCGCCGGCGCGCCGCCCGCGATCGACGTCGCCGAAGAGCGCGAGATCCACGAGGCGCTTCTGGCGGCCATCGAAGCCGGCCTGGTCCGAAGCGCGCACGACTGCTCCGAAGGCGGAGTGGCCGTCACGCTCGCCGAGGCGGCCATCGCCGGCGGGCTTGGCGCGACCGTTGCTCTTGACGACGATCTCGCTCCGGCGTCTTCGCTCTTCTCCGAGACGCAAGGCCGCATCGTCGTGACCTGTGCGGAGGCCGACGCGGAAGCGCTCACCGACCTGTTCGTGTCGCGCGGCGTCCCGTTCAGCGTGATAGGTGAGGTCGGCGGTGAACGGCTCGTCATCGAGGACAAGGTCGATCTTGCGGTCGCGGCGCTCGTGGCGGCCTGGGGCCCGACGCTCGAGGCGCTCGTCTCCGGCGACATCCCGCAGCCTGAAGAACTCGTGGAGGGGTAGTCCCGACCTTGGAACCCTGGATCCTTTCAGAACGGCCCGACCGTCCCGAGGAGGCGTGCGGCGTCTTCGGCGTCTACGCGCCCGGCGAGCAGGTCGGCCGTCTCATCTACTTCGGCCTTCACGCGCTGCAGCACCGCGGCCAAGAGTCGGCGGGCATCGCGGTGGCCGACGGGCACACGATGACGCTGCGCAAGGAGCTCGGCCTGGTACCGCAGGTGTTCAAGGAGTCGGACCTCGCGACCCTGGACGGGCACATCGGAGTCGGCCACACGCGCTACTCGACCACCGGGTCGTCCGGCAGCTGGGAGAACGCGCAGCCCATGCTCTCGTCGATCGGGCCGAACACGATCGCGCTGGCGCACAACGGCAACCTCGTGAACACCGTGGTGCTTCGCGACAAGCTCAAGACCCATGGCATCCGCTTCCGGTCGACGACCGACTCCGAGGTCATGGCCACGCTCATCAACCACTTCACGCAGGAGCACCACTCGATCCGTGGCGGCATCCGCGAGGCGATGAGCTTGATCACCGGCGCGTATGCGGTCGTGATGATGACCGAGGAGGCGCTCTACGCCTTCCGTGACCCCAACGGGGTACGCCCGCTCGTGCTGGGGCAATTGCCCGGGGGCCACTGGGTCGTCGCCTCCGAGACCTGTGCGCTCGACATCATCGGCGCCAAGTTCGTGCGCGACGTCGAGGCCGGCGAACTCATCAAGATCTCGGCTGCGGGACTCGAGTCGGAGCAGGCCGTCCCGCCCGGACGTGAGGCGCTGTGCATATTCGAGTTCGTCTACTTCGCGCGGCCCGACTCCTCGATGTACGGCTGCACCCTCTACGTCGCGCGTCAGCGCATGGGCGCGGCCATAGCGCGTTCGGCGCCGGTCGAGGCCGACCTCGTGATCGGCGTGCCCGACTCCGGGACGCCTGCCGCGACCGGCTACGCCATCGAGAGCGGCATCCCATTCGGCGAGGGTCTGGCCAAGAACCGCTACGTCGGCCGGACCTTCATCGCGCCGAGCGAGATGCTGCGGCAGCAGGGGATCAAGCTGAAACTGAATCCGATGCGGCATGCCCTGGAGGGCAAGCGCATCATCGTGGTCGACGACTCGATCGTGCGCGGGAACACCACCCGCAAGCTGGTCGCGCTGCTGCGAGAGGCCGGGGCGACCGAGGTGCACATGCGCATAACCTCTCCGCCGGTGAAGTGGCCGTGCTTCTACGGGATCGACACCGACACGCAGGAGCAACTGATCGGGGCGATGAAGTCGGTCGAGGAGATACGCGAGCACATCGGCGCCGACTCGCTCGCGTACCTGTCGATCGACGACATGGTCGCGTCTACGGGGCAGAGCGCGGACCGCTACTGCATGGCGTGTTTCAACGGCGACTACGCCATCGAGATCCCCGAGGCGGTCCGCCGCGGCAAGATGGCGCTCGAGAAGCCAGCCTGCTGAGACGGTCGCACACGGGAAGCCGCTTGACGCTCGCTCACAACCGTTCATCGAGTTCTCGAACCGCTCGGATAATACGCTCTGTGCTATATGACATATTGCGTAATAGTTTGTTCGTCAGATGTGTGTGAATGGTGAGGCGTCACGCGCGTCGAATATCAGGGGTTGGCACCGCGGACCGCCGTCCGTGGGCCGATGAGGAGAGTGGGGGATTCCCAAGATGGTACGAGGCCGGGGTCTGATCCGTCGCGTGGTTTCGGGCGTCGTCGCGGGGGCGATGGTGTTCGTGATGCTGCCGTTGGGTCCGATCAGCGCGGCGTCGACGAAGCCGGCGGCGGCCAAGCCCGCTCCGCCGTTCGCCGCTTTGCGTGGCGGGGGACTGGACGCCAACCTTCTCGGTTCCTTCGGGCGGTCGGACGTCGCGAACGTCCGGTGGCGCAAGGGAGTCTCCGCCTCGACCGTGAAGGCCGCGGCCCGGCGCCTGGGGTTCACCGTGACCACCAACGCCAAGCTCGGCTGGTCGCAGCTCACGCCCGGATCGGGTGGGACGTCCGGTGAGATCGTCAGCGCGCTGCGCGAGGCCGGTCTCGTCGTCGACGCGAAGCCGACGGTGTGGATGCAGAAGGCCGACGTGACGCCGAACGATCCGCTGTTTTCCAGCCAGTGGGCGCTCAAGAACACGGGCCAGGACGGCGGCACGGCGGGCAACGACATCAACGTGAGCGACGTCTGGTCCCGTTCCACCGGCTCGAAGGACGTCATCGTCGCGGTCGTGGACGAGGGCGTGAACTGGGCGCATCCGGACCTCAAGAACAACATGTGGATCAACACGGGCGAAGTGCCGAACAACGGCATCGACGACGATCAGAACGGCTATGTCGACGACGTTCGCGGCTGGGACTTCGCCAACGGGGACAACACGGTCTACGACGCGGTCGACGGTGATCGGCACGGGACGCACGTCTCGGGGATCATCGGTGCGCAGGGCAACAACGGCGTCGGCGCCACCGGCGTCAACCAGACCGTGCGGATCATGCCGGTGAAGTTCCTCGGTCCGAACGGAGGCACCGACTACGACGGTGCCGAGGCGATCATCTACGCGGTCGATCGCGGTGCGACGGTCATCAACTGCTCGTGGGGCGGCTTCGGCTTCTCCGATCTCATCGCCGAGGCGATCGACTACGCCGCATCCAAGGGCGTCATCATCGTGTGCGCGGCGGGCAACTCCGCATCGGACAACGACGTTCCCGGGATGTCGTTCTACCCCGCGTCCTCCGATGCGACGAACGTGATCACGGTCGCGGCGTCGGACCGCAACGGCGCGATCGCCGACTTCTCGAACTACGGCTCCACGAGCGTCGATCTTGCGGCGCCGGGTGTCGATGTGACCTCCACGATGCCCGCGGGTGACTCGGGGACCTTCGTGGACGGCCTGACATGGAAGGCCGTGTACATCCCGCTCCAGGCAGAGGTCCTGGAGCCCGCCCCCGCCCGCGACGCGCTCATCGCGGGCGCGGTCGCGCAGCTGGGCGAGCCGTCGGACACGCCGATCCTCGTCGTGGACGACAGTGCCGCCAAGGTCACGAGTGAGACCCCCGGAGTCCGACTGAAGGTCTACACAGACGCGCTTGCCGCGGGCGGCTTCTCCAACGTCACCACGTGGGTCAACGACGATCGCGGCACGCCCACAGTCGCGGCGATGTCCGACAAGACGGTCGTCTGGTTCACCGGGAAGGACACCCTCGGCTACTACGGCACCAGCTGCTTGAACACCGAGGAGCAGGACGCGATCCGGATGGACCTCGACGCGGGCGGACGCGTCGTCCTGTTCAGCGGCAAGGCCGCGAGCGACCTGCAGATGGGCATCTCCGTCATCCAGCCCGATCCCGGCTCCGATCCGGGGAACGGGCCCGGCGACGAGCCCGGGCTCTTGGCCCGGTACTTCGGCGCGGTCTGCGTCGGATACGAGACGTGGAGCCGCGACTTCCACGGCCGCGCATCTTCGGCCCTGGCCGGCATCGACGCCTGGATCCCGGTCGAGTACACCGACCCGAACAGCGCGGGCAACCTGTGGCCCACCGCGTCCGACGCCATCGCGCGCGTCGACGCCGGATTCCGGTCGACCGCGATCATGTACACCGGTTCGTACGCGCCGCTGTCGGGCACCTCGATGGCCGCGCCGCACGTGACCGGAGCGGTCGCGCTGCTCAAGGCGTGCCTCCCCGCCGCGACGGGCGAGGAGCTCGCCGCGCGCATCATCAACACCGCCGCCCCCAAGTCGGCTTTCAAGGGCCGGACCGCGACGGGCGGAGTGCTCGATGTGGCCGCGGCGTTCGGTGAGTATCCGGGTCGCGTCACGATCACGGCTCCGAAGAGCGGCGATCGGCTGCCAACGGGCATGCCGTCCACGCTGCGCTGGAAGCCCGCTGCAGGAGCGGCCGCCGGCGCGACATTCACCGCTGAGGTCGGTCTTCCCTTCGCGGCGTACGCCAACGGGTTCGAGAGCGGCACGCTCGCAGGGTTCGTGGAGCCCGCAGAGTCCGGGTCCGCGTGGTCGGCCTCGACCGACGCGACCGCGACGCGCACCGGCGCGTACGGCGCCAAGAGCGGCGTGCTCCCCGCTTCGGCTCCCGCGCCCGAAATGGGCCCGGGCTGGTTCAAGGCCGGAGTGTCCGCGATGCAGACGACGATTACCGTCCCCGCGGGCGGTGGCCGGCTGAGCTTCTACTGGCGGATGCCGGATGGTGACGGTTTCGATCAGATGGGGATGGTCAACGGCACCTCCGATGGCGCCATGTTGAGCCCGGGCGAGCTCGTCCCCGCCGGGGATTGGGCCAAGGCCAGCCTCTGGCTCCCCGAGGGAGAACAGCCCGTCTACTTCGTGGGCGTCAACTTCGGCGAGCTGCCATCCGATGCGCGGCTCTACATCGACGACATCGAGCTCACGGCGCACGAGTTCACCGGGCTGGGATCCGCCGGAGCCGGCGCGACCTCGCTCGACTTCACAGTGCCCTCGACGGCCACCGACGACGCCTGGTTCCGCGTCCAGTCGCACCTCAACGGCGTGGACTCCGCTTGGGCGACGGTCAAGGGGGTCGCGCTCATCAGCGACTCGACGCCGCCCACCGCGCCGTCGGCGCTCACGCTGACGCCGGACCTCGATGGCAACGTCGGGATCGCGTGGGCCAACCCCACCGCCCCCGACTATGCGTCCACGCTCGTCCTCGCCTCGATCGACCGCATGCCGACGGGTCGCGATGACGCCAGCGCCACCGTCGCCTACGAAGGCACCGGCACGGTCGCGACCTTCGGGCCCGCGGTCGACGGCCGGGAGGTCTACGTCTCCGCGTGGGCCGTCGACGAGTCCGGCAACTGGTCCGTGGCGGCGACCGCACAGACCACGGCGGTCGACCACACCGCGCCGGCCGCTCCCCGGGCCCTGCGCGCCGTCAACGCCGTCCCCGGCCTGCCGACGCTCTACTGGGCAGGCGCGGACGTCGCCGGCAACGCCCTCTCGACCGTGCTTCGCAGCTACGACTCGACGCCGGGTGTGGGCGATCCTGACGCGATGCTGATCGATTCATGGTTCGGGTTCGCGGTCGATGAGCACCTCGATCCCGACGTCACGCAGGCCTTCTACACGGTCTATCTCACCGACCCCTCCGGCAACGTGTCGCCGGGGACCTCGATGCGGCTCACGATCGACCCGGCCGGAGTCACGGGGGGCATACGGGTCGAGTCAGAAGTACAGGTCGATGATGCGGCCGTCGTCGAATCCTCGACGGTGTCGGTGATCGCCGACGTGACCAACGCCACCTCGATGCGTGTCTGGATCAACGACGAGCGCGACGCGGACGCCGAGTGGCTCCCGTTCGCTCCGCAGTTCGACGTCGGCGTACTCCCGATCCAGGGAACGCAGAGGATCAGCGCCGAGTTCCGCAGCGACCCCATGTCCGAGCCCACCGAGATGACCGTCGCCGTGGTCGTCGTGCTGCACGAGCCGGTGGCGCCGACCGGCCTCACCGCCGTCAGCAGCAACACCGGCGTCATGCTGTCCTGGGACATCCCCGAGGACCCTACAATCGCGGGCTACCGCGTGTATGAGGCGCTGACCCCCTTCGGCCCGTGGATGCCGCTCGTGTCTCCCGGGGGCGTCGACATGACCGGCAGCACGTTCTTCGCGGCAGCTCTCGCTCCGGCAGCCCCTCACTTCTTCAAGGTGACCGGCGTCGACGTGCTCGGCCGTGAGGGCGCGGAATCCGCGCCGGCATCGGCGAACGCCGGCATCGGCGTCGTCCGGTTCGCCGGTAGCACGCGTGCCGGCACGGCTGTGGCCGCTTCGGCCGCGCGGTACCTCGCGTACCCGGACGACCCCTACATGAGCGACACCGTCGTGATCGCCTCCGACTCCGATTACGTCCAGGCGCTGGCGGCCAACTCGCTCGCCGGCTCGCTCAACGCGCCCGTCCTGCTCGCCGGGGCGACGCTCCCGCGCGACACGGCCGCCGAGGTCCGACGGCTCAAGGTGAAGAAGGCGTACGTCGTCGGCACCACGCGTGCCGTCGGCTCGGGCGTCGACGCGGCGCTCAAGGCGCTCGGTCTCCACGTGGAACGCATCAGCGGTACGGACGGCTACGACGTGGCGGCGAAGGTGGCGCGGCGCCTCATGGCCCCGGCCGCCATCCTCCCGGGCGGCGTCGAGCTCATCGTAGTGAACGGCACGTCCCCGTCCGACATGTGCTCCCTCATGCCGGTCGCCTACTCGTCGCGCCTCCCCATCGTCATCCTCAAGGGCGCCACGATCCCGGCCCCGTTCAAGACACTCCTCGCGAAGACGGAGGTGTCAGGGGGTACCGTCATCGGCGGGAAGTACGCGGTGGCGACCAAGACCGCTCGCGCGGTGTTCTCAGGCGGCGGCTACGATCGCCTGTGGGGTAGCACGGCGATCCAGACCTCCGGCAAGCTGGCCGAGTGGGCGGTCGGGAAGGGCTACTCCACCTGGCAGGACGTCGGCGTGGCGAACGGTGCCAACTGGGGCTACAACCTCGCGATCGGCGCAGCCACCAGGGGCGGCGTCGTGCTGCTCAACGCCGGCAAGACGCTCGATCCCACGACCGCCGCACTCCTGCGCAAGAATGCGCCCAACATCCAGACCGTCTCCGTGTTCGGGGGGACCGGCACGGCGACCTCCTCGGTGTTCGCGAAGATCCGCACCGCGATGAGCGCCCACTCGGGTCCCGTCGCCCTGTCGATGCCGTTCCCGCCCCCCTTCCCTGAGGGAATGTAGCGGCACGCGCTCGGGCGCGTGACGCGGTACAGTTCAGGTACGGCCCACGGGCCCGGACCGGATCGCCGGTCCGGGCCCGCGCACGCGACAGACCCGCGCCACACCAGCGGCTCACCGAAGGGACGGATCACACACCCATGTCAACCGGATCACTCGGCCTGGCGCTCGCAGGAGCCGCCATGGGGCTGCAGTTCAATCCCATCGCGGCCGCTGCCTCATCGGCCATGGCCGCCGCGATCTCCGGGTACAAGCGAGCACCGCGTGGCACAGCCTGGTGGTCCGCGGCCATCGTGTTGTCGGGGTGGGCTGTCGGTGACGGCATCCGGCTCGCCGGCGCGGCACAGGTGCCCGAGTACATGGCGACGTGGGCGATCGTCGGGCTTCTGGTCGGCTACGCGCTGCCGGCCGTGGCCGGCGCCTACGTCGGTCGCCGGGTCCATCTCGGTACCGGTTGGCTCGCCGCGGGTGCCGTCGCGCTGATGCTCGCACCCGCTCTGTCCGTGTTGGGCGGCGCCCTCTCGGCCGCGCTGTGGAAGGTGGCCTGATGACGCGCGTGACGCTGGGGCTCGAAGAAGAGGTCTTCGTCTGTGAGCCCGACCGCCCGAACCTCGGCTCGCTGTCGTATCTGGCGCGCCTCACCTGGTCGGACCCGAGGCGCCACTACGCCCGGACCGCGAGCAACTTCGCGCGCGGGGACGACCTGCCGCAGGGATTGATGAGCTGCGTCGAGATCTCCACCGGCGTCCACGATGATCCCGATTCACTCGTCGACGACATCGCGCAGCGAAGGGGCGAACTCGTTCGGGCGGTGGGTGGCCACGGGTTGCTCGTCCCGCTCGGACACCTGCTGCAGAACGACGCCCCCAGCAACGTCGCCGCGCTCCAGTTCCACGTCGGGACGCCCGATCGCGAGCGCGCCTATCGCAACCTCGGCTACGCGCTCCCGCTCCTGGCGCTGCTGGCCGCCGACTCTCCCGCGGCGGCGGGCGAGCGGTTCGGGCAGTCGTTCCGCATGGCGCGCGGGTTCGCCGTCGGGCCGCTGACGTCCGACCCCACGGCGCGCTTCCAGGACCTCATCGTGAGCAAACGCCTCGGCACCATCGAGGTGCGCCTGCTCGACCCCGTGTGGGACCTGCGCCGCGTTCGCGTGCTCGCGCGTGCGATTCGCGACATAGCATCGCTCGAGACCGATCTGCCCTTCGACCGTGAGGCGTACAACGCGATGCGGTACCGGGTCGCGCTCGAAGGCTGGATCCCCGACCTCGAGCCGATCCACGAGACCGTCTCGCAGTTCGCCGACTTTCCGCGCGACCTGATGACCCATACCGCCGCCGACGACGTGTGGGCCCTCTACCACCAGGTCGGGCTGATCCCCACGTACGCCGCGATCGACAACGCCTACCGCACCGGCGTGTTCGCGCCGCGCCCCGTGGCGCCGATGGCGCCGAGCGTCTGGCGTTCGATCGCCGGCATGGCCGGGTACTACATCCCAAAGTTCCCCTACGTGACCTGGAAGTTCCTCAAGGAGAAGTAGGCTTGACCGACGAGACCCCCAGCCCTGCCCCGCGTCCGGCCGCGCTTCGGACCGCGATCATCATCGCGGCCGCCGCGCTTGTCGTCGTCGCGGCCGCGATCGGCGCTGCGATGCTCTTCAGGGGCTCGTCCCCGAAGAGCATCGCGTCGACCATCTCCACGGCCTCCGTCGATGCGTACCGCGGTCTGGGCACCTGGGTCGACATCTTCGACGAACGCGCGTGGAAGGACCCTGCGGCCGCGGTGGCGGACATGGCGTCCCACGGAGTCCGCACGCTCTACCTCCAGACGGGCAACTCGCACGCGGACACCGCGTTCAAGGACGTGGCGGCCACCGAGGCCTTCATCCGGGAGTCGCACGCTCACGGGATGCGGGTCGTGGCCTGGTACCTGCCCTATCTGAAGGACGAGGCGCTCGATCTGGACCGCGTCACGCAGGCCATCCGGTTCCGGACGCCCGACGGCCAATCGTTCGACGGCTTCGCGCTCGATATCGAGTCGAGTTCGGTGAAGCCCGAGAGCACGCGCATCCTCGCTCTCGAGAGCCTGACGCTCAAGATCCGCGCGGTTGCCGGGCCCGCGTATGCCCTCGGCGGGATCATCCCGTCGCCCGTCGGGCTCGCGCGCAAGTCGGGCTACTGGGACGCGTTCCCCTACGCGATGGTCGCGAACACCTACGACGTGCTGCTGCCGATGGGCTACTACACCTACCACGCGAAGGGCGCCGGCCCGGTCTACACGGACGCGAAGGAGAACATGCGCATGCTGCGCGCGGAGCCGGGCTGCGCGACCATCCCGGTCCACCTGATCGGCGGACTGGCGGGCGAGACGAACGCCACCGAGACGGAGGCGTTCGTGCGCGCGGTCGCCGACGCGAAGTGCATCGGGGCGAGTCTCTACGACTGGGTGGGGACCGGCGCCTCGGAGTGGAAGGTGTTGGGCGCCGTCGCACCGTAGGGCTACCCGCACCGGCCGGCGCGCCCCTCCGGCCGACCCGCTAGAATGCCTGAAGTACGCTGCCGCCTGAGGAGTCCGTCACTTGAGGAGACCCATGTCCCCGTTCTACACCCTCGCCGCGACGCTCGCGGTCGTCGTCGTTCTTGTGCTGACCACCCTGTACCTGCTCAACCGGTTCGTGTGGTTCTACCGCGACCCGGTCCGCACTCCCGAGTCGACCGAGGCCAACGCGATCATCTCGCCGGCCGACGGCCAGGTGGTCTACATCAAGCGGTTCGAGGACGGCGCGGTGTACTCCGAGAAGCTGGGCCGCCGCATCGAGCTGACCGAGATCGCCGAGCTCGAGCAGACCAAGGGCCGCAGCGGCTGGATCATCGGCATGTACATGTCGCCGTTCGACGTGCACTTCAACTACGCGCCGGTGGCCGGTACGGTCACGGCGCAGCGCTACACGAAGGCCGACGCCAACCTGCCGATGGTCGACCTGTCCGAGTACATCCGCATCGCCTTCCTGCGCAGGCCGTTCGACAACTTCGCGGCCGCGTTCCACCTCGAGAACGAGCGCAACACCGTGGTGATCCAAGGCGGCGGGGCTCCCGACATCGCGGTCGTCGAGATCGCCGACAAGTTCGTCAACAAGATCGACATCCTCGCGCACGAGGGCGACACGCTGAAGATCGGCGACAAGCTCGGCTTCATCAAGCGGGGGAGCCAGGTCGACGTCATCATCTTCGCGGACGACATCGAGTGGAGCGCGGAGTTCGGCCAGCAGACGTACGGCGGCCAGACGGTGCTCGGCTACTGGAAGTAGCGAGCGGGCCGGTCAGCCGACCAATCGCACCGCCGCAGCGTAGCCGGCATCGACGGCCGCTGCGTGGAGCGCCCTGTCGGCGGTGAGCAGGGGCGCGCCATGCGTGATGGCGGTCGCCAGGTAGAAGCAGTCGTAGACCGGGTGCGGTAGATCGAGAGACAACGCCATGGCCACGGGCGCGAGCCGCTCGGTCGGGATCGTGCGGGTCACGCTCCGACGGAGCAGAGCGTAGGCGGCGAGCGCGCCCGCGCGATCGGTCATCCCGGTGCGCACCTTGCGAAGCAGCGCGTTGGTGACCTCACCCCAGAATGTGTCGGGGACGATGAACTCACAGCCCGCCGTGGCGAGAGTCGCAGCCTCAGAGCCGGACTCGTCGATGACGAGGGCGACTGCAATCGACGCGTCGAGGACGGTCTTCACCGCCGACGCAGGCTATCGGGGTAGTCATCGCGAAGAGCGCGGTCGATCGCCGCATCGCGCTCCTCATGGCCTTGGCGGATCAGTTCGGCTGCCGGGGTGCCGCTGGGCTTGGTCCGCGCCCGCATCTCGGCTGCGAGTGCGAGCCACTCCTCCCACGGCATGGGCACGGACTCCGTCAGCGTCTCGCGGATCTCGACTTGCAGGGAGCGGCCGTTGAACTCGGCGCGCTCACGAAGAGCGGACATCAGATCCTCCGAAAGGTCGCGTAGCAAGAAGTCGGGCATCGGTTCACCTCCGACGGTAGTGGTATCACAATGATACCACCCGGCGGAGGGCGTCCTCCGGATCACCGTAGGCGGCGGTCCCGACCGGGACCTTGCCGGCTCCCAACCGCCTACGCAATCACTCCGAGGCGCTTGCCGACCTTGATGAACGCCTCGATCGCGGCGTTCATCTGCTCGTCCGTGTGGGTTGCGGAGAGCTGGACGCGGATGCGGGCGGCTCCCTTGGGGACGACGGGGAAGCTGAAGCCGATCACGTAGACGCCCTCCTCGAGCAGCTCGTCCGCCATCCGGTGGGCGAGCGCTTCGTCTCCCAGCATGACCGGGACGATCGGGTGCTCGCCAGCGGGGATGTCG
>DATCIA010000043.1:0-9582 GCA_036508075.1 Coriobacteriia bacterium
GACCTCGCCCTCCGGCAGTTCGGTCGCCTCGGCACGGACGAGCTCGATCTCAGGACGGCTCGTCACCACGCGGGTGAGCAGCTCGGCGAACGCGCCGCGGTCGACCGCGAGCGCGCCTCCCGCCGCCACCGCGGTGGACCGCGCGCAGGCGAGGACGACACTTCCGAGGGAGCCGAGTTCGGACTTCAGCATCCCCGCCGCCGTGTCGGGGTCATCGGACTTCAGGGAGTTCGAGCACACGAGTTCGCCGAGCAGACCTGTATGGTGCGCCGGCGCCGAGGCCGAAGGCCGCATCTCGATCAGACGAACGCCGATCCCGCGCACCGCGAGCTGGTAGGCCGCCTCGCTGCCCGCGAGTCCGCCGCCTATGACTGTGATCGTGCGTGGCACGCGGTCTCCCGGTGGGCTGGTGGGGCGGCGCGTGGTGGTCCTCGCGCGCTGAACAATTGTAGCGTCAGCGCGGTCGACACGGACCGTATCTCCCGTCGGGATAGCGCGCGACGCGACCGTCGGCTTCCAGGCGCGCCACTGCGAGCATCACGGCCCCAGCGTCGAGCGCCAGTGCGGTCGCAAGGGCGTCGGGCGCCATCGGTTGCGCGAGCAGGGCGCACAGGACCGGGTCGGACGACGGGGGCGAGAGCGGTGTCAGGTCTGCATCACCGGGAGCGCACCGGCGCGGCATCGGCTCGATGAGGCCTGCGCCCGCCATGGAATCGAGCAGGTCCTCCACGCAGCAGATGGGTGCGGCGCCCTGACGTATCAGCCGATTGCAGCCCGCTGATCCGTGGAAGAACACGCTCCCCGGAACTGCGAGGACGTCGCGCCCCGCATCGAGGGCGTGGTCCGCGGTCGAGAATGTGCCGCTCGGCAGAGCGGCCTCGACGACGAGGACCGCGGAAGCCAATCCTGCGATGATGCGGTTGCGCGCCGGGAAGTGCCCGCGCGCCGGCGGCATCCCCCACTCGAACTCCGAGACGACCGCTCCCCTACCGGCTCGGAGGATCGCCAAGGTCTCCCGGCTGCGCGCCGGGTAGTCCACGTCGGCGCCGCAGCCCAGGACGGCCACCGTTGTCCCGCCGGCCTCGAGCGTCGCGCGGTGGGCGGCGAGATCGCAGCCCATGGCGCCGCCGGAGACGACCACGACCCCGGCGTCGGCCGCACAGCGTGCGAACACCGAGGCGCAGTCCAGGCCGTACGGCGTCGCCTTTCTCGAGCCGATGATCGCCAGCCCCGGGCGCAGGGCGGTGGGATCGCCGAACCCGTACAGGATGCGAGGAGGGCGCGGAGTGAGCGCCAGCTGGGGCGGATAGCCGTCGTCCCCAAGACGCACGACGAACCGCGTGTCGCCGCTCATGAGAACGCCCGGTAGCACGAGGCCTCGAGGACGTGCTCCTCTGTGACGCGGACCGCGTCCGCGAGGTCCGCGATCGTGCGCGCCACGCGGAGCAGCCGTGTGACCCCGCGTCCGGACAGCCTGTGGACGCGGGCCGCGCGCTCGACGGCCCTTCGCGCGACGGCGTCCAGCGCGCAGGCGCGCAGCAGCGCTGCCCCTGCGCCGACGGGCGCGCCGCATTCGCGATGGCGACCGCGCTCGCGCGCGGCGCACACGCGTTCACGCACCGATCGGCTGGGTTCGTCCTGAGTCTGGCGAAGCAGGCAACCGGGATCGATGCGGTCGACCCGGAGCGTCATGTCGATCCGGTCCATGAGCGGTCCGCCGATGCGCGTCCGATAGCGGTCGATCGCCGCGGGCGGGCACGTGCACGGTCGAACGAGGTCCCCGAGGAACCCGCACGGGCAGGGGTTCATCGCCGCGACGAGTGCGAAGCGCGCGGGATAGCGGACCCTGCCCTCGGCGCGGACCAGCGTCAGGTAGCCGTCCTCGAGTGGCTGACGCAGCGCTTGCAACGCAGCCGGCGAGAACTCCGGGACCTCGTCGAGGAAGAGCACGCCGTTGTGCGCGAGGCTCGCCTCGCCCGGGCGTGGCGGAGAGCCCCCTCCGACCAGTCCCGCGGTGGACGCGGTGTGGTGGGGTGCCCGGAACGGCCTCTCCCCCGCCAGGAGTGACTCGACATCGAGTCCCGCGACGGAGTGCACCACTGCACTCTCGATCGCCTCCGCTGCGGTCAGGGGCGGCAGGATGCCCGGGAGCCGGCGCGCGAGCATCGTCTTTCCCGCTCCCGGTGGCCCGACGAACAGCACCCCGAGGCCGCCTGCGGCCGCGATCTCGAGCGCTCGCTTGGCCGCGGGCTGTCCGTGGACTTCGGCCAGGTCCGGCCCGTCGGTGCCTCGGTTCGCGTCGCGCGTGTCCGCGCGTCGGGGATCCGGCAGTCCGGCCCTCAGCGTAGAGAGCGTCTTCAGCGGCCGGGCTGAGACGCCTGCGACAGCGCTCACGGTCGACAGGGCGTCTTCCGAGAGCAGGAGGGGCAGGCCTCTGCGGTCCGCGGCGATCGCGTGTGCCAGGAGACCGGGCACGGGCCTGACCCCGCCGTTGAGCGCGAGTTCGCCGACTGCCACAGCGTCCGCCGCGCCGCGTGGGACCTGCCCGGTCGCGGCGAGGATCCCCAGCGCGATCGGCAGGTCGAAACCCGTCCCATGCTTGCGGATCGGCGCGGGCGCCAGGTTCACGGTCACGCGTGCGCTGGGGAAGTCGAAGCCGCACGCACGTAGGGCCGCTCGGACGCGGTCGCGCGCCTCGAGCACCGCCGTGTCTCCGAGCCCGACGATCGAGAAGGCCGGAAGACCCGTTGAAACGTCGACCTGGACCTCGACCGCGACCGCGTCGACTCCGACGATCGTCGACGAGGCGACGACGGCCTGGGTCACGGCGTCGCCTCGAACGCGGCCCGATAGTGCCGCAGCAGCGCGCGGTCGTCGGCGATGACCCTGATCGCGACGACGTCGAACCGCACGTGCCCGTCGTGTTCCGCTGCGTCCGATGAGAGGTACGCCCGCGCGAGGCGGACGATGCGACGCTGCTTGGCGGGCGAGACGGCCTCCTCGGCGGTCCCCGCCCGCTCGGACCGACGGGTCTTCACCTCGACGAACACGAGGGCGTCGCCGTCACGCGCGACGATGTCGAGCTCCCCCGAGGCGGACCTCCAGTTGCGAGCCTCGATCGTCATGCCGATACGTTCCAGGAACGCGGCTGCCGCGTCCTCGCCCCTGCGGGCGATCTCCATGCGATCCATGACCGCATCACCTCCGCCACCCATCGTGGCGAGAAGCACTTACCGCTTCCTGAACTTCGGCTGACCGATCCCGGACTGCGACAGGTTCGCATGCCCTAGAAGAGGGCGCCCCAGTCCGAACACGGTGAGAAGGAACGACGATGAACGTCCGACGGCCCGACCGAGCGGATCCGCTCGAGATGGTCGGGCGAACCGTAGCCGCGGTTGCCCTCGAACCCGTATCCGGGGTACCCGATCGCGAGGTCGGCCATGAGCGCGTCGCGGGTGACCTTGGCGATGACGGATGCCGCCGCTATGCACGCCACCAGCGAGTCCCCCCGCACCACGGTCGTCACGGCCGGACCCAGCCCGCGCCCGTCGTTGCCGTCGACGAGCACGTGGTCGAAGGGTGTGCCCAGGCCTTCGAGCGCGCGTCGCCATGCGAGGCGCGTCGCGGGGCCGATCCCGATCGCGTCTATCTCGTCAGGCCCCGCATGGGCCACCGACCAGGCCAATGCCTGCTCACGCACCCGCGCTGCGACGCGCTCACGCGCGTCGCGGGAGAGCCTCTTGGAGTCGTCGAGTCCGTCGATCCGGACGTCCGCGCGCAGAATGACCGCGCCGGCAGTCACGGGTCCCGCCAGCGCTCCCCTGCCGACCTCGTCGACGCCCGCGACGACCGCGATGCCTCGCGCGTGCAGCTCGCGCTGCATCTCCATAAGCAGGCCCAGTCGCGCCGACTCGGCCTCGACACGTCGCTCGCGCGCTCGCGTCGCGGCCAGGAGCTCCTGCGCGCCCGCGCGCGGGTCGTCAGCCAGGGCACGCAACAGCGCCGCGAGTTCGTCGCCCGAGGCCTCGGCGAGTCCCGCCCGGAGCGTCGCGAGGGAGGGCGCTGATTCGCTCACGACGCCCACCCGGGTCCGGAAACGCAGACGCGCCCCTCGCCCTTTGGCGGGAGCGCGTCTGATGCAGTGACGTTGCGGGTCACAGGGAACGCCTAGTAGCGCTTCTCCTTGAGGCGGGCCTGCTTGCCGACCTTGTCGCGGAGGAAGTACAGCTTCGAGCGCCTGACCTTGCCGCGGCTGATGACCTCGACCTTGTCGATCTTGGGCGAGTGCACGGGGAACATGCGCTCGACGCCGACCGCGAACGAGATCTTGCGGACGGTGAAGGTCTCGCGGGCACCGGCGCCGTGGCGACGGATGACGACGCCCTGGAAGACCTGGATGCGCTCACGCGTGCCTTCGATGATGCGGTAGTGCACCTTGACGGTGTCACCGACCTGGAAACCTGACCTGTCCTCGCGCAGCTGCTGCGCTTCGAGTGCCTTGATGTGATCCATGACTTCGTCTCGTCCTTCGTCTGCGGTAAGCGAGGTGCATATGCGCACCGGGCGGTAGTGACACGAGTGGACAGTATAGCGGCGGTTCGGGCGCCAGGCAACGGTGAACAGCGACCGGGCCGCGGGGAGTGCGCGAACGCGCTAGCGCAGCTCGCCGATCCGGGCCCACGGCCAGTAGATGTAGAACGCGCGGCCATGGACGGAGGAGAGCGGTACCGGACCGAACCAGCGGCTGTCCTGGCTCTGCGTGCGGTTGTCCCCCATGACCCAGACGGAGTCCGACGGGATCTTCACCGGGAAGGTGACGTTGCTGCCCGGCAGCAGGTCGCTGGGCTGCCCGTGCGTGTAGGACTCGACCAGGGGCGTGCCATCGACCACGACCTTGCCGTCCTTGAGATCGACGGTCTGGCCGCCGACTGCGATGACCCGCTTGATCAGCGTCCCGACCTGGCCCGCGGGATCGTCGAGGACGACGATGTCGGTGTACTGCGGCTTCGAGAAGCGGTAGATGAACTTGTTGGCGAGCACCTGGTCGCTCAGCTGGATCGTCGGGAGCATCGAGCCGGTCGGCACCACGAACGGCTGGATCACCCAGGTGCGGACGGCCTGAGCCACGAGGAATGCGATCGCCAAAGTCGCGAGGAACTCGAGTATCTGGCGCAGCGCACCGGGGCGCGGCGCCGGTGCGGTCTCGTCGGCCTGGGCCGGTGTGGTCTCGTCGCTCACTCGTCCTCCGAATGTCGGTTCAGCGCGTCATCGAGTGCTGCGCGCTCGTTGTCTGACAGTACGACGTCTCCGGTCTCGAGGAGGTCGGGGCGTCGGAGTGCAGTCCTCAGCAGAGCCTGGTCGCGGCGCCACCGTGCGATCTTGCCGTGGTCGCCGGAGCGCAGGATCTCAGGCACGACCATGCCACGATACTCCGACGGGCGCGTGTAGTGAGGATACTCGAGGAGCCCCGTCGTGAACGACTCGTCCTCGACCGAGGTCTCCCCTCCCAGCACTCCGGGCAGGAGCCTGGTTACGGCGTCGGCCACGACCATCGCAGCGAGTTCGCCACCGGTGAGCACGTAGTCTCCGATGGAGAGCTCGAGGTCGGCCAGGGAGCGGGTGCGCTCGTCGAAGCCCTCGTAGCGCCCACAGACGATGAGCAGGCGCTCGCGCGTGGCGAGCTCCTCCGCCCTGGACTGTGAGAACCGCTCGCCCTGGGGGCTCATGAGGATGACGAGCGGGAGACGCGGATCCAGTGCCGTGACCGTCTCGATCGCGTCGAAGACCGGCTCGGGGCGCAACACCATACCCGACCCGCCCCCGTACGGCGAGTCGTCGATCTGCCGGTGGACGCCGGGCAACGCCCAGTCGCGGAGGTCGTGGGCGAAGAACTCGAGCGCGCCCTTGGCCTGTGCGATGCCGAGCATCCCCGAACCCATGACGGGCTGGAAGACCTCGGGGAACGCGGAGACTACGTCGACACGCATGGGCCTCAGCCTTCGTCGATGAGTCCGGGCAGCAGCGTCACGAGGACCGTACCGGACTCCTCGTCGATGTCGTCTATGACCTGCTCGATGACGGGGATCAGGACCTCGCCGAACGGTCCTTCGACCACCCACACGTCGTTGGCTCCGGTCACGATGACATCGGTGATCTCGCCGATCAGACCGCGTTCGGCGTCGGTGACGGTCATGCCGACGGGGTCGAACTTCTCGATGGCCTCGGGGAGGTCGGCCGCGTGAACCAGTATGTTGCAGCCACGAAGCGTCTCGGCGGTCGCCAGGTCGGCGACCGAGTCGATGGCGAAGAGCGGGCCCTTGGGACCCTGCCTGACGCCGGTGATGCGCCCGGTGCGAACGAGCGCGGGCGGCGGGACGAACCACACCTCGAGCCCGGGCATGCGTTCAACGGGGAGGTCGGCGGCCATGATGACCGAGACCTCCCCGTTCAGACCGTGCGTCTTGGCGATCCGCCCGAGCGGAGCGAACGCTTCGGATTCCATGCGGTGTTCGCTACCCCAGGATCTCGATGTCGACGTTGCGGCCGTCGACCGAGCCGGCTGCGCGCATCAGCGTGCGCAGCGCTTTGACGATGCGCCCGGAGCGGCCGATGACCTTGCCCACGTCATCGGCGGCGACGGTGATCTCGAACAACTCGCCGCTCGCGGTCTCCGTGCGGGCGATCGAGACCGCGTCCGCGTCGTCGACCAGTGAGCGGACCAGATAGTCGATCAGCGCTGCGGTGTCGGCTGCCACGGTTACTCGGCGGCTGGCTCGGCGGCGTCGGCGACTGCTTCGTCAGCGGCGACCTCCGGCTCGGCGGCGGCCTCTTCGACGATCTCGGGCTCGGCTGCAGCAGCAGCGGCGGCCTCAGCGGCCTCGGCCTTCGCGGCGGCGGCAGCCTCAGCGGCGGCCTTCTTGTCAGCCTCTGCCTTGGCCTTCTCATCGGCGGCGGCCTTCTTGTCGGCCTCCACCTTCGCGGTTACCTTCTTCGAAGGCTTGGCGACGACCTCAGGGACGGCCTTGTCCCCGCGTGCGATGGCGATAAGCTTGGCTGCGGCCTCGGTGGGCTGGGCGCCCTTGCCGATCCACGCGTCGACCTTCGCCAGGTCGAGTTCGATGAACGAAGGCTCTGTGCGCGGGTTGTAACGGCCGAGGATCTCGAGGAAACGGCCATCGCGCGTCGAACGGCCGTCCGCGGCGATCACGCGGTAGAACGGCGCCTTCTTGGCGCCTGCGCGCGCCAGACGGATCTTGACTGCCAAGAACCTTCACCTCCGGGTCAGTGAGCGAGGCCCGTTGGGCCTCGTGACTCATGCGTGTCTGATAGAGCGACTGCCTATGATAGGGCATACGCCGAGCCCTGTGAAGCGCGGGACGGTCCGCGCCACCGTGATCCGGTGGTCGCAGCCTACCTGCCGGCCCCGGGCATCCCCCGGAACTTGCCCTTGCCGCTCTGCATCTGCTTCATCATCTTCTTCGCCTGGACGAACTGGTCGAGCAGGCGGTTGACCTCCTGCACCGAGGTGCCCGAACCTTGCGCGATGCGTACACGGCGGTGGCCGTTGATGAGCGCCGGTTTGCGGCGTTCCGCGGCCGACATCGACTGGATGATCGCCTGGGTGTGGTCGAGGGCCTTCTCGTCGATCTGAGCGTCGGCGAGCTGTGCGCGCTGCGCCGCCCCCATTCCCGGGATCATGCCGAGCATGTCCTTCAGGGAGCCCATCTTGCGCACCTGCTGCAACTGCGCCAGGAAGTCGTCGAGGGTGAACTCGTTGGCGCGGATGCGCTTCTCGAGCTCTTCCGCGTCTCCGGCGGCCACGGTCTCCTGCGCCTTCTCGATGAGCGAGACGACGTCGCCCATGCCGAGGATGCGTCGCGCCATGCGGTCGGGGTGGAACGGCTCCAGGGCGTCGAGCTTCTCGCCCACGCCGACGAACTTGATCGGCTTGCCGGTCACGGCGCGCACGGAAAGCGCGGCGCCTCCTCGTGCGTCGCCGTCGAGCTTGGTCACGATGACGCCGTCGAAGTCGACGCGCTCGGCGAACGCGGTGGCCGCGACGACCGCGTCCTGACCCGTCATGGCGTCGATGACCATCAGCACCTGGTCGGGTCGCAGGGCGTCCCGGATGGCGGCGGCCTCGTCCATCATGGCGTCGTCCACGTGCAGGCGGCCAGCGGTGTCCACGAGCACGACATCGCGCATGTCGGCCACCGCGGCCTTCACGCCGGCCTTCGCGATCACGACCGGGTCGGCGCCCGGCTCGCCGCGGTAGACGGGGACGCCGAGCTCGCGGCCGAGCGCCTCGAGCTGGTCGATGGCGGCGGGACGGTAGACGTCGCAGGCGACGAGCATCGGTCGTCTCCCCTGCTTACGCAGGAGGTTCGCCAGCTTCGCCGTCGCGGTGGTCTTGCCCGATCCCTGAAGGCCGACGAGCATGATCACGTTCGGGACGCGCCCGGAGAATGCGAGCTTGCTCTCGTTGGTCCCCATGAGGGTCGTGAGTTCGTCCAGGACGATGCTGACGACGGTCTGTCCCGGTGTCAGCGAGCGCATGACGTCGGCGCCCGAGGCACGCTCGCGCACCTTGGCGACGAACGACTTGACCACGGTGAAGTTGACGTCGGCCTCGAGCAGCGCAAGACGTACCTCGCGCATGGCGGCGTCGATGTCGGCGTCGCTCAGGCGTCCGCGTCCTGTGAGGCGCGAGAAGACGCCCTGGAGCCGTTCGGTGAGGTTCTCGAACACGTGTGGTCCTTCCGGTGCCTGTGAAGTCGGGGCGCTAGGGCTCGGGAACGAGCCGCATGCGTGAGAGCGGAGCATACACGGCGACGACGCGGCCGTGGATCGAGCTGGCGGGGAACGTGCCGACGAACCGGCTGTCGAGCGACACCAAGCGGTTGTCGCCCGCGACGAAGATCTGGCCGGCGGGCACGACGACCCGTTCGACAGGCTGCGTGGCGCCGCCGTCGATGATCATGTGGGGGAACTTCTCGCCCGCGCCGTTGACCGTGATCATGTCACCCGCGACATCGATGCGGTCGCCCGGAAGCCCGACGATGCGCTTGACCCACTCCTCCTGCCTCCCCTTGTACAGGACGTGCAGCACGATCACGTCGCCGCGGTGGGGTGTGGTCAGTCCCTTGGTGATGAGCGCGTAGTCGCGGTTGAAGAGCGTCGGGTACATCGACGGACCGTCGATGGTGGTCGTGTCGAAGAACACGAAGAACACGAGGATCAGCGCGAGCAGGATCGCCGTGAGTGGTGCCACCAGGGCGAGGGCGATGCGTGCCGAACGGCGCTGGCGCTGCGTCAGCCCATCCCCGCCGACCATCTCGGTCGCGGGCCCGGGAAGGGTCTCCTCAGGAGTGGCGTCCATCAGCGCGCTCCTGTGAGCGCGCGTGCGAACTCCACGGCGTCGAAGGCATGCAGGTCGTCGACCGATTCCCCCACTCCGATCCGCACGATGGGGAGTCCGAGCTCGCGCGAGATCGCCACGGCGATCCCACCCCGGGCGGTGCCGTCGAGCTTGGTGAGCACCACTCCGTCGAGGTCGAGCGCGTCGTTGAACATGCGCGCCTG
>DATCIA010000044.1:0-36179 GCA_036508075.1 Coriobacteriia bacterium
CGCATCCGCCATCTCGTGGGCGTCGACGCCGTACTGGTGGCCCGCACCGGCGGCGTTCTCCAGCAGGACGCGGGCGATCGGTGCGGTCGCAAGGTCCGCTGCCCGCCTGATGGTCTGGGCCACGCGTGCGGTGCACTCGCCATCGTCGTCGCAGTAGCGTGTGCCGAGATGGACGACCATGCCCGCCGCGCCGATCTCGAAGGCGCGCATCATCTCGTCGGCCAGAGCCGCGCACGACTTCTCCCACTGCACGTCGTCGGAGGCACCAAGGTTGATCAGGTAGCCCGCGTGGGTGAACACCGGGGCGATCGCCGCGTCGCGGCATGCCGCGCGGAATGCCGCGGTCTCTTCGGGATCCCGCGGCGGCGCCGACCAGCGTCGAGGACTCTTGGCGAAGAGCTGGAACGCCTCGCAGCCGGTCTCGAGAGCGTAGCCGAGCGCTCCCTGCAAGCCGCCCTCCATGGGAACGTGGGCTCCGATCCGCATGCTGTACGGCCTTTCGTGAGACGGCGGGCACAAAGGCCGGGCCTGTCGTCCCCGGCGGCTATCATCTTGCCATGAGCGAGACCCGCGATGCGCACAGCACCTCCCCGCCGGCCACACCGTGGATCGGCCGCGCCGTGCTGCACGTCGACATGGACGCGTTCTTCGCGTCCGTCGAGCAACTCGACCATCCCGAATGGCGAGGGCTTCCGGTCGTGGTCGGTGGCTCGCCGGACTCCCGTGGTGTCATCGCGGCCGCGTCCTACGAGGCCCGTCGTTACGGTGTCCGCTCGGCGATGCCCTCGGCGCTGGCGAAGCGGCTGCTCCCCCCGGAGGCGGTCTGGACCCGGGGCAGCTTCGAGCGCTACGGCGAGATGTCCGCTGCGGTCTTCGCGGTGTTCGAATCCTTCACACCCGAGGTCCAGGGGGCATCGATCGACGAGGCGTACCTCGGCCTGACCACGGGCGGGGACTGCGCAGACCCGGTCGCGGTGGCGGCCGGGATCCAGACGGCCGTCGACGCGATGGGACTGTCGTGTTCCATCGGCGTCGCGACGAACAAGACGGTAGCCAAGATCGCCTCCGACCGCGACAAGCCCCATGGCATCACGGTGGTGCCGCCCGGTACCGAGGCGGCGTTCCTGGCTCCCTTGCCCGTACGGCTGATGCCCGGTGTGGGGCCGACGACCGCGACCCGGCTCGTCTCGCTCGGGATCAAGACCCTCGGCGAGCTGGCCGCCCTCGACGATGAGACCGCGCGTCAGATACTCGGTTCCCACGGCCCGGCGACGGCTCGCAGGGCTTCGGGAGAGGACACGCGCCCGGTCCGCGAGCGCGAGCCGGTCAAGTCAGTGAGCAACGAGCGAACCTTCGCGACGGACCTGCGGGACCGCGCTGAAGTGCGTGAGGTCGTCGCCGGACTCGCCGAGCACGTGGCGGGCCGTTTGCGGCGCAAGGCGCTCAAAGGTCGAACCGTCCACCTCAAGGTGAGGTTCTCGGACTTCTCGACGCGCACGTCCCAGTTGACCCTCGACGAGCCCACGGATGGGTGCGACCCGATCCAGTCGGCGACGAGGTCATTGCTGGACGCCCTGTGGGCGCCCGGCGTGGGCGTGCGGCTCTTGGGCGTGGGCGTCTCGGGATTCGGCGCGGTGCCGCGGCAGATGACCCTTCTCGATGCCGAGGCGGATCAGCGCGACGACCGCCGGGCCCGGATCGACCGTGCCGTGGACGAGTTGCGCGAGCGTTTCGGCGACGACGCCGTCCGGTTCGGCACGCGCCGGGGCGCGTCGCGCGATCCCAAGGACCGGTACGGCCCGGGGTAGATACCGTGGCGATGGCGCGTCGTCGAACGCTCCGACGTTCGAGCGAATCGGGAGGAGATTACACGATGGGACGCAGACGACGGTCCGTGACCGTGACGACCTCGGTGGTCCTGCTGACCTTGGTCGGGCTGACGATCGCCGGCTGCAGCGCCGGCCCGCCGACAGCTCCCGTGGGGCCGGCGTACACGACGGGGGCCGCCGGATCGGCGCAGGTAGTCGGCTACCTCTCGCGCTCCGACCTCGAAGGCGGCTTCTGGGCCGTCTACGACGCTCTGCTCTCCGCATCGGGCGCCGTGCAGCCGAAGGTCCTCGCCGTCCTGCTCCCCGGCACCGTGAACGAGTCCGGCATCGCCGCCCTTAACGGTAGGTACGTCTGGGCGTCCGGCCGCAGCTCCGGCGACGCCTCGATCCGCATGGCCGGCCCCGAGATACTCGTGGACGCCATCGCCGTCGCGCCGCCGCCCACGCCGTAGCCCGCCTGCAGCGGTGGCCCCGCGTCGGGGTCCGCCGCGAGTTGAGGAGCAAAGCGACGATTGTCTGAGCGCCGGGTCCGTCCTGCCGTCCACCGCGTCCGCAGACGCTCACACCGCGGCGACGTCGTCGGCGGCCGACCACTCCGATTCATCGCTGTGTCCGGCCGTCCCCCGGAACGGCCCCATCGGCGCCGTTCCCACACCCCTGCGCAGCCGCACCGGCGCGCCACCCGACGCCCTGACCACGTAGGGCCTCACGATGTCGGCGATCACGGCGATGCCGCGCTCTTGGTTGTTCTGCAGCACGCCTTCAACGAGGTAGGAACGGTGCTTGACGATCGTCTCGCCGCTGCGCTGGAGCGCCTCGGGAAAGACGACGACATCGATCAGGCCCGTCGGGTCCTCGAGCGTGAGGAAACACACCCGCTTGCCCGAGCGCGTCCGCGGGGTCTGCGCGCGCTCCCGCAGGCCGGCGACGACGATGCGCGAGCGGTCGGGCTGGCGCGACAGGTCGCGCGCCCACACGACGCCGCGCGCCTCGAGGTCGGTGCGCGCCAGCTCCAGCGGGTGGCAGGTGACCGCCAGTCCCAGCAGTTCCAACTCCGCCCCGAGGCGCCGCGCCACGCTCCACCCGGACGGGTGCGAGGAGTCCTCAGGCGGGCGCGCATGCGAGGGCGCGAGCAGGAGCGCCCGCTCTCCCCCGCTGCCCTCCCGGGCGAGCGTCGCCTTCAGCTCGGGCAGCAGAACGAGCTGCTCGTCGCGGGTGGGTGGTCGGCCCGCGTCGGTGCTCCCCAGCCCGTCGAGCGCGCCGACCTTGATGAGCGAGACGGCCGCATCGGACTCGGCGCGCGTGCGGCGCAGGAAGTCCGTCAGGTCGTCGAACGGCCGCCGGGCCCGCGCCTCGACGATGGCGGGCAGCAGCCGTGCGTTCATGTTCAGCAGGCCCTTGAGCCCCACGCGGATCGCGCTCCCCCGGCCTTCCACGGTGCAGTCGGCGCTCGACACGTTCACGTGGGGCGGCAGGACGCCGATGTCGTGGCGCCTCGCGTCGTCGAGCACAAGGCGCGGGCTGTAGAAGCCCATCGGCTCGTTGTTGAGGATCGCCGCGGCGAACTCGGCCGGGTAGTAGGTCTTCAGCCATGCGCTCGCGTAGCTGACGACCGCGAAGCACGCCGCGTGCGCCTTGTTGAACCCGTAGGCTGCGAAACCCTGCAGTTGACGGAAGACCTCCTCCGCTACCTCCGTCGTGCATCCGAGGGCCACCGAACGGCGCACGAACTCGGCGTGGAGCGACTCCATCTCCGCGCGGCTCCTGTCCTTGGTCATCGCGCGCCGGAAGCTGTCCGCCTCTGCGAGCGTGAAGCCGGCCACGGCGCGCACCACCTGGAGGACCTGCTCCTGGTAGACGATCACGCCGTAAGAGTCCGCCAGGCAGGCTCCCATTGCCGGGTGCGGCACGATGACAGGCTCAATCCCGTGGCGCCGCCTGATGAACGGCACGATCATCTCCGCCTCGAGCGGGCCGGGACGGAACAGCGAGATCGCCGCGATGATGTCCTCGAAGTCGCGCTCCTGCAGGCGCATCGCCAGGTTGCGCTGTCCGGAGCTCTCGAGCTGGAACATCCCAACGGTGTCCGCCGCAGCGATCGTGTCGTAGACTCTCGGGTCATCGTGCGGCAGGAGGAACGGCTCGGGTACCGCGTCGGCTCCCACCCGCGCTCGCGCCAGCTCCACGGTCTGGCTGATCGCCGAGTGCATCCGCAGGCCAAGGATGTCCATCTTCACGAGCCCGAGCGCCTCGACGTCGTCCTTGTCGTACTGGGAGACGACCGTGCCCTTGGCCGCCCACTGCAACGGCGTCCAACTGTCCACCGGCTCGGCGGTGATGAGGAAGCCACCCAGGTGCGTGCCGAGATGCATGGGGACGTGGTCGAGCTTCTCGGTGAGGTCGAGCAGCATCTCGTGACGCGCGTCGCGCAGCGGGTGGTTGCGGCACTCCGGGTAGGTCGCCAGCACCTCACGGATCTTCCGGGCGCTGGTCCAGGGCAGGTGACGCGAGAAAGAGTCGACCTCAGCCGGAGGGTGACCGAGCGCCTTCGCGGCGACCCGGACAGCGCTCTTGGCGGTCATCGTATTGACGGTCGCGATCATCGCCACATGCTTGGCCCCGAAGCGCTTGTAGATGTAGGCGATCACCTCGTCGCGGCGGGCCGAGTCGAAATCGACGTCGATGTCGGGCATCTGACGTCGCTCGGGGTTGAGGAAGCGTTCGAAGAGCAGCGAGTGCTCGATGGGGTCGGCATCGGTGACACCGAGCGCGTAGGTGACGATCGAGTCGCCGGCGCTCCCTCGCCCCGAGTAGCGGATCCCGGACCTGCGTGCGAAGTCCACGATGTCCTTGACCACGAGGAAGTAGGCCGGGAAGCCGAGCTGCTCGATGATGGCGAGCTCGTGCTGGAGCCGGCGCACCGCTTCGGGCGTCATCGGGCGGTAGCGTTCCTCCAATCCGCGCCAGGCCAGCTTCGAGAGCACCGAGTAGGCGGTCTCACCGCGCGCCAGCTCGACCGTCGGGAAGTGGAACGACCCCAATCCCAGGTCGAGGTCGCAGCGTGCTGCGATCTCCAGCGTCGCGTCGCAGGCCGTCGGGTAGCGCGAGAAGAGCCGACGCATCTCCGATGCGTCCTTGAAGTAGAGCTCGGCGTTCGGGCGGCCGAGCGGTCCGGGGAGCGTCGCGCGTGCTCCCACGGCCGACAGGACGTCGTGCAGGGGTGCATCGGTGCGGGTGAGGTAGTGCACGTTGTTGGTGGCGACGACGGGCAGCCCGAGCTCTCCCGCAAGATCGGAGAGCGAGCGCAGGTAGTCACCCGATCCGGGTGTCATCGTGTGCGTCAGCTCGATGTAGAAGTCGCCGGGCGCGAAGCAGCGCGCCAGCCGAGTGGCCGCCTCTCGTGCACGCCATGGCACCCCGGCCTCGATCGAGGCGCCGACCTCGCCGTGCCGGCAACCCGACAGCGCGATGATCCCTTCGCTCAGGCGGTGCAGTTCGCGCAGCGTGACCACCGAGCGTGTGCCGCCCGCGTCGTCGTCGGCCGATGCCGCGCGCAGGTGTGCCGCCGACAGCAGCCGGCACAGGTTGCGGTAACCGGCCAGGTCCTTGGCGAGCAGCGTCAGATGGAATCCCGCCGCGCGCGCACGCCCGAAGCCCGCCGGATGCGGACGCGCGAGCCGCTCGGCCGGCGGGAGGTCCGCCTCGCAGCCGGGGATGCCGGCCGCCTCGACGACGACCTCGACGCCGATGATCGGCCTGATTCCGGCCGCACGAGCCTTGCGGTAGAAGCGTATGGCCCCCGAGAGCCCCTGGTGGTCGGTGAGGGCGAGCGACTCCATGCCGAGACGCTTCGCCCGCTCGATCAGCGCGTCGAGCGAGGCGGCCCCGTCCATGAAGCTGAAGTGCGAATGCACGTGGAGATGCACGAACCCGGTCACGTCAGTCGACCACACCGACGAGAAGCCACTGTTCGCCGAGACGGTCGTAGGCCAGGTCGTAGACGCCACCGCGCGCGATCACGCGGAAGCAACGACGGCTGACCGCCCGTTCCCGATCCCACCAGCGTGTGTCGACCGCCCACTGTGTGACGACCTGGTCGACCTCGTAGCGTTTGCCCTTGCGGGTGAAGGAGCCTGGTCGTCCGCGTTCGGGGTCCCACTCGACGGGGACCGGGATCTCGATCCTCTTCGGGGCATCGACGTCGGACGCCCGGTGCAGCCATGGCGTCGACAGCAGCTCGAGCACCACGGGCAGCCGCCCCGCGTTCCCGAACAGGTCGAGCATCTGGCCGGTCTTCTGCGCATCGAAGCGCCGGATCGGAGCGTTGTTCCCCACGGTAGCCAAGACCTCCTTGCGGGCGGCTGTGGGGACGCACGCGGCGTCCCCACGTCACAAAGATACCGAACATATGTTCGGTATACAACGCGACACTGACACCGCGCGACGGAAGGCCTATGGGTGCGACGAACAGACGACGAAAGCGCCGTCCGGTGATCCGGACGGCGCTTTGGGTCATTACATAAAGGTGCCCCGAGAAACCTCGCCTGCGGGTACATCTACTGGCCGGATTCCCGTTTCACGCCTCCCCAGACCCCGGTGGAAAGACCGCCTCGCGACAGCACTTTCACACAACGGACGCCCTGGTCGGGCAGCAGCTGGTACTCCGGTTTTCAACGCTCGCTCGGTCCGACTTCTCGGGACACGACGTACACTAACGGCACCTGAAAAGCGCGTCAATGGCATTTTCGAGAAACGCCGTTGGATGTTCTAAACGGGCGCCCACCGGCTTCGAACGGCATCAATGAGATTCCGAACGGCGCACTTCCCCTGCCCGCGGAAGTGCCGCGAATCCCTAGCTCGCCGCCGGCGCGGTCTCCACGAACACGAGCGCGGCGACCTCCCGCGAGACCGCGTGCTCGACGCCCGAGACGGCCACCAGGAGCGGTCCGCCGAAGGGCGCGACCTCCTTCACACGGACCAGCGATCCGGGAACGAGGTGCACCGATCCGAGATAGGACAGGATATGCGCGTCCTCCTCGGAGACGCGCACGACCGTGCCCTCGGCGCCTTCGGCGAGCGTGCCGAGCGGGATGCCCTCCGGCTCGCGCACCACGCCGTCGATCGAGGGGATCGGGTGGCCGTGGGGGCACACGGAGGGGTTGTTGAGAAAGCGCTCCAGACTTGCCAGGACGCGGGGCGACATCGCGTGTTCGAGAAGGCAGGCCTCCTCGTGCACCGACTCCCACGGCAGCTCCAGGACGTCGACCAGGAAGCGCTCCGCGATCCGGTGGCGCCTGATGACCTCGATCGCCTCGCGGCGCCCCTGCTCCGTGAGCGCTACACCGCCTCTCGGCCTTGTGACGAGGTCCGCCGCTTCGAGTCGGCGGAGGGTGGCCGTGACCGTCGGGCCCGATACGGATATGGCCTCCGCGATCTGCGTCGGACGGACCTCTCCATTGAGCGAGATCTTGTAGATCGCTTCGAGGTACTCCTGGAGTGTGGAGCTCGGCATCTGGTGTCCGCTTTCCAACGACGAGTACGCGGCCGGGGCGTAAGGGCGAGTCCGGAGCACGATTATAGACGACGGTTCGGAGCGGGTCGCCCCACGCCGGTGAGCCCTGCGGAAGGGGTCGCGACAGGCTCCACGGGCAGGCAGGCGCCGCCCCCCGCATCGCTGGTGCCTGAATCTCCGTTAGGGTCAGGAATACACCCGTTCAGCACCGGCAAGTCTCCGCTCAGCACGACGTACGGAAATCTCGAAGAAAGCTGTTGACGCAGTTTTGGGGGGCCGCTAATGTACGTCGTGTCCCGAGAAGTCGGACCGAGCAAGCCTTGAAAACCGGAGTACCAGTAGCTGCCCGACCGAGTGGTTTGCGAATGGGTTCGTCGCGAGGCTGAACCCGAGTACCATCCTCTTGGAACGGTGTGAAATGGGAATCCGGCCGGTAGATGCTTCCGCTAGGCGAGGTTTCTCGGGACACCTCTATGTAGTGACGGAAGGGGCGCCGCAGACCAGCGGCGCCCCTTCCCTTTCGGCCCTCTCGAGACCTCAGGGCCGGTAGACCAGCTTCGCGATCGGTGACTCCCACACCGCGACCTCGCGGACGCTGACGGAGGGGTCGACGGATGCCGCAAGCCGCTCGTATACGACCCGCGCCAGGTTCTCCGCGGTCGGGTTCAGCGTGTCGAACGGCGGCACCTCGTCCAGGAAGACGTGATCGTAGTCGTCCAGGACCGCCCGCAGGTCGTCCTTCAGCCGCTTGAAGTCGTAGACGATCCCGATGTCGTCGAGTTGCTCGCCGGCCACGGTGACCTCGACGTCCCAGGTGTGGCCGTGCAGCCGGCGGCATTCGCCGGGATAGCCGCGCAGCGAGTGCGCCGCGTCGAAGTGGTCCTTCACGCTGAGTTCGTACATGAGCCTCAAGCCCGCCTTTCCTAGAACAGTGCGGCCTGCGAGGGGTCGTCGGGGTCGACGCCGTCTCCGACCGTCGTACGGCCGTCCATCGCGACGTTCGCGAGCTCGTCGGCCGCCACGTTCATCTCGCGCCGGACGTGGACGATCTCGGTGGAAGCGAAGCGACGGACCAGCGCCTGGGCCTTCGCGAAGAGGGGCTTCAAACCCTCGTTCTTGACCCGGTAGCGGCCGTTCATCTGGTGGACGACCAGCTCGGAGTCCGCGCAGACGCGAAGGCGCGTGACGCCGTGGTCGAGAGCGGTCTCGAGCCCCCAGATGAGCGCCTCGTACTCCGCCTGGTTGTTCGTCACCGTGCCGAGGAAACGGCCGCCGCGGCGGACGACCGCGCCCGTCTCGTCCTCGATCACGAAGCCGGCGCCACCGGGACCCGGATTGCCGCGCGCTCCGCCGTCGGTGCGTAACGTGAAGGACGCCGCCACGTCACTCCCCCCGGACGATCAGGATCCGGCCGCAACTCGGGCACGCGCCGATGTCGGGTCCGGCCTCGAGCGCCGCAACCTTGCCGGCGGGCAGCGTCACGCGGCACGCCCCGCACATCGAACCGTCGAGCGTGCCCACAGCGATGCCGTGACGCGTCTCGCGGAGCGACTCGTAGCGCGTCCGCATGGACTCCTCGACCGACGCCAGCAGGGCCGCCTTGGCGCGCTTCTCGACGCCGATGCGGTCCAGCACCGAGCTGCCGTGCTCCTTGAAGCGCTCGGTGAGCGTCGCCTCGGTGCGGTGTCCCGCCTCGAGCGCGGCATCGATCTTGGCGAGTTGCGCGTCGCCGTTCTCGCGTTTCTGCATCTCGGCGAGCAGCTGGACCTCGAGCCCCGCGACGCGCCTGCGCAGAGCGTCCAGTTCCATCGCGACCGACTGGAGCTCCTTGGGGCTGGCGATCTGCCCGGAGACCAGTTTGGCCTGCTCGGCATCCATCTTCACGCCGAGCGCCTCGATCTGGTCCTCCAGACGCTTGGAGACCGCGTCCATCGCGCGGATCGCCTCCGCGGTACGTTCGCGGATCCTCTCGACGTCGGCGAGCTTGGCCCGGGCGGTGAGGATGCCGCGCTTTTCCGGCATCTCCTCGAGCTCGCGCTCGAGACGCAGGATCGCGAGGTCGTGCTCCTGGAGCTCGGTGAGTGCGCGCGCTAGGTGCATTCGCTGCCCTTCGTAACCATCCGCCACGGAAACGAGATGTCGTCGGTGATGACGTCGTGCGGGTCGAGACCAGGTGCACGTTCGACGATGCGCGCGAGCGCCCCGGTCAGCGGCCACTCGGTCGCGTCGTGACCGGCCTCGATGACGCAAAGGCCCCGCTGCAGCGCGTCGTGGGCCACATGGTAGCGCAACTCCCCCGTCACCAAGGCGTCCGCGCCGGCGGCCAGCGCGAAGTCGACGAGCGAACGCCCCGAGCCGGGCGCCAGGCCGACGAGCGTGACGGTCGAAGAGGGCTCGCCCCAGACGCGGGTGCCGACGCCGAGGCGCGCCCCGACCAGGGTGGCCAGCGCGCCCAAGGTCCGCGCCTCTCCCGGTTCGCAGAGGCGCCCGGCCAACGGCGTGCCGTCGTCGGGCGTCTCCGCTACCTCGAGCGGGCCGACGATCTCCAGGCCGAGCACGGTGGGCAGCGCATCGCCGCCCTCGGGCGAGCGGTCGAGGTTCGTGTGGCAGGCGATGAGCGCGATGCCGCGCCGCGCGGCTTCGAACGCCACTCCCGCCGCACCCGGAGCGGCGACCACGGTGTCGAGCGCATCGAGGAAGGCAGGATGGTGCGTGACGAGCACGTTGGCTCCAACGGCCACAGCGCGATCGAGCGCCTCGGGCGTGGGGTCGAGCGAGACGAGGACACGCGTGACCTCCGCGTCGCCGTCCCCGACGAGGAGGCCGACGCGGTCCCACGGCGCGGCCCAGGCGAACGGGATCGCGGCATCGAGGTGCGCGACAAGTGCGGCCACCTTGATCACAGCTCGACCTCCTCGGCCGTGCGGTTGTGGAAACAGACGACCGACCGGTAGCCGGCCTCGAGAAGCAGGTCGCGGGCGAGTTCGAGCCCCTCGCCCACCTCGGACGGGGCATGCGCGTCCGAACCCATGGTGGCGGGCACGCCGCGGCGACGACACGCCCGCAGCAGGTCGAGCGACGGGTAGATCTCCGCGACAGGCTTGCGCAGGCCGGCGGAGTTCACCTCGACGGCGACCCCCGCGTCGGCCAGAGCCAGCGCCGTCTGTTCGTACCACGGCCGGGGGTCGCGGTCGGGGCGACACCCGAACTTCTTGACCAGGTCGGGATGCGCGATCACGTCGAAGAGCCCGCTGGCCGCGGCGTGAGCCGTCTCCTCGAAGTAGCGCCCCCACAGGTCGTCGGGACGCCAGTACTCGTAGCGGGCGACGAGATCGGGATCGTCGAACGCCCAGTCGCCGAGGAAGTGGACCGAACCGAGCACGACGTCGAAGTCATACGCGGCTACCGCCTTCTGCACGGCCGGGACGGCGTCCGGGAGCCAGTCTGCCTCGATGCCGAGGAGGACCTCCGGACCGCCTGAGTCGCGTGCGTGCGCTGCGGCGGCGAGCACGTCGGCGACATAGGCCGGCATCTCGTCGGCCTTCATCGTGTAGTGCTGCGGATACGGCGCCGGCATCGGCAGGTGATCGGTGAAGCACATGACGTCGAGGCCGCGCGCACGCCCCGCCTCCACGTACTCGGCCATCTCGCCGGACGCGTGTCCGCACCGCGACGTGTGCATGTGCAGGTCGATCACGATGCCTCCTCGATGACGCCGCCGCCTACCACGATATCCCCGTCCCAGCATACGAGCGCCTGTCCGGGTGCGGGAGCGTCGATCACCGCGTCGAACCGCACGGTCAGCACGCCGTCACGAAGCGTCGCGGTCGCCGGGAGTTCAGGACCGCGGTAGCGCACGCGGGCGCTCACGCGCATCTCCGGCTCCCCCGCCCACACGGGGCCGGAAGCGATGACCGCGTGCGTGAGCATCGCGCCCTTCGGTCCGACCGTGACGGTCGCGCTTGCGACGTCGACTCCGGTGACATAGGTGCGCCCCGGCGCCGAGATCCCGAGGCCCCTACGCTGACCGACGGTGAAGCCAGGCGCTCCGTCGTGCGTGCCGACGACGGAGCCCGTCGCATCGACGACGTCACCGGCGACGAACGCCTCCGGCCGGCGCCCGCGCACGAACGCGCGCACGTCGTCGCCGGGCACGAAGCAGGTCTCCTGGCTCTCCGGGCGCTCCGCCGTGGGCAGCGCGAAGGAGCGCGCTAGCTCACGCACCTCGGGCTTCGTGAGCTCTCCGAGGGGGAACAGCGTCCGGTCGAGCTGCGCGGCGGTCATCCGGTACAGGAAGTACGACTGGTCCTTGGCCGGGTCGACGCCGCGCGCCAGACGTCGTGCTCCCGAACCATCCGTGACGACCCGCGCGTAGTGGCCGGTGGCCAGGAAGTCGGCGTCCTGGAGCGCCACTCGACGCATCAGCTCCGAGAACTTGATCCGGTCGTTGCACGCGATGCACGGGTTCGGCGTGCGCCCCGCGGCGTACTCGTCGCAGTACCGCTCGATCACCTCGCGTTCGAACTCCTGCGAGAACTCCAGCGTGTAGTGGGGCACGCCTAAGGCGTCGCACACGCGCTTGGCCGCGCGAACACCGTCGAGCGAGCAGCAGCCCGCGATGTCGTCCTCTCCCGGCAGAAGGCGCATGGTCACGCCGGTGACGTCGTGCCCCTGCTCCTGCAGAAGGGCAGCCGCGACCGATGAGTCGACACCGCCACTCATCGCGACGAAGACGCGGGCCATCTCCGGCTCACACGCCCTTCGGGGCGCTACTCGTGCAGATGGCAGTTCTCCGCGGCGACAGCCTGGGTCTCTTCCTCGGCGTGGGGGTCGAAGTTCGGGTCCTCGGAGAGGATGACGCCGGCGATCGGCTCCCGGCCGTTTCGCTTCAGGAAGTCGTCGACGGCGACCTTGAGCCCGTCCGTTGCGAGGACGGAACAGTGCATCTTGGCGGCGGGCAGGCCACCGAGCTCGTCCGCGACCTGACGCTTGGAGATCTTGACGGCGTCCTCGATCGACATCCCCTTGGCCATCTCGGTGACGATGGAAGAGGTGGCGATGGCGGCGCCGCATCCGAGCGTCTGGAACTTGAGCTCGGTGATGTGGTCGGTGGCGTCGACCTTGATCGTGATTTTCATCACGTCGCCGCAGACGGGGTTGCCCACCTCGCCCACGCCGTCGGCATCGTCTATGACTCCCACGTTACGCGGGTTGTTGAAATGGTCCATGACCTTGTCGGAGTAGAGCACGGGGTTGTCCCTTCGCAGTGTGGCGGATGCCCTAGGCGGAAGCGCCGAACATCTTGGCGTAGACGGGCGACATGGCGCGCAGGAGCTCGATGATCGGCGGGAGCTTCTCGAGCAGGTAGTCGACGTCGGCATCGGTGGTGAAGCGGCCGACCGTGACCCGGAGCGACCCGTGGGCGATCTCGGGCTTCAGGCCGATGGCGAGAAGCACGTGGCTGGGCTCGAGCGAGCCCGAGGAGCACGCCGATCCGGTCGAGACCGCGATGCCGAGGTTGTCGAGCCGAAGCAGCATCGCCTCACCCTCGACGCCGTTGATCGACAGGTTCGCGGTCCCCGGAAGGCGCGGGACGTCGCGGGCGCCGTTGAGCGCGGTGTGCGGCATCTGCAGCACCCCGTCGATGACGCGGTCGCGAAGCGCCTCGAGACGCGGGTTCTCGGTCTCGCGCTCGGCGAGCATCAGCTCGAGCGCCTTGGCGAAGGCCGTGGCGCCCGCGACGTTCTGCGTGCCGGAACGTTTCTTGGACTCCTGACCGCCGCCGATCATGTAGACCTCGAACGGCGTCCCTCGCTTGAGATACAGGACGCCCACGCCCTTGGGGCCGTAGATCTTGTGCGCGGAGAAGGACGCGGCGTCGACGCCGTTGTCGACCGCGTTCCACTCGACCTTGCCGAGCGCCTGGATGGCGTCGGTATGGAAGTAGCCGCCCACCTCGTGGGTGGCCGCAGCGAGCTCCTTGATCGGCTGGATCGTGCCGAGTTCGTTGTTCGCGTGCATCACGCTGACGAGCACGGTCGAGTCGCGCAGGATCGCCCGCAGGTCCTCCGTGTGGATGAGGCCGTCCTCGCGGGGCCTGAGCTCGGTGACTTCGAAGCCCTCCTTGGCCAGGCGGTGCGCCGGCTCGAGGATGGCGTGGTGCTCGAACGAAGAGACGATGACGTGGTCGCCCTTCCCGCGGGCGCGTCCCGCCCGGGCGATCCCGAGCACGGCCGCGTTGTCGCCCTCGGTGCCGGCGCCGGTGAAGATGACCTCCCCGGGATCGGCTGCACCGATGCCGCGGGCGAACGACTCGCGTGCGGCTTCGAGCGCACGGTACGCGTCGCGGCCCAGGCCGTAGAGGCTGTTGGGGTTGCCGTAGTGCTCCGTGAGGAACGGCAGCATGGCTGTCACGACGCGCTCGTCCACCGGAGTGGTGGCGGCGTAGTCGAGGTAGACGGTCCTTGGGGTGGCATCGCTCATGGTCGGCTCAGACTTCCCTTCCTGCATCGTTTGTACTCGCGCTGTCGAACGCGGCCTGCCGCACGCACAGGTCGCCGACGCTCGTGGTGGTGAACACGTCGCGCAACGCCTCGGTGGCACGCGACCAGACGGCCGCGGCGGCACAGGCCCCGCTCCGGCCACACAGTTGGCCGCCATCGCAGCTGGTAGGCGCCAGCGACCCCTCCAGCGCCTCGACGACCTGAAGGACCGAGATCTCGGACGGGTCGCGCGTGAGGGTGAATCCTCCGCGCGCGCCGCGCGACGCGCTGACGAGCCCGGCCTTGCGCATCGCTGCAAGGAGCTGCTCGAGGAACTTGAGCGGGATGCCCTGCCGCTCGGACACGCCCCGCGCGCTCACGGGCCCCTCGCCGAAGCGGGCGCCGAGGTCGATCAGGGCGAGCAGGCCGTACTCGCTCCGTGCGGTCAGTCGCATGCGGTCGTCCTTCGCTCCGGATCGGAATCCCTACTGGGGGAGTATGATATGACTTCGCAGGGTCGCGCGCAACGGCGATCGGCGGCGGATCACGCGCGAGGCGACGCTCGCGCGACCCGCCGACGCCGCAGCGCGTGCACGATACGCCGCTCGCTCCCCTATTCAGCCCGTCCCGCGGCCATCGGCGACCGCCCGGCGCGTCGCAGGTCCGGCCCGTTGCGCCCGAGCCGGGGGCCGTGTTAGTTTGTCCTCCCACGTCTTCGGGGGGAGGACCTTCGAATGACGCAAAGGGTGAGGACCCGCGGTCGATAGTCACAGGGTGACGAGGACCCTCCGGATCCACTCCCCCGGGAACGCAGGAAGCCCCGAAGCGCAGGCGCGCGTCGGGGCTTCTGCCTTTGTGGCGGGTAGGTCCGGCTAGAACTTCTTGAGCAGGTTCGCCATCTCGATGGCGGCCATCGCCACGTCCCAGCCCTTGTTCCCCTGCTTCGTGCCACTGCGCTCCACGGCCTGCTCGATGGAGTCAGCTGTGACGACGCCGAACATCACCGGAACGCCCGTCTGCAGCGACGCGTTGGCGACGCCCTTCGACACCTCGGACGCCACGTACTCGAAGTGCGGGGTCGCCCCGCGGATGATCACGCCGAGCGCGATCACGGCGTCGTACTTCTTGGATGCCGCCATCTTGTGGGCCACCAGCGGGATCTCGAACGCCCCGGGGACCCACGCCACGTCGATGGCGTCCTCGAGGATGTCGTGGCGCTTCAGCGCGTCGAGCGCCCCACCCAGCAGACGTGACGACAGCAGCTCGTTGAACCGGCTGACGACGATACCGACCTTCAGCCCCGATCCGATCAGGTCACCTTCAAAGACGGTCACAGCTCCTCCTTCGCTTTGGCGCGCGCCGCATCGCCCAGGTCGAGTCGATGGCGCATCTTGTCCTTCTTCGTGCGCAGGTACTTGATGTTGTCCGGCCCCGAGGCTATCTCGAGCGGCACCTGTTCGGTGATCTCCAGACCGTAGCCCTGGATACCGCTGATCTTCTTCGGGTTGTTGGTCATCAGGCGCATCGTCGTGACACCGAGGTCCACGAGGATCTGAGCCCCGATCCCGTAGTCCCGCAGGTCCGCCGGGAAGCCCAGCGCCTCGTTGGCCTCTACCGTGTCGGCGCCGGCCTCCTGCAGTTCGTAGGCGCGCAGCTTGTTGGCCAGTCCGATGCCGCGACCCTCGTGGCCGACCATGTAGAGGACCACGCCCGTCCCCTCCTCCTGCACGCGGCGCAGCGCCTCGTCCAGCTGGGCGCCACAGTCGCAGCGCAACGAGTGGAAGACGTCGCCGGTGAGGCACTCCGAGTGGACGCGCACCAGCACGTTCTTCGAGTGTGCGACATCGCCGACGACGAGCGCGAGGTGCGTGGTGTGGTCGACGCGGCTCTCGTAGCCGTAACCGGTGAACTCGCCCCACGCCGTCGGGAGCTTCACGGTGGCGATACGGTCGACGAGGCGCTCGGTGCGACGGCGGTAGCGGATGAGGTCCGCGACGGTGACCATCTTGAGGCCGAAGCGCTTCGCGACCTCCTCGAGCTGAGGCCGGCGGGCCATCGTGCCGTCCTCGTTGATGATCTCGCAGATCACCCCGGCGGGCGTGAACGCGGCCATGTGCGCCAGATCGGTGGCGGCCTCGGTGTGGCCGGCACGCTCCAGGACGCCGCCCGGACGGGCGCGCAACGGGAAGACGTGCCCGGGCATCGAGAGGTCCTCCGGGTGCGTGGCCGGGTCGACCAGCGCGCGCACGGTCACGGCGCGGTCGGATGCGGAGATGCCCGTCGTGATGCGGCCCTTCGCGCCCACCGACACGTGGAACGCCGTGCCCTGCTCCGAGGTGTTGGTGTGGGCCATCGGCGGGATCTTGAGCGCGTCCACCCGGTCCGCGGACAGCGGTACGCACACAAGGCCGCGGCCGTTGGTGATCATGAAGTTGATGGCATCGGGCGTGACGCGGTCGGCCGCCATGACGAAATCGCCCTCGTTCTCGCGGTCTTCGTCATCCACGACGATGAGCATCCGCCCGGCGCGGATCTCCTCGATCGCCTCGTCGATGGTCGCGAACATGGGGTCCACAGGGGTCACCGGCCCTCACCGAGATCCTTGAGCATGTCGCCCAACCCGCGCTTGGCCGGCTTGGCGTCCCCGGCCTCGGGCATGCCCATGTAGGTGCGGACGTAGCGCTGGACGTACTTGGCGAACATGTCCGTCTCCAAGTTGACCTTCGCGCCGATCGGCTTGCCGCCGAGGGTGGTCGCCTCGTCGGTCAGGGGCAGGACCGCCACGCCGAAGCCGTCGTCGAACAACCGCGCGACGGTGAGCGAGATGCCGTCGACGGCGACGGAGCCCTTCTCGATGAGGAACTCGCGGACCTCGGGAGGAGCGGTGAAGCGGTAGAGGGTCGAGTTGCCGGCCGCCTGGCGCATCGAGATGGTCCCGACCGCGTCGACGTGGCCGCTGACGATGTGCCCGCCAAGGCGGTCCGACAGGCGCAGCGCGCGTTCGAGGTTGACGTTGGAGCCCTGGCGCAGGTCGACGATGGTCGAACGGCGCATGGTCTCGTCGCTGACGTCCACGACGAACGACCCGCGCAGGAACTTCACGATGGTGAGGCACACGCCGTCGACCGCCACGGAGTCGCCGATGGTCATGTCGCGTCCGAAGTCGGGCGCGTAGAGCTCGAGGCGCATCCCGCCCCCGACGCGCTCGGTCCGAGCGACGATCCCCTTGCTCTCGATGATCCCGGTGAACATGTTCTCTCGACTCCTTCGGTGAACTGGTGCGGACCGAACCGTTCCCTACTCGGATACCACGCGGCGCGCGCGCCAGACCGTGACGGCGTCGCTCCCCACGATGCCGGCCCCGACCGCGCGGAAGTCGCGCTGCAGAGTCGAGGGGTCGTCCTGCGATTCTCCCACATAGAGCGGGGGTGCTTCCTCGCCCGCGAGGCCCCCGGCGTGCAGCACGATGAGCTCGTCGATGAGCGATGACGCGATCAGCGCGCTGAACAGGCGCGGACCGGGTTCGACCAGCAGGGAGACCACGTCGTCGTCCCCAAGAGCGCGGAAGGCCTCCCGGAGCCCCGCTGAGGCGTCCCACGGCACGCAACGCGCTCCAGCCGCACCCAGTGCGCTCTCGAGCCGCAGCGAGTCCGGGACGAGGACCCCCACCGGCCCGGCGCCATCGTGGAACATGCGCGACTCGGCCGAGGGCTGCTCCGTGCGTGTGAGCACGTAGCGGCGCGGTTGATGCGGGGCGAGCGAACCGTCGGCGTCGCGCGCGGTCAGCGCCGGGTCGTCGACGGCCACGGTGCTGGCGCCGACCAGGATCGCGTCCGCCTCGCGGCGCAGGCGCATGGTCAAGTCCCGGGCGCTCTGGCCCGTGAGGGCGCTGCGCACGCCGTGCGCGAGAGCGGGCCGGCCGTCGAGCGTGAGCGCGACCTTCACGCGCACGAACGGGCGGCCGCTCGCCACGCGGCACAACCACTCTTCGTTGAGCGCCGCGAAGGGCGCGGGGTCCGCGGCGAACTCCACCTCTACGCCCGCGCGGCGCAGGACCTCGGCGCCGCCGGACGCAACGGGGCTGGGGTCGGGCAGTCCGATGACCACACGGGAGACGCCCGCGCTCACGAGCGCGTCCGCGCACGGGCCCGTACGGCCGGTGTGCGAGCAGGGCTCGAGCGTGACGTAGGCGGTGGCGCCACGGGCGGACGTCCCCGCCGCGGTGAGGGCGGCGGCCTCGGCGTGCGGGCCTCCGGCGCGTTCGTGCCAACCCTCGCCGACGATCGAGCCGTCACGCACGAGGACGCAGCCCACCACTGGATTGGGCGCGGTGCAGCCGCGGCCGAGTTCTGCGAGTTCGATGGCGCGACGCAGGTACGGGTCCGAGACGGACACGTACGCGTCGCCGAAAAGACGCGTCATCGTACGGAACCTTCTTCTTCCATCCGGACTCTACCGTCGGCCCCGGAGTCTCACCGGATCGGCCCCTCTCGCGAGGGGTTCGCGGGCTTTCACCGCCGGTGGGGAATCTCACCCCGCCCTGAAGAACGTGTGGATACCTTAGCAGGAAGCGGGATGGCTCGCCATCAGCGGAAGAGGTTGATCAGCGCGATGGTCACAGCGACGACGGCGACGATGGCGCCGGCGATCAGGAACCGGAACCCGAGATCCCGCCAGAACTCCCGCCATGACAGACGGGAGACCCCGGCGAGCCGCTCCGAGCGCACGGTCTTGTAACGGCCCAGCCCCTCGGGGCCGATGAACCGCGAGGTGATGTCGCGAATCGAGTTGCCCAGGTCAGCCACCGGCGATCGCCCGCTCGCCCGCCGCACGGATCGCCTGCATGGCAGCGGCCCGGTCCTCACGTCCGAAGATCGCGTTGCCGGCCACCAGGATGCGCGCCCCGGCTGCCGCCACGATCGGCGCGGTGTGCTCGTCGATGCCGCCGTCCACCTCGATCACCGCGTGAGAGCCGCTCGCGGCGATCATGGCCGCGACCTCGGCGATCTTGGGTACGACCTCGCTCATGAACGACTGACCGCCGAAGCCGGGATTGACGCTCATGACCAGCACCATGTCGAGGTCGGCGATGACCTCCTCGAGAGCGGTTGCGGGAGTAGCGGGGTTGAGCGCCATTCCCGCATGAGCGCCCGCCGCGTGGATGCGCTGGACCATCTTCTGCAGGTAGGGGCACGTCTCGACGTGCACGGTGACCCAGTCGGCGCCCGCGTCGAGGTACCAGTCGACGGTGGTGCCCGGGTTGTCGATCATCAGGTGGATGTCGAGCGGGCGGGTCGCGACGCGCTTGAGCGCGCGGACGACCGGGGGCCCGATCGTGAGGTTCGGGACGAAGTGGCCGTCCATCACGTCGACGTGGACAAGGTCGGCGCCCGCGCCCTCAACGAACTCGATAGCCTCCGCCAGACGCGTGAAGTCGGCCGAAAGGATCGACGGAGCCATCAGGATGCGGTCGGCCACGTTCGTCTCCTCTGAAGCGAGCGTGCGCGGAAGGTCAGTCGTCGAGCAGCCCGAGGCCGTGGAGCTCGTCGCGAGCGGCACGGCCCAGCAACGCCTCTTCCCCCACCTCGAGCGGACAACCTTCGTAGAGGACGGCGCGCACCTGGCGGGTGATCGGAAGTTCGACGCCCAGACGCAGGCCGAGCTCCTCGACGGCGATGCAGGCGAAAGCGCCCTCGGCGACCATATTGGTCTGCGCGCGATAACCCTCGAGGGTGCCGCCGAGGCCGATGAACTCGCCAAGGCCGCGGTTGCGGGAGTTCTTCGAGGTGCACGTGGCGATCAGGTCGCCGACCCCGGCGAGACCCATGTAGGTCAGCGGGTTGGCGCCCATCGCGTGCCCGAGGCGGCTCATCTCGGCCAACCCGCGCGTCATGAGCGTGGCCTTCGTGTTGTCCCCGTAGCCGAGGCCGTCCGACATGCCGGCCGCGACCGCGATGACGTTCTTGCTGGCGCCGCACAGTTCGACGCCGATGACGTCACGATTGGTGTACACGCGGAAGAACCGGGTCATGAAGATGTCCTGGAACAGGCGCGCGACGTCCGGGTCGTAGCTGGCGACGACCGTCGCGGACGGCACTCCCTTCCCCACCTCTTCAGCGTGGTTGGGGCCCGACAGCCCGGCGAGGCGCTCGCGGTTGCCGAGCACGTCCTCAAGGACCTCGGTCATCAGCATGAGCGTGCCGTTCTCGACGCCCTTGCTCAGGATGACGACGGGCACGTTCTGGCCGAGGAACGGCTTCATGGACTCGGCGGTGCCACGCACACCGACGCTCGGCGTCACCATGACGACCGCCTCCGCGCCATCGAGGACCCGCTCGATGTCGTGCGAGGCGACGACGGCGTCCGGGAGCGTGATGTCGCTCATGAACATGGGGTTGTGGTGGGTCGTGTTGATGCCCTCGGCGATCTCGGGCTCACGCGCCCACAGGGAGACCTCATGGCCCTTGCCGCCCAGAAGCCATGACGCTGAAGTGCCCCACGAGCCGGCTCCGATGACTGCGACCTTCGTCACGATTGCTCCTTGTCCGAACCTTGTGTTGGCCGTCCCATGGTAATCCTCGGCTCCTCGCCGCGCAGCAGCCTGCCGATGTTGGCCCGGTGCGACCACACGATCAGCGCGACCGCGACGATCGCGAACCCGAAGAGCACGGGACGATCGTGATAGAGAAGGGCGATGGCCACCGGGAACGCGAACGCGGTGAGTATCGAGGAGACGGAGACGATCCGCGTGATGAGTATGAGGAGCACGAAGACGACCAGGAGCACGAAGAACGCCTCCGGCATCAGCACGAGGATCCCACCGGCGGCCGTGGCCACGCCCTTGCCGCCACGGAACCTGAAGTAGGGCGAGAACATGTGGCCGGCCATCGCAGCCGCGCCGACCGAGATCGTCAGCAGGTCGCGCGCGTCGACGCCCCACGCGGCGTCCGCCAGCAGGAAGCGCGCGGCGAGCGCCGGAACGGCCCCCTTGGCGACGTCGAGGAGCGCCACCACGAGTGCGGGACGCCAGCCCAGCGAGCGGAACACGTTGGTGGCACCGGTGTTGCCCGAGCCAAGGGCCGTGATGTCGACGCCGAGGCGTCGACCCACGATCACCCCGAACGGGATGCCTCCCATGAGGTAGGCGAAGCCCACGGCGACGACGACCCGCACGACGATCTCGATCACCGGGCTCAGTCCTTCTGCCGGAACTTCAACGTCACCGGCGTTCCGGTGAAGTCGAACGCCTCGCGCATACGGTTCTCGAGGTAGCGCTTGAAGTTCTCGTCGACCAGCTTGGGGTGGTTGGCGAAGAAGGTGAAGCCCGGAGGTCCGTTGCGCGTCTGGGTGCCGTACTTGACGCGGAGCTGCGCGCCGCTGCGCGAGATGGTGTGACCGTGTTCGCGAAGGTCGCTCAGGAAGCGGTTGAGCTTGGACGTGGTGACGTCCTGCATGAAGTTGCCGTAGACGACATCGATCATGTCGAAGATCTTGGCGATGCCGCGACCGGTCATCGCCGACGTGCGCAGCAGCGGGGCGTAGTCGATGAAGCCGAGCTTGCGGGGGATGTCGTCCTCGACGGCGCCCCGGGCGTCGTCGTCGGTGAGCAGGTCCCACTTGTTGAGCAGCACGACGATCGCGCAGCCGCGCTCCTCGGCGAACCGGGCGACGCGCTGGTCACCGTCGGTGATGCCGATCGACGCGTCGACGACCAGCAGCGCCACCTGCGCGCGGTCGATGGCGCGCATCGCGCGCACGAAGCTGTAGTACTCGACGGACTCGTCGATCTTCGACTGCCGGCGAAGCCCCGCCGTGTCCACGAGGCGGTAGCGCTTGCCGTCACGCTCGACGACCGTGTCGATCGAGTCACGGGTCGTTCCGGCGACGGGGCTGATGATCGAACGCTCAACGCCGATAAGGCCGTTGAAGATCGACGACTTGCCGGCGTTCGGGCGACCGATGATGGCGATGCCGATCTCGCCCTCGTCGGAGACCGTCTCGCTCTCCGGGAGGATCTTCACCAGGTCGTCGAGCAAGTCGCCGGTGCCGTGACCGTGGAGCGCCGAGATCGGCCAGGGCTCGCCGATGCCCAGGTTCCAGAACTCGAAGGTGTCGTTGGCGTTGCCCGGGTTGTCGGACTTGTTGACCACGAGGAACACGGGCCGGTCGCTGCGCTGCAGGATGCGAGCGACGTCCTGGTCGCCGGCCGTGATGCCCGCCTGGCCGTCGACCACGAACAGGATCGCGTCGGCCTCCTCGGCAGCCATGATCGCCTGCTTGCGGATCGACTCACCGAACGCGTCGTCGGTCACCAGCTCGATGCCACCGGTGTCGATGAGCATGAACTCGCGGCCGTTCCAGTCGGTGCGGTGGTAGCTGCGATCGCGCGTGACCCCGCGCATGGCGTGGACGATGGCGTCCGAACCCTGCACGAGGCGGTTGACGAGAGTCGACTTGCCGACGTTCGGACGGCCGACGACGGCGACGATGGGAAGCGACATAGGGATCACCCGCTCTTGGCGGTGGACAGTTCGAGGAGTGCCGAGACCAGACCCGCGGCGTCGCATGATACCAGACGAACGTCACTTCCTGCCGCTGCGGCCACGCCGGCGATCGTCAGGTCGTCGAGGAACAGTGCGTCGTCGTTCACGGCGACGTCGGGGACGAGGAAGACAGTCGCCTCATCGCGGTGCGACCCGACCGCTGCGGCGATGTCTCCGCCGCCGAGCAGGCCCGCCACGTTCACGTTCCCGCCGAGCAGGTCGTTCGGGACCGGGAGCACCTCTATCTGACATCCCGTGCGCGCAAGCGCGGGCGCCAGCGCGCGCAGCACGGGCGCGAACAACGTTCCCGTGACCAGCGTGACGCAGGGTGAATCGTCGGGCGCGGAGCCGGCCGCCTCAGGCAGCTCGTCAAGGGCCTCCCCCGTCTCGTCGATGAATGCCCTCACCATGCCGATGCCGTTCTCGAACTGCGGGAAGTCGTCATAGTCGTCCCACGAAGGAAGCGGCTCGCCCGCAGCCAGGTAGAACTCGTCGGCTGCGTATACCCACGCGAGGTCGGTGCGCTTGCGCTCGCGCCACGGCCTGAGTTGCGTCAGGACGGCCGCCGCGGCCGCAGGGGTGTCGTAGCCCGCGGTGATACGGGACTGATAGCGCGTCATCCCGACGGGCACCACGCCCACCGACTCCACGCCTTCGCGCCGGGAGAGCCACTCCAGCGAGCGCTCGAGCACATCGCCGTCGTTTACGCCGGGGACGAGCACGATCTGGACGTGCAACACGATGCCCGCCGCGAGCAGCCTTTCGAAGAACTCGAGGGCCCGGTCGTCGCTGGTTGGGCACATCAGGCTGCGGCGGACATCGGGGTCGACCGCGTGCAGCGAGACGTGCATCGGGCTGAGGCGCTGCCCGATGATGCGGTCGACGTCCTCGTCAGCCAGGTTGGTGAGCGTGACGAAGTTGCCGGACAGGAACGAGAGGCGAAAGTCGTCGTCGCGCACGTAGAGCGACGAACGCATGCCCGGCGGAAGCTGGGCGACGAAACAGAACGAGCACGCGTTGTCGCACTCGCGGATCCCGTCGAACACCACGCCGTCGAACTCCAGGCCCCACAGTTCGTCCCAGTCGCGTTCGAGTACGACGTCGCGCTCAACGTCGCGCGCGTCGCGGACCCGCAACGCGACACTGTCGCCGTCGGCGGTCCACATCCAGTCGATCACGTCGCGCGGCGGCTCGCCCTCGACGGAGACGATGATGTCGCCGGGCTCCAGACCCGCGAGCGCGGCCGGACCGTCAGGCTCGACGGAGGCGATGCGGCCCCCGGGGCCCGCAGCGCCGACCTCAGTGGGATACGTCATCCGACATCGCCTCGATCGCCGTGACGACGCCCGCCATCTGCTCGTCAGGTGTCGATGCGCCCGCCGAGACACCCACCGTGTGCACTCCCTCGAACCATGCCGGGTCGAGTTCGTCCGCGGTCTCGACGAGGTGCACGCGCGGGTTGACGGAGCGGCAGATCTCCGCCAGACGCGAGGTGTTGCCCGAGTTGTGTCCGCCGACGACCACCATGGCGTCGACGGATCCGGCGAGTTCCTGGGCGCTGCGTTGGTTCTTGCCCGTGGCCGAGCAGATGGTGTTGTGCACCTTCAGCTCGCTGACGCGCGGCATCAGCGCCTCGACGACCTGGTTGAGGCGCTCGAGCGACTGGGTGGTCTGGACGACGATGCCGACCTTGCGCGACGGCAGCCGCTCCGGGATGTCGGAGACCTCCTCCACGACCAGGGCGTCCCCGCCGGTGTGCGCGACGATCCCCTCGACCTCGGGATGGTCGGCCTCCCCGACGATGATCACGGTGTAGCCGTCGGCCTTCAGCTGCGCCGCGGCCTGCTGAGCGCTGGAGACGAACGGGCACGTCGCGTCTATGACCTCGAGTCCGCGGGCGACCGCGTCCTCGATGATGGCCGGGTCGACACCGTGGGAGCGGATGACGAGGATCCCCTCGCCCGCCTCCTCCAGCGAGTTCGCCACCTCGACGCCGCGCGAGCGCAGCGCCTCGACGGCCTGGGGATTGTGGATCAGAGGGCCGAGGGTGTGGACGGTGCGCCCGGTGGCCGCGGCCTCGTCGGCCAGCTTCAGAGCGCGCTCCACGCCGTAGCAGATGCCCGCGTGCCGTGCGACCGTCACCTTCACGAGCCGGCCACCTCCCGTGCGCGTGCGAGCTCTTCGCCGATCCGGCGCATGATGGCCACCGTGATCGCCTCGACACGTTCCTTGCGCCCGCCCTCGAACGCCGCCGGATCGATCGGCTCACCGATCGAGATGACGACCTTCGGGAAACGGATGCCCTTCGAGCCCTTCGGCGAGATGCGGTCCGTCCCGGCTATTCCCACGGGTACGATCGGGACGCCGGCGCGCAGGGCCACGAACGCCGCTCCGCCCTGGGCCTCGGCCTCGCCGTCGCGGTTACGCGTCCCTTCGGGGAAGATACCCACCGGCTCGCCCGCTGCGAGGTAGTCGGCCGCCTTGGCGAGCGCCGTGCGGTCGGAGGCGCCGCGGTTGACCGGGAACGCCCATACCTGGTCGAGGAACCACCCGACGATGGTGACGTGCCATAGTTCGGACTTCGCCATGAAGTGGACGGGGCGCGGGGATCGGATCCACAGCAGCACCGGGTCCGCATACGAGATGTGGTTGCCGGCGAGCACGACCCCGCCGGTGGCCGGCAGGTTCTCGCGGCCGACGACCTTCGTGCGGAACGCCACCGAGATGAGCGCGCCGACGGTCACGCGCAGGGTGTGCGCCAGCCAGAACACGCGCGGTGGCTTGGCGACGCGGCTCACCTGCGCGCCTCCAGGAGGCCGGTGATCGCATCGACGACCTCGTCGATCGTCATGCCGGTCGTATCGATGACGACGGCATCGTCGGCGCAGGTCAGCGGTGAGGCCTCGCGGTTCGAATCGTAGCTGTCGCGTGACATCAACTTGTCCCGGACGTCGGACTGCGTCATCTCGACGCCGCGCTGGATCATGTCGATCGTGCGACGGCGGGCGCGTTCCTCGACTCCGGCGGTCAGGAACACTTTGGCCTCGGCATGCGGGAAGACCACGGTGCCGATATCGCGGCCCTCGAGAACGGTGTTGGGCGCCTCCGTGGCCATGCGGCGCTGTTGCTCGACCATCGCGGCGCGCACACCCGCCACGGCGGAGACCGGGCTCACGGCCACGTCGACCTCGGGTGTGCGGATCTCGTGTGTCACGTCCCGGCCGTCCACGAGGACCTTCGTGGGAAGCGGGACACCCGGCTCGTGCTCGAACGAGACCGTGACCTCATGCGAGAGAGCGGTCAGCGTGTCCGCGTCGGCCAGGTCGATGCCGCGCCGCAGCGCCTCGACCGCGATCGCGCGGTACATCGCTCCCGTATCGAGGTACGCCAGACCGAGTCGGGATGCGAGCAGCTTCGCGACGGTGGACTTGCCGGAGGCCGCGGGGCCGTCGATGGCAACGATCATGCACGTGCTCCTTTGCGGTGTGCGCGGTGTGCGCCTGTGAAGCGTAGCAGACGGCGCTCGGGTCGCTGGCGGGCGGGTTCAGGTGCGCACCAGCGCCGCCAGATCGCTCGCGAAGCCCGGGTACGAGACGTCCACGGCCTCCCACAGGGGTATCTCGACCGGCGCGTCCGCAGCGAGCGCGGCCACGGCCCACGCCATGGCGAGCCGGTGGTCCCCGAGGCTCGAGACGGTGCCGCCATGCAGCTGCGTCGGGCCCTCGACCTCGAGCCAGTCGTCGCCGGAGCGCACGGTCGCACCAAGGGCGCCGAGGCCTTCGGCGATGGCCTCGAGGCGATCGGACTCCTTCACGCGGAGCTCGCGGACGCCCTCGAAGCGCGTCACGCCGGTAGCGGAGCACGCCACGACCGCCAGGAGCGGGATCTCGTCGATCAGCGACGGGGCCTCATCCGGGCTGACGGTCGTCGCCCGCAGGTCCCCGGAGAAGGTGACTTCGACGGTGCCGGTGGGTTCCGCGCCGGCGGCGCGCTCCACGGTCGTCGTCACACGCGCGCACATGCGCTCGAGCACGCGCAGGAATCCTGTGCGCGTGGGGTTGAGCGCCACGTCCCGCAGGATCACGTCACTGCCGGGGACGAGGAGCGCGGCGCCCACGATGAACGCGGCCGACGAAGGGTCGGCGGGCACTGCGACGTCAGAGGCCTCGAGGCCGGTGGGGCCCGTGACCGAGCACGACAGAGCAGCGGCGTCGCAGGTGACACCCACGCCGAACGCGGGCAGCAGACGTTCGGTGTGGTCGCGGCTCGGCGCCGGTTCGATGACCGTCGTCACGCCCTGCGCGCCGAGGCCCGCGAGCAGCACGGCGGTCTTGACCTGGGCGCTCGCGACCGGCGACTCGTAGCGCAGGGCGCGGAGCGGCGCTCCGTGGACCGTGACCGGGAGGCGGCCGTCGCGGGTGTCGAACCGCGCGCCCATCGAGGTAAGGGGATCCGTGACGCGGCGCATCGGCCGTTTGCGCAGCGACTCGTCGCCATCGAGCACGACGGTGATCGGCCACGGCGCCAGCACGCCCATCAGCAGGCGGCAGGTGGTGCCGCTGTTGCCGCAATCGAGCGCACCGGGCGGCTCCTGCGGCCCGCGGCTCCCCCATCCCGCGACTGTCACATCGAGACCGTCGGCTCCCCCGCCGGCAACACTCACCGTGGCGCCGAGCGCGGAGACCGCTCCCAGCGTCGAGCGGACGTCGGCGGAGTCGAGCACGCCCGCGAGGCGGCTCGTCCCGTCGGCCATCGCGGCGAACAGCACCGCGCGGTGCGAGATCGACTTGTCGCCCGGCACCCTGACGGCGCCGAGCAACGGGCCGGTGGCCGGAAGCGCGCCGAAGATCATGCCTGGCCCTCCGCATCGAGCGGAGTGAACGTCACGTCGAAGCCGTCCGCACGCAGACCCGCGACAAGGGCCTCGACGTCTCCCTCGTCGGTCAGCACGATGCTGAGCAGCGCGGTGTCCTCGGTGACGTGGTCGATCCCGATGTCCTCTATGTTGCAGCCGGCGCGCGCTGCGGCCTGCGTGACCGTGCTCACGGCGCCGGGGCGGTCGGTCATGGCGACGGTCAGCTCGTGCAGGCGCGCGGACGCGGGCACCCAGCGTGCGGGCAGCGCGCGCCGCACCTGCGCCGCGCGGTCGAGCCAGTCGCGCAACCCGGGACGGTCCCCGGACGCGAGAAGCGCCGCGAACCCCTCGAGCTGACCTGAAAGGTCGGCCAGCGCCGCGATCACGGCGTCGCGGTTGTCCATGCAGATGCCGGTCCACAGCTCGGGAGAGCCGGCGGCGATGCGTGTCATGTCCTTGAACCCGCCCGCGGCCAGGCGCAGGACGTCCTCGCCGTCATCCACGCGGGCCGCGGCGAGGTTGGTGAGCGCCGAGGCGGTCACGTGCGGGACGTGGCTGATCGCGGCGACGGCGCGGTCGTGCGCGTCGGGTGAGACGGCGATGGCGCGGGCGCCGATCGAGGTCACCAGGTGGTGCAGCGCGCTGTAGGCGTCGGCCGGAGTGCCCTCCAGCGGACACAGAACGTAGTAGGCGCCGCGGAACAGCTCGGGATCCGCGGCTTCGACGCCGCTGCGCTCCGAGCCCGCCATGGGATGGGCGCCGATGAAGGTGGCGCCGCCGCCGAGCAGGCGCGCCGCGTCGGCGGTAATAGCCGCTTTGGTGGACGCGACGTCGGTGACCACGCCAGCGTAGTCGAGCTCCCCAAGCCGCGCGAGCCACTCCTCCGCTGCGCTGACGGGGGTGGCGATCACGACGAGGTCGGCTGCGAGCAACGCCCCGTCCGCATCTGCCGGAGCGACGGCCTCGTCGAGCACCCCGCGTTCCAGGGCGATCTCACGCGTGCGCTCGTCGCGGGCAACGCCCGTCACGTGCGGCGCGTCCGGCGCCGCCTTGAGCGCAGCGCCCAGCGATCCGCCGATCAGTCCGACGCCGATGATCACGACGCGCTCGAACGAGCCGGTCACCGCTTCTTCCCTTCGAACTCCACCAGCGACGTAAGCGAAGACGAGAGCGCCTCGAACGCCGGGATGTCGAGCGACTGCGGACCGTCGCACTTGGCGTGCTCGGGGTCGGGATGCACCTCGACGATCAGGCCGTCCGCGCCGGCGCACACGGACGCGCGGCACATCGGCGCGATCAGGTCGCGGCGGCCCGTGGCGTGCGAGGGGTCGACGATCACGGGAAGGTGCGTGAGGATCTTGAACGCGGCGACAGCGGCGAGGTCCAGCGTGTTGCGCGTGTACGTCTCGAACGTGCGGATGCCGCGCTCGCACAGAATGACGTCCCGATTGCCGCCCTTCAGGATGTACTCGGCGCTGGAGAGCACCTCCTCGATGGTCGCCGACAGGCCGCGCTTGAGCAGCACCGGCTTGTCCATGCGCCCCAGCTCCTCGAGCATCCTGAAGTTCTGCATGTTCCGCGCGCCCACCTGGAGGACGTCCGCCCACTCCGCCACCGTCTCGGCATCGCGGACGTCGAGGACCTCGGTCACCACGGGCAGGCCCGCGGCGTCACCGGCCGCGCGCAGCAATTTCAGCCCGTCGAGGCCCATGCCCTGGAAGGCGTACGGGCTCGACCGCGGCTTGTAGGCGCCACCGCGCAGCATCGTCGCTCCGGCCGCCTTCACGGCGTGCGCGACGGTCATCATCTGGTCCTGCGACTCCACGGAGCAGGGCCCGGCGATCACGGCGAACGTGCCTCCGCCGACCGAGGCGTTGCCCACCCTCACGACCGTGTCCTCCGACTGGAAGTCGCGGCCCACCAGCTTGTAGGGCTTCAGCACGCGGATGACCTCGGCGACCCCGGCGAAGCCCTCCATGTCGAGGGTGTAGATCAGTTCGCGCTCGCCGATGACGCCGATGACAGTCTTGACCTCGCCCTGGGACAGGTGAGTTTCGGCGCCGGAGGTGTGCAGGTGGTCGACGACGTGCTGGATCTCTTCAGGGGACGCGTGGTCCCTCATCACGATGAGCATGGTTGCGGCCTTCTTCCCGTCCGTTGTCGGTATGCGGACCGGGGGGCGGAAGAGGGCCTAGATGCGACCCAGCCGCTCCACGATCCGTTCGAGCGCGGCCTCGATGCGCCGCGTGTCCTGCTCGGTACCCATGCTCAGCCGCAGGGCGGGCGCGGCTCCGAAGTCGCGCGCGATGATGCCCTCGCCGAGCAACGCCTCGAACACTTCGACCGGTCGCTCCGTCTTCATCCAGACGAAGTTGGCCTGGGACGGCACGTAGCCGATTCCCAACCGGTCGAAGCACGAATAGAGGTAGGTCTTCTGCTCGCGGTTCTCGTGCTTGCGGCGGACGATCTCCACCTGGTCGTCGAGCGAGGCAAGCGCGCCGGCCTGCCCGACGGAGTTGACGTTGAAGGGTTCGCGGACCTTGTCGAGCGCGGCGCGCAGCGGCTCCGGCAGGAACCCGTAGCCCACGCGCTGGCCGGCGAGCGAGTAGATCTTGGAGAAGGTGCGCAGCACCGCGATCGGGAGCTCACCGTCGAAGAAGTCGAGGCCGTCAGGGTAGTACGGGTCGTCGGCGAACTCGAAGTACGCCTCGTCGACCACCACGAGCACGTGCGGCGGGACTGCGGCCATGAACGAGCGGAACTGCTCGCGCTCGTAGATCGTGCCGGTGGGGTTGTTGGGGTTGCACAGGAACACGATGCGCGTGCGCGGCGTGATGGCGGCGAGCATCGCGGGCAGGTCGTGCCGGAGATCGGCGTCGAGCGGCACCGGTACCTTCACGGCGCCGAACGTGGCGGCCACCGCCGGGTACACGATGAAGCTCGGCCAGGCGTAGACCACCTCGTCACCGGGGCGCAGGAGCGCGGAGCCGAGCAGGCGCAGCAGCTCGTTGCTGCCGTTGGAGACGTTGATGAACCTTTCGTCGACGCCCCAGTGCCGCGCGAGACGCGCACGCAGCGGTTCGCAGGAGCCGTCGGGGTAGCGGTTGAGATCGGCGAGCGCCGCCGTCATGGCCTCGATGGCCTGCGGAGTGGGGCCGAGCGGGTACTCGTTGCTGGAGAGCTTGAGGACGTCCGCGCAGCCGGAGCGCTCGACGACCTGCTCCGGGCGCAGCCCGGGCGCGTACGCGGTCATACCCTGCAGTTCAGGCCGTATGAACGCGTCCCAGTCCATCGAGGTCCTCTCTCCCCTGTCGCCGCCCCGCGTGAGAGAGAGGAGCGGTGCGTCAGGTGTGGGTGTTGATTGTGTCGCGTGAGGTCGGCGATGGCAAGCGCATCGGCGTCACCCCCGTATCCGCCGCGGCGCCGCTCTTGCGACCCCTGATGCGGAGATAGACCCTGCCCGCGGCGAATCCGAGCAGTACGCCGAGGAGGGCGCCGACGTCCGGCTCGGCGAGCTTCAGCGGCGCGAAGCCGATGATCTGCACGGCGCCGAACGTGAGCGACGCGAGCAGCGTGCCGATGACGGTCGTCGGGGCGGCCGGCGCGCCGATGAACTGCAGCAGCGCTGCGGCGAGCGAGAATCCGATGCCGAGCACCCAGAAGGTGAAGACCAGGTCGAGCAGCCGTCGGGACGAGTGCGCGCGGACCAGGAGCGCGGTCGTCACGCCGTAGGCGGCGATCAGAACGCCGGCGTTGGCCGCCATGTAGCCCACGCTGCCCAGCGGACCGCCCGTGGCGGCGAGCGCCGTGACCATCACGGGCAGCAGGCCGAAGGCTGCGGCCATGTACGCGACCGCGAACCAGATGGCCGCGTCGCCGTCGAAGCGCGGGCGCCTCACTCGGCGGCCTCGCAATCGACGCACGGCTCGACGCCGAAGGTGCGCAGCGTCCCGGTGCCGTCCCAGAGCGTGATCGTCGCGACCGAGGCGTTGGGCACGGCGAATCTCCAAGCGGCGGGCTCGGGGAGACCTAGCCAGTGCGCCAGCAGCGCGCGCACCACGCCGCCATGCGCGACGACCGCGATACGCGGGCCGTGTGCCTCGATGTCGAGGGCGGCGTCGGCGATGCGGGCCGCGAAGGCGCGCCAGGTCTCGCCGTCGCGGAAGGGCTTGGACTCGGGAGGGCCCTGGAGCAGGTCGATCGTGACTCCGGCCGCCATCGCCTCGTCGTAGGTGAGCCCCTCGGCTGCGCCGAAGTCGATCTCCGCCAGGTCCTCGTCGACGACGAGGTCGACGCCGGCCAGGCGCGCGGCCGTCTCGGCGACCGAGCGCGCACGCGTGCGCGGGCTCGCGTGCACGGACGTGGGGCCCCACGCGGCGATGTACGCCGCCAGCTCGGCGCACTGGCGCCGGCCCAGCCCGGTGAAGGCGGACTCCCCCGTCCCCACGAACCGGCCCTCGAGGTTGGCGACCACCTGCGGATGCCGGGCGATCAGCACCTCGATGGGCATGCCTTGCGCGGGCGTCGCGTGGAAACCGGTGGTGATCGTGTCGCTCATCTAGGCAACTGCTCCGACCAGTAGGACGCACACTTCGACCAGGAGCACGGTAGCGCCGAAGAGGTCTCCCGTCATCCCCCCGACCGGACGGGCGAGCCCACGCGGGACCAACATGCCGGCGATGAAGCCGAGTGCGCCGACGATGACGAACGTGTGCGAGGGCAGGCCGAACACCACGAAGACGAGCAGGGCGAGACCGGCGAGACCGGCGACGAGCCTCTCGTAGAGCCCCGGCGCGCCCATCGCCGTGAGGCCGAGGCCCTCGGCGCGGGCGCTCGGGAGCTCCCACGCGGCGAGCGCGGCGGCGAAGCGGCCGATCACGGGCGCCGCGACGAGCACCCACAGCGAGCCGCGCTCGATGACGACGGTGACGGCGGCGACCTGGAGGAGCCCGGCTATCAGCATCGCGGCCGCGCCGAAGGAGCCGATGCGGCTGTCCCGCATGATCTCGAGCCTACGGTCGCGCGTGTTGCCGCCCCACAGGCCGTCGAAGGAGTCGGCCAGGCCGTCCCAGTGCAGGAAGCGTGTGAGAAGCGCCCAGAGCGACACGACACACGCGGCGGCCAGCAGTGCCCTGGAGCCGGTGAACGGCCCGAAGTAGCGCATCAGGAGCCAAAGGGGGCCTGCCGCGAGGCCGCCGAGCAGCCAGCCGACCCAGGGGTACCAACCCACGGAGCGCGGCGTGGTGCCCTTGGGCCATTCGCGGCCGATCGGGAGCAGCGTCAGGAAACCGATCGCGGCGGCGAGGTCCTCTAGCGGGCGCGGTGCGGGCCGGGTGGTCGGGGTGTCCGGCATCAGTCCTCACGCTCCGAGACGCCGGCTTCGCCGAAGGTCGACATGCCGCTCATGACGGCGCAGGCCGCGTCCATGATCTCCATCGCCAGTGCGGCGCCGGTGCCTTCACCGAGGCGCATCTCGAGGTCGAGGACGGGGCGCAGGCCGAGCGCCCTCAGCACCACCCGGTGCCCCGGCTCCGAGCTGCGGTGCGACGCGAAGACCCAGGGACGCGCGGCCGGCGCGAGCCCGAGGGCGACCAGCGTCGCGGCTCCCGAGATGTAGCCATCGCTGACGACCGGGATGCCGAGCGATGCGGCTCCGATGACGACACCTGCAAGTCCAGCGATCTCGAGCCCGCCCACCTTGGTGAGCACGTCGAGGGCGTCGGTGGCGTCGGGAGCGTTCACGGCGATGGCACGCCGGATGACCTCGGTCTTGTGGCGCACGCCCTCGGGGTCCAGCCCCGTGCCGGGACCGACGACGTCCGCGGCGTCCACGCCGGTCAGGACGCTGGTGATGGCGGCCGCGGCGGTCGAGTTGCCGATGCCCATCTCCCCCGTCCCCACGAGGTCGAGACCCTCGTGCGCAAGTTCGACGACCTGCTCGATGCCCACACGAATGGCCGCGAGCGCCTGGTCGCGGGTCATGGCTGCACCGAGACTCATGTCGGCAGTGCCGTCGGCGATCCGGCGCTGGACGATGCCGTCGGTGACGAGCAGTTCGTTGGCCACGCCCACGTCCACGACGCGGACCGTCGCCCCCGCGTGCTTCGCGAGTTGGTTGATGGCAGCGCCGCCCATCGAGAAGTTGGCGACCATCTGGGTGGTGACCTCGCTCGGGTACGGAGACACGCCCTGCGCGGTCACGCCGTGGTCGCCGGCCATCAGCACGATCGCCTTGCGCGGGACGGAGGGGCGCTCCGTGCGCTGGAGCACGGCGATGCGCTGGGCGACCTCCTCGAGCAGCCCGAGCGAGCGGGGCGGCTTGGTGAGCGAATCGAGACGCGCCCAGGCGCGCTCCCTCCAGGCCTCATCGGGTGCGGGGATGGCGGCGATGGCTTCGTCGAGGTAGGTGCGGTCGTTCATCGGTCTCCCTCATTGCGGGTATCGGGCCATTCCGGGTGGTCGGGCAAAGTGGTCAGGTCGAGGCAGCGGCCGTCCACCACGAGGTACGCGGCGTCGGCGGCGTCGATCAGGCGGCGGTTGGCACGGCCGAGCTCGTCGCGGAAGACGCGTGCGCTGGGCCATGCGGGAACCACTCCCCATCCGGTCTCATTGGTGATGACGATCGTATCCCCGCTGCGGGAGAGCAGAGCGGTGAGCAACGCGTCGAGACGTGTGGAGATCAGCACCTCAGCTTCGGGCGGCGCCTGCTCGGCGTCGCCGATCGCCTCGTAGCAGGCGTGCGAGACGAGCGTTCCGAGGCAGTCGAGGAGCAGGACGGCGTGCGCGGGAACGTCGGCCAACCATGCGGGATCGGCTGCGGCGGTCAGCGTCGCCCATGAGTCGGGGCGCGCGCAGCGGTGCGCGTCGATGCGGCGGGCCATCTCGTCGTCGCCGTCCCATCCGGCGACCGCGACGACGACCTCACTGCCGCGCTCGGCGGCGAGGCGCTCGGCGAGCGCGGACTTGCCGCTGCGCACGGCTCCGGTCAGGACCACCAGGCTCATCGGTCGAGCACCTCCTCGATGCAGCGGACCAGGTCGCGGGGATCCGGACATGCGGCGGCGCCCGATGCGGCAAGCCCGCTCCACAGCGCGGAAGCCTCGCCGCGCGAGAAGTCCATGTCGTCGGTCATCGTGCCCACCAGCACCGTCTTGCCGGCACGGTCGGCGACGGCCCGCAGGTTGCCGAGGTTCTCGGGCCCGTAGGGCGTCGCTACGGCCACGATCACCTCAGCTATCCGGGCGAGCGCGTGGGCCGCCGCCTCGTCCTGCGCGGTCATCGACGCGAAGGGTGCGATCTCCTGCATCGGCAGCCCGAGCGCGCCGGCGACCGCTCCGTCGGTGTCCTCGGCCGAGAGAGCTCCCGCGGAGACCTCGAAGCCCTCGAGCACGAGACGACGCATGATCGCGGCGCCCGTCCCCGAGCCGGACACGACGTGCACGCGTACGCCGCGCTCGGCCACGGCGGTGGCCTCGGAGCGCACGACCGGGAGGACCTGCACGGTGCCGGTGACCGGGTCGGTGCCGATGACGGCGGCCACACCGAACACGTCGGCCAGTGTCCGGCGGGTGAGCACCTCGGCGGGGCTGCCCTGAACGGCCACTCCCCCACCAGCGATCACCACGAGACGGTCGGAGTAGCGGGCGGCCATGTCCAGGTCGTGGAACACGGCGAGCACGGCCAGGCCCCCGTCGGCCAGAGAGCGGACGACGTCGAGAACCTGCAACCTATGGTTGAGGTCGAGATGGCTCGTGGGTTCGTCGAGAAGCAGCACCGACGGGTCCTGCGCGAGGGCCTGCGCGAGCGTTAGGCGTTGGAGGTCGCCGCCCGACAGTTCGTCCACGCGCCTGCCCGCCAGCGATCCCGTGTCGGTCAGCGCCAGCGCCCGGTCGACAGCAGCGTGGTCGAGCGGGCCGAGGTCGCCGAAGCGCGAGACGTGCGCGTGGCGCCCCATCTCGACGAACTGCTTCGCGGTGAAGGCGAACGACGAGGGAGCGGTCTGCGGGAGCACCGCGACCAAGCGGGCGAGCTCGGTGCGCGAGTAGGAGCCGACTGCGCACTCCCCCACGGCGATCGACCCGCCGAACACGCGCGCTCCGCCCGTGACCGCGCGAATGAGCGTGGTCTTGCCGGCGCCGTTGGGGCCGATCAGACCGACGATCTCGCCCGAGCGCACCTCGAAGGTCGCCCCGGAGACCACGGGAGCGTCGTAGCCGACAGCCGTCGCGTCGTAGCGGAGTCCGGCGCTCACAACGCCGCGCCCTTCTGCTGCCGGATGAGCAGCCATACGAACACCGGGCCGCCGGCAAGCGCGGTCACGATGCCGACGGGAAGCTCGACCGGAGCCAGTGCCACGCGGGCCACCAGATCGGCCAGCACCATGACGATCGCGCCCGAGATGACCGATGCCGGCAGCAGCAGCCGGTGGTCGGGACCGAGCACGAGGCGCGCCGCATGCGGCGTCATGAGTCCGACGAAGCCGATCAGGCCGCTCACCGAGACGGCGGCGCTGACCACCAGTGACGCCGCGGCCAGGATGATGCGCTTCACGCGCTCGACGTTGACACCCAGCTCGCCGGCACGCTCGTCGCCCAGCAGCATGATGTTGAGCTCGCGTGCGTAGACCAGCGCCACGGCGAGCCCGGCGACGAGCATCGCGCCGACGATGCCGACCTGCTGCCACGTCGCTCCCTGCAGTCCGCCCATCATCCAGAAGACGATGCGCGACATCTGCTCTCGCCGAACGACCAGCACGAACGACGTGAGCGCCGCCAGCGTGTAGGACACGGCGACGCCAGCCAGCAGCAGCGAGAGCGTCTCCATCACTCCCCGCCGCGTGGCGAGCGCCGCCACCAACAGGATCGTCGCCAGAGCGCCCGCGAAGGCGGCGAACGGAGGCGCCCAAAGCACGGCCGCGCCCGTCCCGCCTGCAGCGAAGGTGAGGGCGGCGCCCAGACC
>DATCIA010000045.1:0-5982 GCA_036508075.1 Coriobacteriia bacterium
GGATACAGCGTGCCCTGCGCGAGGAAGCGGACGCCCTCGAGCGCGGTGGCCTCCGCGAAGAAGGTCCGCCAGAACTCCTCGCCGATGATCCGGCGCTTGAGCTCCGGGTCCGTGACGTCGTGGAGCAACTCCAGGTAGCGGTCCTCCGCGCGCACCTGGACGAGGTCGATGTGGAACTGGTCCCTGAAGACGCGGACCACGTCCTCGCCTTCGTCGAGCCTCAGCAGACCGTGATCGACGAAGACGCAGGTGAGCTGGTCGCCGATCGCGCGGTGCAGCAGCGCCGCGACGACCGAGCTGTCGACACCGCCGGACAGGCCGCAGATCACCTTCGCATCGCCGACCTTCGCGCGGATCTCGGTGACGGCCTCGTCGATGATGTTGACCATGGTCCACGTCGGCGCGATGCCCGCGACGTCGTAGAGGAAGTGCTTCAGGATCTCCTGACCGTGCGCCGTGTGCGCGACCTCGGGGTGGAACTGCGTTGCGTAGAGTCGGCGCTCCGCGTCCTCCATCGCGGCGACGGCGCAGGTGCCGGTGCGCGCGGTTGCGGTGAAGCCCTGCGGCACGGTGCCGACGGAGTCACGGTGGCTCATCCAGACCTGCTGGGTGAGCGGCAGGCCGTCGAAGAGGGCCGAGTCCGGGTCCGTGACCGTGAGTTCGGCGAAGCCATACTCGCCGACATCGGTGCGCGGGATCTCGCCGCCGAGCTGCAGCGCCATCTCCTGGATGCCGTAGCACAGGCCCAGGATCGGGATGCCGAGCTCCAGGATGGCCGGGTCCATATGCGGCGCGCCCTCCGCGAACACGCTCGCAGGACCGCCGGAAAGGATGAGCGCCGCGGGTGCGCGGCGCTTCACCTCGTCCACCGAGATATCGAACGGCACGATCTCCGAGAAGATCCGAGCCTCGCGGACACGCCGCGCGATGAGCTGCGCGTACTGCGCTCCGAAGTCGACGACCAGGACCGTGGGGATGCTCTCCGGCACCTAGCGGCCCATCCCGACGCCCTGCGAGTTCTGGAGCACCTTGCCCTCGGTCTGCAGCGACGGCGCGATCATGACCTCGGCCTTCTGGAAGGCCTTGAGGTTCTCGTAGCCGCAGGTCGCCATCGAGGTGCGCAGGCCGCCGCAGAGGTTGAGAGTGCCGTCGTTCTCGTGGGCCGGGCCGAGCAGGATGTCGGACAGCGTGCCCTTCACGCCGCTGCGCACGCGGGTGCCGCGCGGAAGCTCGGGGTGGAAGGTCGCCATGCCCCAGTGGTAGCCGCGGCCGGGAGCTTCGGAGGCGCTGGAGAGCGGCGAGCCGATCATGATCGAGTCGGCGCCCACTGCGATGGCCTTGGCCAGGTCGCCGCCCGTGCGCATGCCGCCGTCGGCGATGACGTGGCAGTAGACGCCGGTCTCGTCGAGGTGGCGCATGCGGGCCGCCGCGGCGTCCGCGATGGCGGTCGCCTGCGGGACGCCGATACCGAGCACTCGGCGCGAGGTGCACGCGTGGCCGGGGCCGACGCCGATGAGCACGCCGATCGCACCGGTGCGCATGAGGTGCAGCGCGCCGGAGTAGGAGCAGCAACCGCCCACGATGACCGGGATGTCGAGACCGGCGATGAAGGCGTTCAGGTCGAGCGGCTCGTCGTAGCTCGACACGTGCTCGGCGGAGACGACGGTGCCCTGGATGACGAGGATGTCGAGCCCGCCGGCCAGCGCGGCCTCGATGTACTTGGGAGCGTTCTGGGGCGTGAGCGAGGCGGCGGCGAGCACGCCACCGTCCTTGATCTCACGGACGCGCTGCGTGATCAGCTCGGGCTTGATCGGCTCCTTGTAGAGCTCCTGCATCTTGGCCGTCGCCTCGTCCTTGGTGAAGGAGGCGATCAGATCGAGCTGGGTATCGGCGTCCTCGAAGCGGGTCTGGATGCCCTCCAGGTTGAGGACCGCGAGGCCGCCGAGGTTGCCCAGCGTGACCGCGAAGGCAGGGTCGACGACGCCGTCCATGGCGGACGCGAGGATCGGGAGCGGGAAGGAGTAGGTCCGGCCGCGGAAGGTGAACTCCCAACCGATGTTCACATCCCGCGGGTCGCGGGTGCGGCGCGACGGCACGATCGCGATGTCATCGAAGCCATAGGCCCTGCGTGCGGTCTTCCCTCGTCCGATCTCGACTTCCATGAAGGGCGCCTCCTCTATATGTCACCGTGCGCGTATCTACGTGTGGACCGACGTGCCGGGCCGCATATACACCGAGACCAGGTGCATGCCCGTTTCCGCGTCAAGATGTCGCGAAGGGCTTCAGCGCCTGGTCTTCGTGCGTGCTGCGATGGACTGCTGCGAGGCTGCGAACCGCTCCCGGCATTCGGAGTGCGTACAGGGTAACGCGCGGCGGCAGGAGGGTCAACGCGAAACGGCGGTGCGACCGGACCTAGACGTTGAACCGGAAGTGCATCACGTCGCCGTCCTTGACGACGTACTCCTTGCCCTCGATCCGTAGCTTGCCGGCGGCGCGCGCGGCGGCCTCCGTGCCGAGTGCGTCGTAGTCGCAATACGCGATGACCTCGGCCTTGATGAAGCCGCGCTCGAAGTCCGTATGGATCACGCCGGCCGCCTCAGGCGCTCTGGCGCCGACGCGGACGGTCCACGCGCGGACCTCCAGGGGTCCCGCGGTGAAGTAGCTCTGCAGCCCCAGGAGGCGATACGCCTCGTGGATGAGCGTGTCCAGGCCCGGCTCGTTCATCCCGAGCTCGTCCATGTACTCCTGTGACTCGGCGGGGTCGAGCTCGGCGAGGTCGGCCTCGACCTTCGCGCAGATGCAGATCGGGGTCACGCCGTCGATGGGGCTCAGCGGCACGCCGACCGCGCCCTCGTCGACGTTGGCGACGTAGAGCATCGGCTTCATCGTCAGCAGATGCAGGTCGCGCAGCAACTCGCGTTCCTGGGGGGTCATCTCCATGCGGGCGGCGCGGTGCCCGCTCTCCATCCACGCTTCTACACGCCGGGCCAGGTCGAGCTTCGAGACGAGCGCCTTGTCGCGCTTCGCCTCCTTCTCGAGGCGCGGGATGGCCTTCTCCATGGTTCCCAGGTCGGCGAGGATCAGCTCGGTCCGGATGGTCTCGACGTCACCGGCGGGGTCCACGCGCCCCTCCACGTGGATCACGTCAGGGTCGGAGAAGTAGCGCACGACCTCGCAGATGGCGTCGGTCTCGCGGATGTTCGCGAGGAACTTGTTGCCGAGGCCCTCTCCCTCGTTCGCGCCCGCGACCAGGCCGGCGATGTCGACGAACTCGACGATGGCGGGCACGATCCGGTCGGGCGTCACGAGCTCGGCGAGCCGGGCGAGCCGCGGGTCGGGCACGGCGACGACACCGACGTTGGGCTCGATGGTGGCGAAGGGGTAGTTGGCGGCGACACCGGTCTTGCGTGTCAGCGCCGTGAACAACGTGGATTTGCCCACGTTCGGCAGACCGACGATACCGATGGAAAGCGACACGGGTCCTCTTCACTTGTCGTTGTGCGGACGGGACCCACTGCACACGCAGGCAGCGGCCCCGCGGCAGGATATCAGGCGAGCAGGTGCTCGTACATGGCGATCAGGCGCTCGGTGTTGACCGCGGGAGTGTATCGGGGCGCGCTCTCGAGCGCACCCGCGGCCAGACGCGCGCGTAACTCCGGATCCGCGAGGACACGGGCCATCGCCTCTCCGAGCGCGCCGGGGCGGTCGGGGGCGAGCACGCCGTTGACGCGATCGGCGATCCGGTCCTCGAACCCGGGGGCGCGCAGCGCGACCGTGGGTGTGCCGCATGACATCGCTTCGACCACCGTCAGCGGCCCCGTCTCCGAGCGCGACGCGCTCACGGAGATGTCGGCCGCGGAGTACCACAGGCCCAGCTGCTCCCCCGTCACCGCGCCGAGCATCAGCACGCGGTCCGCGAGCCCCAGGCGCGCCGCCCGGCGCCTCACCGAGCCGACCCGCACGCCGCGGCCTGCGAGCGCCAGACGCGCATCGGGAATCTGGGCTGCGGTGACGGCAAACTCGTCGACGAGCGCATCGACGCGCTTCTCGTCGGCGATCCGGCCGACGTAGAGGGCGAGCGGCCCGTCGCCGACGCCGAGCGCCGCACGGGCCTCGGGCCTCGGCGAGCGCCGGATCCGATCGGTGTCCGCGGGCGCCTCGAGCATCTCGATACGCGCGGTCGCGCCGGAATCGCGCAACCATCGCACGACGCGGCTCGACGGCGCCAGCGCAAGGTCGCACGAGTTCACGAAACGCGCGGTGCTCGCATTGAGCCACGGCTTGAACGGCCGGCCGAGGCCCCAGTAGTACTCGTCGAGGTAGTCCGTATACACGGAGTGGCAGGTGAACACGACCTTGGCGCGGCAGCGACGTCCGAGATCGACGCCCACGGGTCCCAGCAGGATGGGGTGGTGGACGTGCACGATATCCCATCGCTTACCGTCCATCGCACGCGGCAGGCCGCTGAGGATGGGAGCGACCTTGAAGTCCGAGTCGAGCCCGATCCACGCGGGGAGCTCGTAGGTGGTCACGTCGCCGGGTTCGCGGCGGTCGTGCGCGTAGGTGAGCACCTCGGCCTCATGCCCGCGAGCCAGCAGCTCCCGGACGGACAGCGACGCCCACATCGCGACGCCGTTGCGCGCCGGTGCGTAGGTATCGGTGACCATCAGGATCCGCACGTTGCCCGCTCCGTCTCTCCCCCGTCGCGATGCCGGGGCGGCACCCGCCGGCCGCGGCGGTGTGCGACAAGTCTAGCCGACCTCCGCCGCCAAGCGGTCGCGGCGCCACGCGAGAGGGGCCCCGGAGTCGACTCCGGGGCCCCTCGTGATGACGCGAACGCGGCGCGGGTGGCGCCTAGTACATCCCGCCGCCCATACCGGCCATGGCGGCAGCTGCGCCGCCGTCGTCCTTGGTCGGGATGTCGGAGACGGTGGTCTCGGTGATCAGGATCAGCGCGGAGATGGACGCCGCGTTCTGCAGCGCCGTGCGCGTGACCTTGACCGGGTCGATGACGCCCATCTTGATGAGGTCACCATACTCGCCGGTGGCGGAGTTCAGGCCCTCGCCCTTCTTCATGCCCTTGATCTTCTCAGCCACGACGGAGCCCTCGAAGCCGGCGTTGGCCGCGATGGTCTTCAGCGGCTCGTCGAGGGCCTTGCGGATGATCGCGACGCCGATCATCTCGTCGTCGGCGAGCTTGAGCTTGTCCAGCGCGGGAGCGGCGTTGATGAGCGCGACGCCTCCGCCGGGGACGATGCCCTCTTCGACGGCCGCGCGGGTCGCCTGTAGGGCGTCCTCGATGCGGTGCTTCTTCTCCTTGAGCTCGACCTCGGTGGCCGCGCCGACCTTGATGACGGCCACGCCGCCGGACAGCTTGGCGAGACGCTCCTGGAGCTTCTCCTTGTCGAAGTCGCTGTCGGACTGCTCGATCTCAGCCTTGATCTGCTTGATGCGTCCGTCGATGTCGGCCTTGGCGCCGGCACCGTCGATGATGGTGGTGTTCTCCTTCGTGATCTTGACCGTCTTGGCGCGGCCCAGCATGTCGAGCGTCACGCCATCGAGCTTGATGCCGAGTTCCTCGGAGATGACCTGGCCGCCGGTGACGATGGCGATGTCCTCGAGCATGCGCTTGCGGCGGTCACCGAAGCCCGGCGCCTTGACGGCGACGGAGGTGAAGGTGCCGCGCAGCTTGTTGACCACGAGGGTGGAGAGCGCCTCGCCGTCGACGTCCTCGGCGATGATCAGCAGCTGCTTGCCGGCCTGCATGACCTTCTCGAGGACCGGGAGCAGGTCCTGGATCGAGGAGATCTTCTGGTTGGCGATGAGGATCAACGGCTCGCTCATGACCGCTTCCATGCGGTCCGGGTCCGTGATCATGTACATCGACACGTAGCCCTTGTCGAACTGCATGCCCTCGACGGTCTCGATGTCGATGCCGAAGGTCTGCGACTCCTCGACGGTGATGACGCCGTCCTTGCCGAC
>DATCIA010000046.1:0-24405 GCA_036508075.1 Coriobacteriia bacterium
ATACGCTCACGCGTGACGCCGAACTCGCGCCCCACCTCTTCGAGCGTCCTGGGGTGACCATCCGTGAGCCCGAAACGCAGCTCGATGACTTTGCGTTCCCTCTCGGACAGCCCGTCGAGCACCTTGGACAACTGCTCCTGCAGCATCGAGAAGCTCGCTGCCTCCGGCGGGACGATCGCTTCGCCATCTTCAATGAAGTCGCCGAGTTGCGAGTCCTCTTCCTCGCCGATCGGCGTCTCGAGCGACACGGGCTCCTGCGAGATCTTGAGGATCTCCCGCACGCGCTCGGCCGTCATCTCCATCTGGTTGCCGATCTCCTCGGCGGATGGCTCACGTCCGAGCTCCTGCAGCAGTCCGCGCTGCACGCGAATGAGCTTGTTGATCGTCTCGACCATGTGGACAGGGATGCGGATCGTTCGCGCCTGATCGGCGATGGCGCGTGTGATCGCCTGGCGGATCCACCACGTCGCGTAGGTGGAGAACTTGAAGCCCTTGTCGTAGTCGAACTTCTCAACAGCACGAATGAGGCCAAGGTTGCCCTCCTGGATGAGGTCCAGGAACAGCATCCCGCGCCCGACGTAGCGCTTCGCGATCGAAACGACGAGGCGCAGGTTGGCCTCGACCAGGGCGCGCTTGGCGTTGAGCCCGTCGGCCTCGGTGCGCTGGAGGGCACGCTGCGTGGCGCGGTCCAGCTTCGTGCCGGCCTCTTCGGCCGCCTCCATCTCGGCAGCCGCGATCAGCCCCGCCTCGATGCGCTTCGCGAGGCTGACCTCCTGAGCGGCGGTCAGCAGCTGGACCTTGCCGATCTCCTTGAGGTACATGCGCACGGGGTCCGACGTGAGCGGCGCGAGCGACGCGTTCTCGCTGCGGCGACGCGGCTTCTTCTTGGCGCGCGTGGCCTTGCGGGCGGGAGGGCGAGCCGCGAGGACCTCGGCGATCTCCGCCGGGACCTCGGGGACGATCTCTCCTCCGAGGGCCGCTGAGACCTCGTCGGCTTCGATGATCATGTCGGCGTCGTCGGCGCTCACGTCGACGACGATGTCCGCGATCTCGATGCCGCTCTTCACGAAGTGCGAGTAGACGTTCTCGACCTGGTGCTCCGTGAGTTCGATGTCGCCCAAGGCGCCGTCGATCTCGTCCTGTGTCAGGTTCCCCTTGACCTTGCCGATCTTGACCAGCGTCAGGACCGCGGGCAGCGCCAGTTCCGGAGCGACCTTGTCGCCGGCATCGGCTTTGGGCTTCGCAGCGGCCTTCGGCTTCCCGACGGCCTTCACCGGCGCGGCCTCGGCGGCTGCGCTCGCGGTCTTGGACGTCTTCTTAGGCGCTGCAGTCGCCTTCACGGCCTCGTCGGCCCCGCTGGCGGCGTTCTTCTTGGGTGTGGCGCTCACAAGTCTCCTAACGATGTTCGTTCGATCAGTAGCCGACCGGGTCGACGCTGCGCAGCTCTGAGAGCCTGCGTTGCACTTCGGCAGCCCTTCGGAACAGTTCGTCATACAAGGCCGAATCCCTCGAACTCTCCGCGTCGCGCATCTCGGATTGCAGACGCAACACCTCGCGCCGCAGCCCGAACTGCATCAGCCGTCCCAGGGTCTCCGGGAAACGCTCCAGAGCCTCCGATGGGTCGAGCCCATCCACGAGGTAGGTCGAGAGAGCCTCCGCCGCAGTACGATCGCGCGCCGCCACCGCTTCGAACAGGGCCCGCCCGGTCGCGTCTCCCGCCTCCACGATCGAACGAACGACGGTCTCCGTCGCGGCATCCGTCAAAGCACCATCGATGGAAAGCAAATCCCGTACCTGCTCGCGCAATTGCGGCGCGGCCGCAAGCTGACGAGCGAGCTCCTGCTCGATGCGCACGTGCGCGCCCTGCGCCACGGGTCGCGGTGCCGGTGCGCTCGGACCGCCATCGCCGGCGGCTTTGGCGGCCTGCCCGTCGAAGGCCGGTCGGGCGTTCCTGGCGACGGCAGCGACCGTCGCGTAGTCGGTGTGCAGGCGGCCCGCCACGTAGTTCGCGTAGTCCTGGGCGAGGATCGAGCCCCGGATGCTGGCGATGACCGCGGCCGCGTCGTCCAGGGCGCGCGTGCGGCCCTCCGGGCTCGAGAGGTCGTGCGCTTCCAGGCGGCGGTCGATCACGAAGCGCACGAGCGGCTGAGCGCCGTCGATGACGGCGCTCATCGCGTCAGCCCCTCGAGCCGCGACAAGGTCCGCGGGATCCAGACCGTCGGGCATCACGGCCACGAGGAGATCGACGCGGGAGGCGCCCGCCTCCGGAGTGGACGAGAAGTCGAGGAACTCCGCGGCACGGTCGGCCGCGCGCATCCCGGCAGCGTCGCCGTCGAACAGATAGACGATCCGCTTGGCGAACCGGCCGAGCAGCTTGAGGTGCTGAGCCGTCAGTGCGGTCCCCAGTGTGGCGACCACGTTGGTGATGCCCGCCTCGTGCAGCGCGATGACGTCCGTGTAGCCCTCGACCACCACCGCTGTGCCCGTCGATACGATCGCGCTCTTCGCGCGGTCGATGGCGTACATGTTGGCGGACTTGTGGAAGATCGGCGTGTCCGAGGAGTTGAGGTACTTCGGTTGCCCGTCGCCGATCACGCGGCCGCCGAAGGCGATGACGCGCCCCTGCAGGTCGGCGATGGGGAACATGACCCGGTTGAAGAAGCGGTCCTTGGTCTCGCCCTTGTCGCCGATGAGCGCGAGGTTCGCCTGGACAGCCTCCTCGCGCGTGAAGCCCTGAGTGGCCAGCCAGGCGGCGAGCACTCCCCGCCCGCCCGACGCGTAGCCGAGCGTCCAGCGCTTGGCGACGTCCGAGCCGAAGCCGCGGCCGGCCAGGTACTTCCGGGCCGTGTCGGCGCTGGCGTCCTTGGAGGATGCGAGCTGCTTGTGGAAGTACTCCGCCGCTGCGCCCGAAGCCGCGACGAGTCGCTCCTTGCGACCCATCGGCACTCCCGCGCCACCCTCTTCGACGATCTCGATGCGCGCGCGGTCGGCCAGCAGGCGGATCGCGTCCGGGAAGTCGAGGTTCTGCGTCTTCATCACGAAGCCGTAGGCGTCGCCACCCAGGCTGCACCCGAAGCAGTGCCACAGTTGGGTCGCGGGATCGACCTTGAACGACGCGGTCTTCTCGCCGTGGAAGGGGCACAGCCCCCAGAAGAGGCGGCCCTTCTGGCGCAGAGGCGTCGTCTCTGAGATGAGGGCCACGATGTCGGTCGCGTCGCGAACGCGCGCGACGTCCTCGTCAGATATCCGACCCATGGCCCACCTCCTTCCCTGCGCAAACGCGCCGACGCTCCCGAGGGCTGGTCGCCCCCGGGAGCGTGCGCGCGCTACCGGTCATTCATGCCCGCGCAGACGCGCGGGAAACGCGTGAAGCGTCGTCTACATCCGTGTGAACAGCGGGGCGAAGACGACGGCGATGACAGACATGACCTTGATGAGGATGTTCATCGACGGGCCGGCGGTGTCCTTGAAGGGATCGCCGACGGTGTCACCGACGACAGCCGCGTGATGGGCGTCAGAGCCCTTGCCGCCCATGGCGCCACCCTCGATGTACTTCTTCGCGTTGTCCCACGCGCCACCTGCATTGGCCATGAAGATGGCCAGCAGGAACCCGACGATCAGGGAGCCGGCGAGGAAGCCGCCGAGCATGCTCTTCGAGTAGAGACCGACCAGGATCGGCAGTGCGCAGGAGAGCGACGCCGGCAGGATCATCTCGCGAAGCGCGGCGGTCGTGGCGATGTCGACGCACTTGCTGTACTCACCCTCGACGCCCTCGACGCCCTCACGCAGGCCCACGATCTCGCGGAACTGACGGCGGACCTCCTCGATCATCGCCTGAGCGGCGCGACCGACGGCGTTTATCGCCAGCGAGGAGAACAGGAACGGGAACATGCCACCGATGAACAGACCGATGATCACGTTGCTCTGGAGGATGTCGATGCTGGTGAGGCCGACCTTCGTGGCGTAGAGCTGGAAGTACGCGAGCGCCGTGACCGCGGCCGAGGCGATGGCGAAGCCCTTCGCGATTGCGGCGGTGGTGTTGCCGACCGAGTCCAGCGAGTCCGTGATGGCGCGGACCTCGGGGCCCTGATGGCTCATCTCGGAGATGCCGCCCGCGTTGTCCGCGATCGGGCCGTAGGCGTCGACGGCGACGACGATGCCGGTGGTCGCGAGCATGCCGATCGCCGAGAGACCGACGGCGAAGATGCCGCCGCCCGCAGGCATGGCCCACTCGCCGGCGACGTAGCTGACACCCATCGCGATGACGAGGAAGACGATCGACGCGGCGGTCGACTGCATGCCTGTCGCGATACCGGACAGGATGACGGTCGCGGGGCCGGTCTTGGCGGCCTCGGCGATCTTCTTGACGGCGGAGTACGCGTCGGAGGTGTAGATCTCCGAGGCCTGGCCGATGGCCATGCCTGCGGCGAGCCCGACGAAGATGGCGATGAAGAAGCCGATCGGATTGAGCACCGAGCTGCCGCTGGCGACGCCCACCGTGCCGGCGGGAACCAGCCACAGGACGAGCGGCAGGCATGCCGCGAGCGTCAGGATGGCGGCGCCGTAGGTGCCGAGTGACAGCGCACGGCCGGGGTTGCCGCCTTCCTTGCCGCGCACGAACAGCGTGGCGATGGCGGAGCAGATCATGCCGACCGCCGCGATCAGCAGCGGCAGCAGAGCGCCACGGAAGCCGAGGAGCAGCGAGCCGAGGGCCAGCGGAGCCACGATGGCGCCGACGTAGGACTCGTAGAGGTCCGCGCCCATGCCGGCGACGTCGCCGACGTTGTCGCCGACGTTGTCCGCGATCACGGCGGGGTTGCGGGGATCGTCCTCGGGGATACCGGCCTCGACCTTGCCGACCAGGTCGGCGCCGACGTCAGCGGCCTTGGTGTAGATGCCGCCACCGACACGCGCGAAGAGCGCGATCGTGGAGGCTCCGAGGCCGAAGCCCGGGATGATGTCGGAGAAGACGGTGGCAGCCGGGATGCTCAGGCCGAAGATGGACAGCACCGCGCCCGGGACCAGCTCGAGGCCCGAGACCAGGCCGCTCGCGAACAGGAAGACCACGAAGCAGAGGGACACGCCCAAAAGGCCAAGACCGGCGACGGTCAGGCCCATGACGGCGCCGCCGCGGAACGCGACCTCGAGCGCCTTGGGCATGCTCTTGGTCGCGGCCTGCGTTGTGCGGGAGTTCGCACGCGTGGCGATCGTCATGCCGATGAACCCCGCCGAAGCCGAGAATACCGCGCCGACGAGATACGCGAGCGCCATGACGATGCCGCCGCTTGCGCGCAGGAACACCGTCATCGCGATCGCGACCGCGACGAGGACTAACGCCACGGTGCGGTACTCGCGGGTCAGGAAGGCCAGTGCGCCGTCCTGGATGTGCTTCGAGATCTTCTGCATCAGTGCCGAGCCTGCGTCCTGCTTGAGCACCCAGTTGGCGTAGTACGCCGCAGTGCCCAACCCCACGAACGAACACAGAATTGCCACGAGCACGTATGTCATTGCTTCGCTCCCTCATCGCGCTACCGGATAGTCCGATGTCTCCATGCCCCGACGGACAGCCGTCGCCGCCCCGGCGTCGGCTCCCAAGTATTCGGTAAGGGTATCCGTAAATCCTGCCGCGCGCTACGCCTTCGCTACATCCTCCACGAAGCCGGGACGAAGAGCTCCTCGAAGCGCCCGATGGCGTAGCGGTCGGTCATGCCGGCGATGTAGTCGGTGACCCGCTGCGGAAGCTCCTCGGGCGCCGCGGGGCGGAACTCCTCCGGCATCGCCTCGGGATGCTCGAAGTAGAACCGGAACAGGGCCTTCACGACACCATCGGACTTCGGCTCCTCCTCCTTCGCGCGCTTCGACAGGTACACGTGCTCGAAGAGGAAAGCGCGCAGCTCCATCATCGCGTCCCAGACCGGCGCGCTCATCACGATCGTGTCCGACTCGTCCGAAGCGGCGATCATGTCCTGCACCATCGTCCGGATGCGGGCGCCGTGCGTGCCTCCGAGGACCGCCACCGGGCCCGCGGGCAGCGCGTCGGCGGACAGGACGCCGCCACGCACCGCGTCGTCGATGTCGTGGTTCACGTAGGCGATGCGGTCGGCGATCCTCACGATCCCGCCCTCGAGGGTGGCCGGCATCCCCTCACCCGTGTGGTTGAGGATCCCGTCGCGGACCTCCCAGGTGAGGTTGAGCCCGGTCCCCTCGTACTCGAGGCGCTCGACGACGCGAAGCGACTGAACGTTGTGGTGGTAGCCGGCGGGGAGCAGGGGGTAGCGATCCCGGATCTCGGCGTAGCAGTCGGAGATGGCGTCCTCGCCTACATGCCCGAAAGGGGTGTGGCCGAGGTCGTGTCCCAGCGCGATCGCCTCGGTGAGGTCCTCGTTCAGGCGGAGCGCCCGAGCGACGCTGCGGGCGATCTGTGCGACCTCAAGGGTATGGGTGAGTCGCGTCCGGTAGTGATCGCCCTCGGGCGACAGGAACACCTGCGTCTTGTGCATCAGCCGACGGAACGCCTTGCTGTGGATGATGCGGTCGCGGTCGCGCTGGTACTCGGTGCGATAGAGGTCGGGCGCGAGCGGACGCTCCCGTCCCCGCGTCAGGTCGGAGAACGCGGCGCGCTCACACAGGGTCGTGTGCTCCGCCGCTTCGATGTCGAGCCGGGTGATGACGCTCACGCGGCGTCCCCTTTCACGCGCGGGTTCGCACGCGCGGACGCACGTGCGTTCCAGGCCTCCACGGCCCGGTTGAACAGTAGCGCGAGCGGCACGACCACGACCAGCGCGATCGCGGCGAGGGCGAGCATCGAGATGTGCCCGGGCGCCCCTGTGAGCTGACGGATCACCAGCATCACCGGCTCGTGCAACAAGTACAGCGCGAACGACGCTCCTCCGCCGGCGACGGCGAAGCCGGACAGCCGCGCCGCTCCCAGAAGCTCCAGCGGGCGCGCGTAGGCGACGGCCGCGACGAGAGCCAGCCCCGCCGCGCGGTAGAGCCAGCGACCGCCGAGACCGACGAAGAACATCCCGGCCAGGACGGCGGTCGTCGCGAAGATCAGAGCCGCCGCGCCGCGACGGCTGACGCCCAGGCGCTCGCGGACCTCCGGCCAGAGCTCGAGCGCGACGAAGGCGCCACCCAGGACTTCCAGCACCCGCCCGATGATGAGCGACTTCTCCCCGTCGTAGGTCATCCCGAGCAGCGGGACCAGGTAGCATCCCGCCACGACCACGACGACGGTCGCGACCAGCGCGATCGCCGGGCGCCACCTGCGCATCGCCCAAACCAGCAACGGCATAACAACCACGACCTGCCACGCGATGGCCATGTACCACCACGACGGGTAGAGGGCGGCCCACGAAGCCTTGCTCGCGAACCCCAGGCCGAGAAGGACGAGCGCGACATTCCGGAGCTGGGAGAGCGGCTGCCAGCCGCTCGCGAACGCGATCACGGAGATCGGGACGGCGACCACCCAGAACACGCCGAAGAGCCGGCCCATGCGGGTCCGGAGGTACGGCACGAAGCGCGGAGACCTGAGCACGAGAAGGCGGCACAATCCCGCGCCGCTGATGACCAGGAAGACAACGACCGCCAACCCGCCGATGCCGAGCACTGGCGCGCGGTACGCGAGCCAGTGCGGGGCTGACGGCCATACGCCGTCCGGGAAGTACTGGTACCACGGCAGGTGCGCGATCAGGACCGACACCGCGGCGAGCGCGCGAAGCGCCTCGACGTCAGGCTGGCGGGAGCGCGAGACCGAGGGGGCGGCCATCTAGCGCAGGAAGGTCAGATACACGGCCACGGCCGCTGCCACGGCCACCACCGCGAGTGCGATCCCGAGCCACGGGGGCGTCGAGCGCCGACGGCTGCTCCCTGAGATCAGCGGAGAACCGGTCTTCTGGTAGAGGCGGGTCCTGCCGACCATGGCTCCCCTGTCGCTGGCCGGGCCTTGCGCAGAGGGTCGGGCGCCGACGACGGCGCCCGACCCTCCCGGTATCTATCGGTTGTCGGAGACAGTCGCCTTCTCGCTCAGCGCCGCCTGGGCCGCCGCGAGACGGGCCAGCGGGACGCGGTACGGCGAGCAGGACACGTAGGTCAGGCCGGCGGCGTGGAAGATCTTCACGCTCTCCGGGTCTCCGCCGTGCTCACCGCACACGCCGAGCTTGATCTTAGGGTTCGTCTTGCGCCCCAAGTCGCAGCCCATCTTCACGAGCATCGCGACGCCGGAATCCACCGTCTCGAACGGGTTGCGCAGCAGGATCTTGCGCTCGAGGTAGCGAGGCAGGAACTTCGACTCGATGTCGTCGCGCGAGAACCCGAACGTCGTCTGCGTAAGGTCGTTGGTCCCGAAGCTGAAGAAGTCGGCGACCTTCGCGATCTCGTCGGCGGTGATGGCGGCGCGCGGCAGCTCGATCATCGTCCCGATCGGGATGTCCAGCGCGCAACCCTCGGCCGCCTGCACCTCCGCCAGGATCGACTCGGACTCGGCGCGCAGCGTCTCGAGTTCCGCGACGACCGACACGAGCGGGATCATGATCTCGGGACGCGGGTCGCGACCCTGTGCCTTGAGCTGACATGTGGCCAGCGCGATGGCGCGCACCTGCATGCCATAGATCTCGGGGAACATGATCCCCAGGCGGCAACCGCGCAGACCCAGCATCGGGTTCATCTCGCTCATGGAGTCGACCAGGGCGAGCAGGCGGCGCTTGGGGGCGATCTCCGACTGCGAGACGCCGGTGCACTCCATGCGGGCGATCTCGACCGCCAGATCGCGCGGCGAGTCGAGGAACTCGTGGAGGGGCGGGTCAAGCAGGCGGACCGTGACGGGAAGACCGTCCATGGCCGCGAAGATGCCGAGGTAGTCCTCGACCTGGACCTTGAGCAGCTCGGCGAGCGGCGTGGCACGGCCGGCCTCGTCCTCCGAGATGATCATGTCCTGGACGATCTGCTTCCGGTCGCCGAGGAACATGTGCTCCGTCCGGCATAGCCCGATGCCTTCGGCCCCGAACCTGCGCCCGAGCACCGCGTCTTCGGGGGTGTCCGCGTTGGCGCGGACGCCCATGGTGCGGTATTCGTCGGACCAGCTGAGGATCGTGTCGAAGTCGCCCGAGACCTCCGGCTCGACGAGCTGCACGGCACCCATGACGACGATGCCCGTGGTCCCGTCGATCGAGATGATGTCGCCCTCACCGAGCACGATGTCCGTGCCCGAGATGACGGCCTGCTTCTTCTCCGCATCGATCTTGAGGCGCTCCGCTCCGCACACGCACGGCTTGCCCATGCCGCGTGCGACGACGGCCGCATGGCTCGTCTTGCCGCCGTGCGAGGTGAGGATGCCCTGCGCCGCGATCATGCCGCGCAGGTCGTCCGGCGTGGTCTCCCAGCGGACGAGGATGACGTTGCGGCCGGCCGCTCTGGCCTCCACGGCATCGGCGGAGGTGAACACGACCTCGCCCACCGCCGCGCCCGGGGAGGCGTTGAGGCCCTTGGCCACGACCTCGTAGTGCGCCTTCGCGTCGAACTGCGGGTGCAGGAGCTGGTCGAGTTGCGCGGGATCGATGCGCAACACGGCCTCCTCGCGGGTGATGAGGCCCTCTTCGACCATGTCGATGGCGACCTTGAGCGCGGCGCGCGCCGTGCGCTTGCCGACGCGCGTCTGCAGCATCCACAGCTTGCCCTGCTCGATCGTGAACTCGATATCGCACATGTCGCGGTAGTGGGACTCCAGGGTGGCCAGAACCTTCCACAGCTCGGCGCCGGCTTCCGGCAGCACTGCGGGCAGGTCGGCGAGCGCCGACGTGTTACGGATGCCGGCGACGACGTCCTCACCCTGCGCGTTGGTGAGGAAGTCACCGTAGAACTCGTTCGTCCCGTCGGCGGGGTTGCGCGTGAACGCGACGCCCGTGGCGGAGGTCTCGCCCTTGTTGCCGAAGACCATCGACTGCACGTTGACCGCGGTGCCCAGGTCGTCGGGGATGCGCTCCATCTTGCGGTACTCGCAGGCGCGGTCGTTCATCCAGCTGCGGAACACGGCCTCGATGGCCAGACGCAGCTGGATCGCGACGTCCTGTGGGAACGCGACACGGCCGCCGCCATCGGCGAGTTCGGGGAACTCCTTCGCGCTCACGTTGACCGCGACGATCTCCTTGAACTCGGCGACCAGGTCGCGCAGGTCCTCCGCCGCAAGATCGGCGTCGGTGGCGGCGTTGCGGGCGTGGCGCTTGGAGGTGAGCGCGTTCTCGAACAGGTCGCCCTTGGCGTCGAGGACCACCTTGGAGAACATCTGGATGAAGCGGCGGTAGCTGTCCCAGGCGAAGCGCTCGTTGTCCGTCTGGGCGATCAGGCCCTGGACCGACACATCGTTCAGACCGAGGTTGAGCACGGTGTCCATCATGCCCGGCATCGAGAAGGGCGAGCCGCTGCGCACGGAGACGAGCAGTGGGTCGCTCGGGTCGCCCAGCGTCTTGCCCATCTTGCTCTCGAGGTCCGCGACGTACGCGTCGATCTCCTCGGCGAGTCCCAGAGGAAGGGCCGGCGGGGTGGAGTTGTAGTACTCCATGCACGCCTGACAGCTGATGGTGAACCCCGGAGGGACGGGCAGGCCCATGTTGGCCATCTCGGCAAGGTTGGCGCCCTTGCCACCCAGGACCATCTTCATGTCTCGGTTGCCCTCGGTGTTGTTTCCGCCGTGGGCGTCCTTACCGAATGCGTAGACACGCTTTGCGTCCGTCAAAGTCCCTCTCCTCAGCTTGCCGGGGCCTGGCGAGGTGCATGATACCGCACCCCTATACGACCGCAGAACCGCCTCTTCCAGCGGCCCGTGATACCTAATCCCTGACCTCGAGCGCTCCCTCGAGGTACCGCAGGATCTCCTGGGCGGACTCCTCCACCGCGCGGTTGTCCGTACGGATGACGATGCAGCCGATCTTCCGCATGAGAGCCCGGGCCTCCTGCAACTCGGTCTCGACCTCCTCGCGGTCGGCGTAGCGCGGAACGAGCATGCCGATCTCACGCATACGCTCGCTGCGGATATCCACCAGCACCTTGGCGTCAGTGATCAGGCCGAAGACCCTGCGCGGATCGAGCTCGAACAGCTGCGAGGGCGGCTCCATGCCGGGAGCGAGCGGGACGTTGGCGACGCGGTAGCCCTTGAACGCCAGGTACATCGACAGCGGGGTCTTGCTCGTGCGCGACACCCCGATGAGCACCACGTCCGCCTCGCCCAGGTCCTCCGGGTGGCGCCCGTCGTCGTGCATGACGGCGAACTCCGTGGCCTCGATACGGTCGAAGTACTCCTCATCGGTGCGGTGCATCGCGCCTGCCTCGCCCGCAGGGTGATGCCCGATCGCGTCGCCCAGCACGGCGACCGAGGGTCCGAGCACGTCGACGGCCTGGACCCCGTTCTCCCCCGCCAGGCGTTCCATCTCCTCGCGCAGCGGCTTGTCCACGAGCGTGTAGAGGAAGATGCAGTGCTCGCCGCAGTGCTCCTCGACCGTGCGACGGAGCTGCTCCGGACTGGTGATCTTCTCGAGCCGCTCGATGCGGAAGTCACCCGGGTAGAACTGGGCGACCGCGGCGCGCGCGACCATCTCACCCGTCTCGCCGAGCGCGTCCGACAACACGTGCACCGTGACGGGATACGGGGTCATCGGAGCGTCATCCCTGAAGGCGGGAGAAGTCGGCGACGCCGGCGAACAGCGCGGTGAACCGGTTGAGCAGGCGCAGCCGGTTCGTGCGGACGGCGTCGTCGGGGTCCATGACCAGGACGTCCGTGAAGAACGCGTCGATAGGGCCGCGCAGTTCGGCGAGGCGCGCGAGCGCCCCCTCCCAGTCGGCGGCAGCGACGGATCCCGCCACCAGCGACTCGGAGCGCTCGATGGCGTCGGCCAGCGCGGTCTCCGAGGCGCCCATGATCGAGCGGTCGTAGGCGGTGCCGATTGTGGCGTCGCCGAGATTGCGGGCGCGAGCGTAGGCGGTCGTCAGGTCGGCCATGGGCGCGGTCGCGCGAGCGGCCGTGAGCGCGTCGCACCGTCGCGCGGCATCGGCCGGATCGTCTGCGGCAACAGTGAGCACCGCTTCGACGGTATCGAAGGCGTGTCCGCGGTCGCGCAGCATGATCTCGACCCTGCCGAGCGCGAACGCCTTGACGGCCGCGCCCGTCTGCTCGAGGTCGAAGTCCAGGACACCACGGTACCCGTCGAGGGCCGCAGCGATGGCGTCGTCGAGGGTCAGGCACAACCCGCCGTCGATGATCATCGCCAGCACGCCGATCGCGGAGCGCCGCAGCGCGTACGGGTCGGCCGACCCGGTCGGCGCCTGCCCGAGCGCGAAGATGCCGCAGATCGTGTCGAGCTTGTCCGCCGTGGACACCAGCAGACCAGGAACGCTCGCGGGCAGTTCGTCGCCCGCGAAGCGCGGACGGTAGTGCTCGACGATCGCCTGGGCGACGAGCTCGTGCTCGCCGCCTGCCAGCGCGTAGTAGCGACCCATCACGCCCTGCAGCGAGGGGAACTCCACGACCGCGTGGCTGACGAGATCGGACTTGCACAGGTGTGCCGCGCGCAGCGCACGAGACGCCTCCTCCGGTGCAGCACCGCTGATGGTCGCCAGCGCCTCGGTGAGCCGCTCGAGGCGCGACACCTTCTCCGCGACGCTCCCCAGCTTCTCCTGGAACACGGCGGCTCCCAGCCGCTCGGCCCACGACTCCATCCCGACCTTCAGGTCCTCGTCGTAGAAGAACGCGGCGTCGGCCAAGCGCGCGCGGATCACGCGCTCGTGACCGTGGACGATCGCTTCGGTGCGGTCGGGATCGCCGTTGTGGACGACGATGAACGCGTTGGTGAGAGCTCCGTCCGCCGCCTGCACGGGGAAGTAGCGCTGGTGTGACTCCATCGCGGTCTCGAGGATCTCCCTCGGGACGCGCAGGAAGGCCTCGTCGAAGCGCCCGACGCCCACGCAGGGTGACTCGACAAGGTTGACGACCTCGGCGAAGGTCTTCTCCGGGACGACGGCCGTGCCGCCCGCGCCCGAGGCCGCGGCCTCGATGCCCTCACGGATGTACTTCGCTCGCATCTCGGCGTCGACCATCACGCGGCCGCGCCGCAGCGCCTCGAAGTAGTCGCCCACGTCAGGGACCTCGATCGGTCCCGGCGTCAGGAAGCGGTGCCCGAACGTGACCCGCCCGCCGGTCAGGCCCGCGAACACGACTGGGACGACCTCTGCGCCGTAGAGAGCCAGAAGCCAGCGCACCGGCCGGATGAAGCGGGTGTCGCCGGTCCCCCAGCGCTGGGACTTCGGCCAGTCGAGGCCGGACGCCAAACGCGCTAGGAGCCCGGGCAGCACGTCCATCGCGGGGAGGCCGTCCGCGCGGATGACCGCGTAGACGTACTCTCCGCCGTTCTCGGTGTCGCGAACGAGGTCTGCGACGTCGACACCCTTGCCGCGCGCGAACCCGAGCGCGGCCTTGGTCGGAGTGCCGTCCTCGTTGTAGGCGCCGCGCAGCGCCGGACCCTTCGCGCGCATGTCCAGGTCGTCCTGGCGCTCCGACAGCCCCTGCACGACGAGGACGAGCCGGCGCGGGGCGCCGAACACGTCGATCTGCTCGCACTCGAGGCGCGCGTCCTTGAACGCCACGGCGGCGAGCGATTTCAGCTGGGTGGTCGCGGCATACAGGGGGCCGGAGGGGATCTCCTCGACGCCGATCTCGAACACGAGGTCGCGAGAGGCGGTCACAGGGCACCGCCTTCCATCGGTGCGGAGGCGCCGTGGACGGCTCCGCCCGCGGCACCACCGCTTGCGGCCCACGCCTCGGCCGCGCCCCTGGCAAGCGTCCGGATGCGCATGATGAACGTCATCCGCTCCGTCACCGCGATGGCGCCACGCGCGTCGAGGAGGTTGAACAGATGGCTGCACTTGAGCGCCTGCTCGTACGCGGGCAGCACCGCTCCCGCCTCGAGGGTCCGCTTCGACTCGGCCTCGTACTCGTCGAACAGCCGGCGCAGACGATCGGTGTCCGCGATCTCGAAGTTGTACGCCGACTGTTCACGCTCGTTGCGCAGGTAGACCTCGCCGTAGGTCGTCTTCGTCCCGTCGGGACGCTCCACCCACGTGATGTCGTAGACCGAGTCGACCCCTTGGATGTACATCGCCAGACGCTCGAGCCCGTAGGTGATCTCAGCGGGGATCGGGTCGCACTCGATGCCGCCCACCTGCTGGAAGTAGGTGAACTGGGTGCACTCCATCCCGTTCAGCCAGACCTCCCAGCCCAGGCCCCATGCTCCGACCGTCGGATTCTCCCAGTCGTCCTCGACGAGGCGCATGTCGTGTTCGGCGGGATCGATCCCGATCGCCCGCAGCGAACCGAAGTAGAGGTCGAGCACGTCGTCCGGGCTCGGCTTGAGCAGGACCTGGAACTGGTAGTAGTGCTGGAGCCGGTTCGGGTTCTCGCCGTAGCGGCCGTCCGCGGGGCGGCGTGACGGCTGGACGTAGGCGCAGCGCCAGGCATCGGGGCCGAGCGCGCGCAACAGCGTCGCGGGGTGCGAGGTCCCGGCTCCCACCTCGGTGTCGTAGGGCTGCAGGACCGCGCAGCCCTGCTCCGCCCAGTAGGCGGACAGCGTCAGGATGATCTCCTGGAATGACTTCGGCTTCATGGTGATCCGACCTCGTGTTCCCCTGGGCATGACCTCACGCGTATCGGCCATTCTAGCAGCAGCCGCGAGGGCCCCGGACCCTGCGGTCGTGCCCCGAGGGGGTCAGCCGCGCCTGATGCCGAGCTTCTCGGTCAGCAGCGCCTCGAACTCGCCGCGGCGCTGTTCGGGAATGTCACGCGCCGCCACGACGAGGTAGTCGCGGGCGGTTGTGTGAAGCAGGTAGCACCCCGCCGCCGCGCGCCACGAGCGGAACTCCGACCACTCGGCACGAGCGCGCCTCGACAGCTGCTCGATGTCCATGCCGTCCTCACCGAAGGTCCAGCGCACCTTCTCGTAGAGGGACGACGAGCCCGGGCGGTACGCCGAGAAGGAGCCGACGAGCGCCGCGAACGCCGGCACCAGGATGACGAGCCATGACATGCGCTCGCCGAGGTCGATGACGACGTTCGACCCGGCGGCCGCGCCGACGCCCCACAGCAGCGGGCCCGACACGAAGAGCGCGAGGCTTGCTGGGTTGCGCAGGACGAGCGCGACGGCGACCCGGAAGTAGTCACCCGGCCGCAGCGACGAGTCGACCACGATGGGGTCCACCGGCGCGGTCACCGCCCCTGCGTCAGGTAGTAGTCGAGCGCGCGCAGGCGCGCCGGGATGTGGAAGCCGGTGTACGACCGCACCGTCCACCGTACGTCCGACGCCACGCCGGGGGCCATCACGATGGAGGGAACGTCGGCCATCTTCGAGCGAAGCATCGCGCGCAGCGCCTCCCGCGACTCCCCGGTGATCGGACGGGCACCTGAGCCATCGCCGGAACAGCGGCCGCACAACACACCGCCGGACTCCACCGAGAACGCCAGCGGCCCCGTCGGCTCCGCTCCGCACGCCGCACACCGGTCGAGCGCCGGCCGGTAGCCGTGCATGGCGAGCGACTTGAGCAGGAACGCGAGGACAAGCGCCTCCAGCGCCTCGACCGGCGCGGACTCCATAACGTCGAGCGTGACCACGGCCATGTCGAAGAACTGCGGTTCCGCCTGGCCCTCCATCGACCCCTTGTCGAGAACGTCGACGACCACCGAGGCGGCCAGGGTGCGGTCGTAGTCCGCGCGCAACGCATCGTGGGTCTCGACGGTCTCGGCCTCCGCGATGATCTCGAGATTGCGTCCCGTGTGCAGCAGCAGGTCGAGGACGGAGAACGGTTCCACGCGGGCGCCGAGGCGGCTCTTGGACTTGCGGGCGCCCTTGGCCACCGCGCGGACCTGACGCCCATCGGCTGCGAGCAGCGTCAGGATCAGGTCGGTCTCTCCGAGCTTGGTCTTGCGCAGCACGAGTGCGCGCAGCGGGTAGGCGGGCATCTGCCGCGCGCTAGGCGCGCTGTTCCCGGGATCCGAGGCGAACGAACTCGGCGACGATCTCCAGACCTGCGGATGCCCCGATCCGGCTGGCACCTGCGTCGAGCATCGCGAGCGCGTCCTCGAGCGTCCTGATGCCGCCGGCGGCTTTCACGCCGATCGACGGACCGACCGCGGCCCGCATGGTCTGTACGTCGTCGAGCGTGGCGCCATGGGGGCCGAAGCCCGTGGAGGTCTTCACGAAGTCCGCGCCGGCCTCGACGGCAGCCCTGCAGGCGGGAGTCACGACTGCGGCGCCACCGAGATACGCGCACTCGAGGATGACCTTGACGATGGCGTCACCGCCGCTGGCCTGGCGGGTGGCGGCCACGACCTGCGCGATGTCCTCGCGGACGTACTCCCACGAGCCCTCGAGCGCAGCCGCGACGTTCATCACCATGTCGATCTCGACGGCACCCAGGCCCACGAGCCGGCGCGCCTCTTCGGCCTTGGAAGCGCTCACGGCGTAGCCCAGCGGGAAGGCGATGACCGTGCAGACCTTCGTCGCAGTCCCCGCAAGGACCTCGGCGGCGGTCGGAACGAGGAACGGCGACACACACAGCGAGGCGAAGCCGGCATCGCGCTGAAGCAGCATCCACTCCCGGGCGGCACGCTCCCCCACGGTGGGCTTGAGAAGCGTCTGGTCGATCGATGCGGCGAGTTCCCGGGCGTCCATGGGCACTACAGCCCCTCTCCATAGCCGAAACGCTTGATCATCGCACCGTCGCTGCGCCAGTCCTTCTTCACACGGACAGCGAGGTCGAGGTAGACCTTGGTCCCGAACAGGGTCTCGAGGTCCTTGCGGGCCTCGGTGCCGATGCGCTTGACCATCGATCCGCCGGTGCCGACGATGATCCCCTGCTGGCTGTCGCGCTCCACGAAGATGGTCGCATGCACGGTGGTGGTGTCGTTGTCCTCGTCGTAGCGCAGATCGTCGATGACCGCGCCGACGGAGTGCGGCACCTCGTCACGCGTGTGCCACAACACCTTCTCGCGGATGAGCTCGGCGATCACGACCTCCTCGGGCTGGTCCGAGGTCATGTCGCGGGGGAAGAAGCGCGGGCCCATCGGAAGCAGCGCCCCGATCACGGCGGTGAACCCCTCGAGGTTGAAACCCTCCTTGGCGGACAGCACGACGATGTCGTCGAACGCCAGCAGCGCCGCCGCGTCCGCGATCCGCTTCTCGATCGGGCGGTCGTTCGGCAGATCCGCCTTGGTCAGCACGAGGACCCGCTTGGCGCTCGCGGCCGCCACGTGCGTCGCGACCCATCGGTCCCCTCCGCCCACGGGCTGGGAGAGGTCGACGACCATCGCGACCACATCGACGTCGCGAAGCGCCATGAGCGCGCTCTTGTTGAGCTCCTCGCCGAGCGCGTCGTGCGGCTTGTGCAGCCCCGGCGTGTCGACGAGCACGATCTGAGCGTCGTCCGTGTCGACGATCGCGCGGAGGCGGTGTCGGGTCGTCTGCGGCTTGTCGGAGACGATGGCGACCTTGGAGCCGACGAGCGCGTTGACGAGCGTGGACTTGCCGGCGTTCGGGCGCCCGACGAGGGCGACGAAACCGCTGTGGACCTCCGCCATCGGATCCGCGCCGGTCACTTGTCGTCCTGGTCGAGGTAGCCGCGCACGAAGGCGTCGGGAAGCAGCTCGTCGAGCGAGGCGGCACGGACGTGGTCGAGCCGCCCGCCCATCACGACGCGCATCTCGGGATTGAACTCAGCGAGGAACTGGCGGCACGCGCCGCACGGAACGGTCGGGTCCTCGGAGTCGCCGATGACCGCGATCGAGTCGAAGAAGGTGTTGCCCGCGAGGACGGCGGCCATCGCCGCGCCGCGCTCCGCACAGACCGACGATCCGTAGGCCGCGTTCTCGACGTTACAGCCCTGGTAGATCTCGCCTCCCGCGTAGACGGCGGCGCCGACCTTGAAGCCGGAGTAAGGGGCGTACGCCTTCTCCTGCGCCTCGCGGGCGAACGCCAGCAGGGCGAGGTCCGCCTTGGTCGTGCTACTCATCGTCGTCCTCCTCGTTGTCGCGGTCGGGCGCGGGCTCGACCACCAACTGCCGGACCCGGTTGCCTTCCATCTCCTCCACCGTGAAGCGGAGGCCCTGCACCACGACCGACTCCCCCACTTGAGGGATGTGGCCGGCGAGCTCGGTGAACAGGCCGCCGGCGGTGTCCGCTTCGACGTCGAGCACGGTGCCGAAGCGATCGTCGATCTCGCCCACGGCCAGACGGGCGTCCACACGCACCCGACCATCGGGAAGCGTCGTGACCATCGCTACCTGGGGGTCGTACTCGTCGAAGATCTCACCGACGATCTCCTCGAGGAGGTCCTCCATCGTGACCAGGCCCGCGGTCCCGCCGTACTCGTCGGCGACGATCGCGATGTGGGTGCGGCGGCGCATCTCACGCAGCAGGTCCTCGATCGGCTTGGTCTCCGGCACGAAGAGCGCGGGCCGGACCAGGTCGATCGGCCGTACCTCGAGTGCGCCCGCCGCCAGCTGCGGCAGGAGGTCCTTCGCGTAGAGGATGCCGCGGACATCGTCGAGCGTGTCATGGTACACCGGCACGCGCGAGACGCCGGCCGCGGTCACCGCCGCGAGCGCTTCCTGGATCGTGGCCGTGTCCTCGATGGCGACCATGTCGGTGCGCGGCACCATGACCTCGCGCACGACCTTGCTCTCCAGGCCCGAGACCGCGTCGAAGATGTCCTCCGATTCGCCGTCCTCCGCCGCGTCATCCTCGGAGGAGGACCTCATCTCCTCAGCATCGTCCTCCCACGGCACGTCCGGAGAACGCTCGCCCGTCACAAGCCGCGTCATGCCCGTCGAGGGCATCGAGAGAAGTCGCGCGACCGGGTAGAGGACCGCGGTCAACCGCGTCGCGAGCGGTGCGACCGCAAGCCCGAGACCCTCGGCGTTGGCCGCCGCCATCGCGCGCGGGAGCGCCTCCCCGACACCGAAGACCAGGACCACGCCGATGAGCACGGCGAGGCAGGCGACGACCCAGAGCGGGACTCCGGCCATCAGCGCCGCGAGGACCGAGGCAGCGGCTGCCGCCACGGAGGCCGCGGCGATCGCTGATACGAGCGCGTGGACCGCTCCGACATGGCTCGGCTTGTCGGCCAGGTGAGCCAGCGCCGCGGCGCCGTGCTTGGACGAGTCGCGCAGGCGCCGTGCCCGCGCCGGCGAGACGGACGCGACCGATGACTCCGCGGCGCTCGCGACGAACGCGGCTACCAGCCCGCAGGCGGTGACGAGAAGGGCGATCGATGCTGAAAGTGCGGACAATGCTGCTCCCGGTGGCTCAGTTCGTGCCGGCGCGGGCAAGCGACGGCCACGCGGCGACTTCAGCTCCAGAATATCTGAAAGGCCGCGGTCGCGAGCAGAAAGCCCATTACTCCCCCCGCCACGGTCTGTGCGATCGTGTGCGCTTCGCTCTCCACGCGGCTCTGCGCGACCAGCGCGGCTATGAACAGCGCGAGCGCCATCGCCTTCGCCGAGTTGGTCGAGTACCCGATGGCCGCCGCCATCGCAAACGCGAGCGCCGTGTGACCGCTGGGCCACCCGCCCCGCATGAACGTAGCGCCCTTCTCCATCGTGACCGCCTTGGCGACCAGCACGGCGACGCTCGTCAGCCCCATAACGAGGATGGTCACCGTCGCGTCGCTCGCTCGGGAGCGGACGAGCAGAAGCTGCGCGAGCGAAGTGACGCGCGAGAAGAAGACGATGTAGCCGACGGCGACCGCGGTGACCGACGCGATGAGCACGGCCCCGGCCGCCACGTCCTTCGCCACGGCAGCGAGCGGGTCGTACCCCTCGACCGCGAGGTCGACGGTGGACTCGACCGCCGTGTTGATCAGCTCCGCGGTCAGTACCAGGCCGACGGCGAACACGAGTGCGATGAGTTCGAGGCCGCTCACGCGCAGCGCAAGCGCCGCGGTGAACACGACGGCGCTGGCCAGGAAGTGCCACCGCATGTTGCGCTGGGTGCGCAGCGCGTAGACGATCCCCCGGATCGCGTAGTCGAACGAGTACAGGAGCGAGCGGCTGCGCACCGCTGCCCCCTACCGGCCGGCTTCGGACCAGGCGTCGAGCAAGACGCGCTCGCGTGCCTGCATCGCGGCGGCGTCCGCGTCGGACTCGTGGTCGTAGCCGAGCAGGTGCAGGATGCCGTGGACCAGCAGCAGGTCGAGTTCGTCCTCGACGGTCGTCCCCAGTTCGGCCGCCTGTCTGCGAGCGACCTCGGGGGCGATGATCACGTCCCCGATGGTTATGGGCTCGTCGGAGCCCGCCGGGCACGGGTCGTCGCATCCGAACGACAGGACGTCGGTGGGACCGGCGATCCCGCGGTAGTGCTCGTTGAGGTGTGCTATCTCGTCGTCGTCGACGAGAGCGACCGACAGCTCGATCGCGTCGGGCGCCTCCTCCATGCGCAGCACGAACGCACCGAGCCTCTCGAAGGTCTCAAGCGCGAGCGGCTCGGGCTCACGGTTGGAGCTGGCTGTGACCTGCATCCCGGTCTCCTTCCGCATCGTCGGGGTACTCGACGCGCGCGTGCCGAAGCCCCGCCAGCATCTTAGCGTAGGCGACCACGGCCGCCTCCACGTCCTCATCGCTCATACCCGAAGCCGAGAGCTGACCGTCGGCGATCTTCGTGGCTACGACTCGCCGCACGACGCCCTCGATCTGCGCGGGCCCCGCGTCGGTCAGGCCACGTGCGGACGCCTCCGCGGCGTCGGCGAGCATGACGAGCGCGGCCTCGCGGGTGCGCGGAGGTTCGCCCTCGTAGCGGAACGGAGCCTCGTCGATGACCTCGCCGCCGGCCGAGGCCCTGCGATAGAAGTAGGTGACCAGCGAGTTGCCGTGGTGCTGGCCGATGATGTCGATGACCGCACGCGGGAGTCCCGCGCGCTCCGCCATCGCCACGCCGTCGCGCACGTGGGCCGTGATGATGAACGCGCTCTGCAGGGGCGCGGCCCCGTCGTGCGGGTTACGCATCCCCGACTGGTTCTCGGCGAAGAAGTGCGGACGCTCGAGCTTGCCGATGTCGTGGTAGTAGGCGCCGACCCGGGCGAGCAGCGCGTTGGCGCCGATGGAACGGGCGGCGGCCTCGGCGAGCGCGCCCGTCATGATCGAGTGGTTGTACGTGCCGTCCGCGCGCTCCATCAACTCGCGCAGCAGCGGCGAACCCGGGTCGCACAGCTCGAGAAGACGGATGTCGTCGTCGCGCAGCGAGAAGCGCGCGAGCACCGGCAACATCAGAAACGAGACCGCGAGGGCGATCCCACCGCCCACGACGCCCAGAGCGAGCGTGCCTACCGCTTCCCACCCCAGCCATCCTGACGATGCCGCGACACCTGCTGCGATCGCGAACAGGGCCGCGACCACGACGAAGCACAGCGCGATCAGCGCGAAGGACCCGAGCACGAGCCGGCGTCCGGCATCGCTGGACATGATGCCGCTGCGAGGCCACAGGCGCGACGGCTGACGACCCGCGTCACGCATCGGGGCCGGACTTGGCTTCAGCGGCCCGCGCATTGACCTTCGCCTCTTCGTAGCGGCTGTAGGCGGTGACGATGTGCTGGACGAGCTTGTGACGCACGACGTCGCGGCTCTCCAGCTCGATGAACGACACGTCGTTGACGCCCGCCAGGATGTCGCGGACCTGCCTCAACCCCGACTGCCCGGTGGGGAGGTCGATCTGGGTGATGTCGCCGGTGATGACGATCTTGGAGCCGAACCCGAGACGCGTCAGGAACATCTTCATCTGCTCGGCGCTCGTGTTCTGCGCCTCGTCGAGCACGATGAAGGAGTCGTTGAGCGTGCGGCCGCGCATGAACGCCAGCGGCGCGACCTCGATGACGCCCCGCTCCGTGAGCGACGTCGACTTCTCGATGTCCATCATGTCGAAGAGGGCGTCGTACAGCGGGCGCAGGTAGGGGTCGACCTTCTCGAACAGGTTGCCCGGCAGGTAGCCGAGCTTCTCCCCCGCCTCGACGGCCGGGCGCGTGAGGATGATGCGGCCGACCTCCTTGCGCTTCAGGGCGTCGACGGCCATGGCCATCGCGAGGTAGGTCTTGCCGGTGCCGGCGGGGCCGATACCGAAGGTGATCGTGTTCTTGCGGATCGCATCGACGTAGCGCTTCTGGCCGGCGGTCTTGGGGCGGATCGTCTTGCCGCGGTGCGTCAGGATGACGTCCGAGAACACCTTCACGGGGCTGAAGTCACCGCGCTTCAGCATGTCGATCGCACGATCGATGGCCTCGGGGGTCAGCGGAGCGCCGGCGTCGACCAACTGCAGCATCTCCGTGAACAGCGCCGAGACGGCCTGGGCCTCCTGCGGGTCGCCGGCGATGGTGATCTCGTTGCCGCGCACCCTGATCTCGGCCTCGAACTGGTCCTCGATCAACTTGAGAAGATGGTCGCCCTGCCCCAGCAGGTCGACCATCTCACGTCCGGGCGGCACGACAAGACGGATCTCGGCTTCCTGCATGTGGCGCTCCTCCAAGACGGTTGTGGGAGGCGTGACGGTCACTGAGATTCTAGCACCGTGCCGCTGTAGCCCCGGCCGTCGGTGGCGTCGATCCGCACGCGGAGGACGGTCCCACGGCGCAGCGAGTCGGAGGCCACCTCGACCCCGAGGGAATCGTCCGCCGTTCCGCGTGCCACCCCGCCCGACACCCGTTCGATGCACGCCGACATCCCGGTCCCCACGCGTTCGAGCGTGTGAGCGCGCAGGAGCCGCTCCGAGAGGGCACGCAGCTCATCGGCGCGCGCCGACTTCACCGCGGGCGCGATCTGATCCCCGCGCGATGCCGCCGGAGTCCCCGCACGGGGCGAGTAACGGAACACGTGCAGACGTGTGAACCCGGCACCCTCGATGAAAGTGAGCGACTCCTCGAAGTCGCGGTCGGTCTCGCCGGGGAACCCCGCCATGACGTCGGTCGTCACCGACAGTCCCGGGATCGCGGCCCGCGCCTGCTCCAGCGCCGCGGCGTACCCGGACGCCGTGTAGCCGCGACCCATCGCCTCCAGGGTCGCGTCGGAACCGGACTGAAGCGGCACGTGCAGGTGAGGCACGATCTTCGGCGTCGACGAGAGGGCGTCGAGCAGACGTCGGTCCAGGTCCAGCGGCTCGATGGAGGAGAGATGGATCCGGGCCATCGGTGTCGCAGCCACCGCCTCGATCAGCGACGCCAGGCTGCGGGCCCCCGCGGGGTCGTCGTATCGTCCGACGTTCACGCCGGTCAACACCACCTCGGGCGCACCCGCGCGCGCGAGCACGCGCACCCGTTTGAGGACGTCGGAGGTCGCCACGCTGCGCGCAGACCCGCGCGCGTCGGGGACGATGCAGTACGAGCATCGATGGTCGCAACCGTCCTGGACCTTCACCATGACGCGCGTGCGGCCGAGCGTCACCGGACGGAGGGCCTGCGTCGTGCTCGGGACCGGGACCACCCCCGCGAGTTCCGCCACACGGCGCGGAAGCGCCGTGTGGTCCGGCTCGACCACGACGCGCGGATCGATGTCCCGAAGCCCCTGCGGATCGATCGCCGCCAGACATCCCGTGACGAGGACCGTCGTCGCCCCGCCCGCGAGCGCGTGGCGGACGGCCTTGCGGGCCTTCGCGTCGGCCTCGCCGGTGACCGTGCACGTGTTCACGACGACGATGCCTGCGTCGTCGGTGTCCATCACGACGGTGCAGCGACCGGCAAGCGCCTCAGCGAGCGCCTCACTCTCGGCGCGGTTGACCTTGCACCCGAGCGTGCGCAGCGCGATGCGGGGAGGCTCAGCGGCCACGGCCACCCAGCGCACCGAGTTCGTACGCGGTTATCGCGACGGCGACCATGGCGGCCGTCTCCGTGCGCAGGACCGTCGACCCGAGGGAGACGATGCGCGCGCCGGCGTCCTGGAGCGCGTCGACCTCCGCTGTCTCGAACCCGCCCTCGGGGCCCACGACGACGAGGACCGACGCGTCAGCGGTCGCGTCCTCAGCGTCGAGCGCCGCCCCGATCCCGACGGCCGTCGAGGCGGCCTCCTCCCAGGGAACCAGAACGACGTCGAAGCGACCCGCCTCGACGAGCAGCGCGTCCACGGACATCGGCTCTCGCACGACCGGGACCTCGGAGCGCTGCGATTGCTTGGCGGCCTCCTCGGCGATGCGGCGCCAACGGTCTCCCCGGCGGCCCGCGCGGTCCTCGTCGAGACGCACCACGCATCGGGCGCTGGCCAGCGGCCAGATCTCGGTCACGCCCAGCTCGGTGGCCTTCTGGATGGTGAACTCCATGCGCTCCCGGCGAGCGATCCCGGCGGCCAGCACGACGCAGGGCTGCCGCGGACGTTCGATCGCCGGGCCGATGTCGGCGGTCACG
>DATCIA010000047.1:0-3506 GCA_036508075.1 Coriobacteriia bacterium
GCCGTAGAGTGCGGTGATGTGGATCGTGACCACGAAGCGGCCGTCCTCGTCCAAGGCGACCTCGACGGCCTTGTTCGAACGGGAGAGCTTGCCGAGTGCCGACGTGTCGATGCACGCGACACCGTCGACCTGGCCGGCGGCGAGCTGCACCATCGTCTCGACGACGCCCGGAGCGATGTCGAGGCCTTCGAGGCTCAGTTCGGCTGGCATGCTCTTCACGTTCCCTTCGTGTACCGAGGCGACGGCGCCGTTCTTGGTGGCGCCGTCAGCCGCGCTCGTGGTAGATGCGGGTCTCCACGAAGTCAGTATAGACCTCGCCCTTCTGGAAGTACTCGTTCTCGATGACCATCTGGTGGAACGGGATGGTCGTCGGGATGCCCACGACGATGAACTCGTCGAGCGCGCGGCGGGCGCGGTTGATGGCCTCGTAGCGGGTCTCGCCCCACACGATCAGCTTGGCGAGCAGCGAATCGTAGTTCGGCGGGACCGTGTAGCCCGAGTACATGTGCGAGTCGACGCGCACGCCCAGACCGCCGGGCGCGTTGAACACCTCGATGCGTCCGGGATGCGGCCGGAAGTTGTTGGCCGGGTCCTCGGCATTGATGCGGAACTCGATCGCGTGCCCGCGCTGCACGATATCGGCCTGGTCGGGATGGCGCATCGGTGATCCGGAGGCGATGCGGATCTGCTCCTTGATGATGTCGACGCCGGTGACCGCCTCGGTGACGGGGTGCTCGACCTGGACGCGCGTGTTCATCTCCATGAAGTAGAACTTGCCGTCCTCGTCGAGCAGGAACTCGACCGTGCCGGCGTTGATGTAGTCGACCGCGCGAACGGCCAGGAGCGCTGCCTCGCCCATCGTGCGGCGCTGCTTGTCGGTGAGCGCCGGGGACGGCGACTCCTCGATCAGCTTCTGATGACGCCGCTGCACCGAGCAGTCGCGCTCGAAGAGATGGATCGCGTTGCCGTGGCTGTCGGCGAGCACCTGGAACTCGATGTGGCGCGGGCGCGTGAGGTACTTCTCGAGGTAGACGGTGTCGTCGCCGAACGCGACCGCGGCCTCGGCCTTGGCGGCATGCAGGCTGGAGATCAGCGACGCGCGGTCGACCGCGACGCGCATCCCACGCCCGCCGCCACCCGCGGAGGCCTTGATGAGCACGGGATAACCGACCGCGTCCGCGAAGCGGATCGCCTCGGCCTCGGACGCCACGGCGCCGTCGGATCCGGGGACCGTCGGGACGCCGGCCTCGGCCATCGTCTGTTTGGCCACGGCCTTGTCGCCCATGCGGTCGATCGCGTCGGGGCGCGGACCGATGAAGGTGATGCCGCTGTCCTCGCAGGCGCGCGCGAAGCCGGCGTTCTCGGCCAGGAACCCGTAACCGGGGTGGACGGCGTTGGCGCCGGTGACGAGCGCCGCGGAGATGATGTTCGGTACGTTGAGGTAGCTGCCGGCCGACGCAGGCGGGCCAACGCAGATGGCCTCGTCGGCCATGCGCGTGTGCAGGCAGTCGCGGTCAGCCTCGGAGAACACGGCGACGGTGCGGATGTCCATCTCGCGGCAGGCGCGGATGACCCTCAGGGCCACCTCGCCGCGGTTGGCGATCAGTATCTTGCCGAACTCCCGCATGCTGCTACTCCGTCGGCTCGTAGTAGAAGAGCACCGCACCGTAGTCGACGGTCGATGCGTCTTCGGCGACGATCTCGCGGATCGTCCCGCTCTCGGGCATCTCGATCTCGTTCATGAGCTTCATGGCCTCGAGGATGCAGACCGGGTTGCCGACCTCCACCATGTCGCCGACGGCGACGAACGGGTCGCTCCCAGGCGACGGCGCCGCGTAGAAGGTGCCCACCATCTGGGCCTTGATCTCCTTCCACGATGCGGGACGCCCGCCGGTCTCGTCAGGTGCGGCCGCGGGGGCAGCGGAGGCCGCGGGAGCCGGAGCGCCCGACGCGGGTGACGCGACGTAGTGGCCACCGCCCTTGCGCACAGTGACGGTCGCGCCGTTCTCCTCGACGATGACCTCGTTGATGTCCGAGCTCTCAACGATCTTGATGAGTTCGCGGATCTGGTTGACGTCCACGGATTCGTCCTCCCTGACGGTGTCGATCTCCTCGGAAAGCATGAAGACGGCCTTCTCGGCGCCCTCCTTGTGCTTGGTCAAGTAGGTGGTCGCCTCGTTCGGGAAGAGCGCGTACATGAGCACGTCTTCCTCGCTGCGGGCGAGATCGCCGATCTCGGCCTCGGCCTGAGCATACGTACCCGTCGCCATCGATCCGGGACGGACGTCGAGCGGAAGCGGCTTCTCGTCCCCGAGCACGCGCGCGACGATCTCGGCGTTCATCGGGCCCGGCGCCTTGCCGTAGTAGCCCTTGATGTAGTCCTTCATCTCGTTCGGGATGATGCTCCAGCGCTTGCCGGTCAGGACGTTCAGGACCGCCTGGGTGCCGACGATCTGGGAGAGCGGCGTCACCAGCGGCGGATAGCCGACCTCCGCGCGAACGCGCGGGATCTCGGCGAGCAGGTCGGGCAGGCGGTCGGTGGCCTTCTGCAGTTCGAGCTGACTGATCAGGTTCGACATCATGCCGCCCGGGACCTGGTGCGAGAAGACCTCCATCTGCAGCATCGTGGTGATGCCCCGCTTGAGCCTCTTGCGCTCGCGCACACCCTCCCAGTACTCGGCGACCCGGAAGAGCTCGTCGAGGTCGATACCGGTGTCGTAGGCGGACTCCTTGAGCGCAGCAACGATCATCTCGACCGCCGGCTGGGAGTTGCCGAACGCGAGGGCCACCACGGCGGTGTCGACGATGTCGGCGCCCGCCTCGATGGCCTTGAGGTAGTTCATGGGCGCCATACCACCGATGTAGTGGCAGTGGACGTGGATCGGGAGCCCGACCTCTTCCTTGAGCGCCCTGACCATCTTCTCCGTGCGGAACGGCGTGAGCATGCCCGCCATGTCCTTGATACAGATGGTGTCGGCGCCCAGTTCCTTGAGCGCGTGCGCGTACTCGACGAAGGAATCGAGGGTGTGCACGGGACTCACGGTGTAGGAGATGGCGCCTTCGAACAGGCCCCCGCACTCCTTGATCGCCCGCGCGCTGACCTCCACGTTGCGGATGTCGTTCAGAGCGTCGAACACCCGGAAGTTGTCGATGCCGTTGCGCTTGGACGCGTGCACGAAGCGCGTGACGATCTCGTCGGAGTAGTGCTTGTAGCCGACCAGGTTCTGACCGCGGAGCAGCATCTGCAGCGGGGTCTTCGGGCAATGGCGCTTGATCGTGCGCAACCGCTCCCACGGGTTCTCGTCGAGGAAGCGGAGCATGGCGTCGAAGGTCGCGCCGCCCCACACCTCGAGCGCCCAGTAGCCGAGGTTGTCCATGCTCTCGAGGATCGGGAGCATGTCACCGATCTCCATGCGGGTCGCCCACAGTGACTGGTGAGCGTCGCGCAGGGTGGTGTCCATGATGGATACACGTCTCATGTGCGTTCCTAAGGGCGTGTGTCGTGT
>DATCIA010000048.1:0-3969 GCA_036508075.1 Coriobacteriia bacterium
GAGTTCGTTGTCACTCATGATGCTGTGGCCCCTTCCATAGGGCCCCGATCGCGCAGTCCGAATCGCTCGCAGTCCGGAGTTGGTTTCCTCGGTCGCTTTGCTTTCCGTATGTGTCGTGTTCGGGGGCGGACATTACGTGGCTACGACAGGCATCCGGCCTGTAGAGCCAAGTGCGAACTATATACCGCGAGACGCTTCGGCGCCAGTCGCACACGGCTCCGGGAGTGGACATCCCCTCGCGAGCGGAGGTGCTGCGCGCGGTCCGGCCCTACAGCCCCTCGCGCTCGATCGGGCAGGTCATGCAGTGGCAGCCGCCCCGGCCCTTGCCGAGTTCGGAACCTTCGATCTCGATGACCTCGATGCCCTGGGCGCGCAACGACTCGTTGGTCGCGGTGTTCTTCGCGTAGGCGAGCACGACGCCCGGCTCCACACACACGATGTTGTTGCCGTCGTCCCACTGCTCGCGCGCGGCTCGGAACGAGTCGCCGCCGGTGGGGATGACGCGCAGCTTCTCCACCTGCAGCGCGTCGGTGAGCGCGTCGATGAGGCTGCGCTCCTCATGCACGTCGAAGGCGCCGTCCGCGTCGCCCGGCCGGATGCTGTAGCAGCGCATCGAGTCGATCACCGGCGGGTAGAGCGTGATCGCGTCGCGGTCGAGGAACCCGAGCACGGTGTCGAGGTGCATGCAGGAGCGCGACTGCTCCATGCGGCACGCGATGATGCGGTCGGCTGCGCCGCCGGCGAACAGCGAACGGGCGAGGTGCTCGACCATGCGCCCGGTTGAGCGCTCCCCCATCCCGACGAGCACCGTGCGGTTGCCGATCGGCATGATGTCGCCGCCCTCGAGCGACGCGCCCTGCCCGAAGTCCTCGAAGCTGAAGCTCTCGGAGTCGCCCGACGGCGGATACCAGAACTCGAAGTCCGCGTCGGCGAACATCGGGTGGTGCCGGTAGATGTCGGAGACGTTGGCGACCTCCAGGCGGCGGGCGTTCCAGAACAGCGGAGGCAGCACGACGCCGTTGTAGAGCCACGCGCTCGAGTCGCGCGTGAACACGGTGTTGGGAAGCGGCGGCAACACGAACGAGTCCGGCTCGCTCAGCACCGCGCCGAGCGAATGGCGGCGCAGTGAGTCCATGTCGACGCCCGCAAGGTCGGAGACGATGAGCCCCCCGAGCAGTACGCGCGCCAGATCGGCGGCGTCCATCTCGAGCAGGTAGCCCCGCAGCTCGTCGACGAGCGAGAGCCCGACGGTGTAGGAAGACACGACGCGCTCAACACTGCGCTGCCGAGACTCGGGTGACAGCCGCAGCGTCTCCTCGAGCAGCTCCTGCAGGTAGAGCACCTCGACGCCGCGGTCACGCAGGACAGCGGTGAGCGAGTCATGTTCGCGCTGCGCCCGCTCGACCCACACGACGTCGTCGAAGAGGAACTCCTCGCGATTGTCGGGCGTGAGGCGCTGCATACAGACCCCCGGACGGTGCATGAGCACCTTCCGCAGCCTGCCGACCTCCGAGTGGACTCCCGGTGTTGACACGTGTCTCCCTACTTCGCAGCCGCCCAGTCGTCGCCCCATGATATCGACGTCTCTATCGGCACCGACAGCTTCGCGGCGCCGTCCATCTCCTCGTGCACCATCGCGGAGAGCCGTTCGACCTCGCCGCGCGGCGCCTCGAAGACCAGTTCGTCGTGTACCTGCAGCACGAGGCGTGACTCGAACGCCTCGGCCTGCAGACGGCGATCGACCGCGATCATCGCGAGTTTCATGATGTCGGCCGCGCTTCCCTGCATGGGGTGGTTCATCGCCGTGCGCTCACCGAACGAGCGCAGGTTGTGGTTGTTGCTCAGCAGCTCCGGGATGTAGCGGCGGCGCCCGTACATCGTGACGGCGTAACCGGTCTCGTGCGCGTGGATGACCGTCTCGTCGAGGAAGGCCCGTACGCGCGGGTAGGCCGCGAAGTACCGGTCGATCATCTCCTGGGCCTCGTTGCGGTCGATGCGCAGTTGCGCGGAGAGCCCGTGTGCGGAGATGCCGTACACGATGCCGAAGTTGACGGCCTTGGCGCGGCGGCGGTGCTCGGCGTTGACGTTCTCAGGGTCGAGCCCGAAGACCCGCGCCGCCGTCTGCATGTGGAAGTCCGCCCCGGAGGTGAACGCCTCGATCAGCCCCACGTCCCCGGACATGTGCGCCAGGATGCGCAGCTCGATCTGCCCGTAGTCGGCGGACACGATGACGTCGTCGCGGCCCGCCGGCACGAAAGCCGCGCGGATGCGCTTGCCGAGGTCGGTGCGCACGGGGATGTTCTGCAGGTTCGGGTTGCTCGACGACAGGCGGCCGGTGGCCGCCACTGTCTGGTTGAAGGTCGTGTGGAGGCGCCCGTCCTCGCGGATCAGGCGCGGCAGCGCGTCGACGTAGGTCGACTTCAGCTTGGTCAGCTCGCGGTACTCGATGACCTTCGCGGCGATCGGGTAGTCGGGCGCCAGCGTTCCCAGGACCTGCGCGTCCGTGGAGAAGCCCGTCTTCGTGCGACGGCCCGACGGCAACTGCAGCTTCTCGAAGAGCACCTCGCCGAGCTGCTTGGGCGAGTCGATGACGAAGGTGGTCCCCGCCAACTCGAAGATCTCACCGCGGATCGTCTCGATGCGCGTGCCGAGCTCGACAGCGAGGTCCGCGAGCACCTCTCCGTCGACACCGAGGCCGACATCCTCCATACGTGAGAGTGCGGGAATCAGCGGGAGGTCGATGCCCGCGTAGCACTCGAGACCCTCGTCACGCACGAGTCGCTCGCTCAGCAGCGGGTGCAGCACGAGAGCACCTTGGGCGTGAGCGGACATGCGCGAGCGCTCGTCGTCGCACGCGGGCAGCGCGTGGCCGGTGAACTCCGCGTACAGGGTCGGGACGTCGTAGGCCGAGCGGTTCGACTCGAGCACGTAGGCCGCGACCGACACGTCGAACGTGCGCGCCGGGTCCCACGCCTCGAGGTAGGGAGCGAGCTTCGAATGCAGGTCGCCCGGTGCGGCGTAGCGCTGGACGAGCCACTTGAGGTCGGGGGCCACGAGCGTCCCGCGTCGAAGCGCGTCCAGCAGCGCTCCCGGCGCATCGGCGCCGTCCACGATCGCGACCTGCTGCGAAGGCAGCGCGAACGCGATGTCGTCGCAGGGGAAGAGCGAGTCTCCGGCGTCGTCGGCCGATGCGGCCACCGTCGCGCCCTCATCGAGGGCGGCACGCAGCGCGGCGAGCGCGTCGGCGCCGGCGAGCACCGGCCACGCCTCGGGCGAGCAGACCGACACGGAGGGCGTCTCCGTCTCCGAGATCGGCGCACCGAACTCCGCCAGCAGGTCTCCTGCGGCGACGCCGGACGCAGCGGCCGATGCGACTGGGGGCACCGGGGCGGAAGGTTCCTCGAGGCCGCGGCGATTGTGCTTCCTGCCGAGCGCCAACACGCGCTCGACCAGCGAGACCATGCGGTAGGACGTGAACACACGCGACACCGCGTCGGCGTCGACATCGCCCCACATGCAGGTGTGGATATCGCACTCCACCGGGACGTCGCGGCGGATCGTCGCCACGGTGCGGCTCTGCAACGCCTCCTCGGTGTGGGTGCGCAGACTCTCCCCCACCTTGCCGGGCACCTCGTCCGCGTGAGCGAGAACCTCGTCGAGCGAACCGTACTGCTGGATGAGCCTGGCGGCGGTCTTCTCGCCGATGCCGGGCACGCCCGGGATGTTGTCGGAGGTGTCGCCCTTGAGGCCCAGGAAGTCGGCCACCTGGTCGGGACGGACACCCAGCCGCTCCTCGACCGCCGCAAGGTCGTAGACCACGATGTCGGTGATGCCCTTCTTCGTGGAGACCACGCTGGTCATGCTCGTCACCAGTTGGTACGCGTCCTTGTCGCCGGTGAACAGCAGAACGCGCATGCCGGCCTGCTCGCCGCGCAGGGCGAAGGTGCCGAGCAGGTCGTCGCCCTCCCA
>DATCIA010000049.1:0-9227 GCA_036508075.1 Coriobacteriia bacterium
CACTTCGAGAACGGCGAGTTCGTCGTCTTCGGCAGCGCGACGCAGGCCGCTGACGAGGCTGCCGGCTTCTGCCTGTATCAGATGGGCTGCAAGGGCCCCACGACACAGACGAACTGCCCGCTCGTCCGCTGGAACCACCGCGCCTCGTGGTGCGTCGAGTCCGGCTCCCCCTGCATCGGTTGCGGGAACGCCAACCCGATCACCGGCGGTCCGGGCAACTGGTTCGACGCGAGCGCGCCGTTCCTGACCCGTCACGCTGACGTCCGTCTGCCCGGCATCGGCGGCGTCCAGCCGTCGACCATCGGCGCGGTCGTCGGTGGCGTCGCAGCTGTCGGCCTTGTGGCCCACGGCCTCGGCTCTGCGGCCAAGGGCCGCGTCAAGGGCGTTCCGACCGAGACCCAGAAGGTCCACGATGCCAAGATGGCCTCGAAGGGTGGCGATAAGTAATGGCACGAGTAACGATCGATCCCGTCACCAGGATCGAGGGACATCTTCGCGTCGAAGTCGAAGTCGACAATGGTGTGGTCAAGGACGCTTGGGTCTCCGGCGGTCTGTACCGCGGCATGGAGACGGTCCTGCTCGGCCGCGCTCCGTCAGACGCGTTCTACGTTTCGCAGCGCATCTGCGGCGTGTGCCCGATCTCTCACGGCCACGCTTCCACGATGGGCTCTGAGGCCGCGATGGGGATCAAGATCCCGAACAACGCGCGCATCATCCGCAACATCATCGAGGGCGCCGAGGCCCTGCACAGCCACATCCTGTGGTTCTACACCCTGACGGCTCTCGACTACGTCGACGTCGTCTCCGCTCTGTCCGCGAACATCGCCGACACCTACGCCCTCGCTGAGGCCGCAGGCACGTCGGCAGCGGACTTCGGCGCCATCCAGAAGCGCCTCAAGGGCTTCGTCGAGGGCGGACAGCTCTCGATCTTCACCAACGGCTACTGGGGTCACCCGGCGATGAAGCTTCCGCCGGAACTGAACCTCATCGCTGTTGCGCACTACCTCGAGGCCCTCGAGATGCAGGCCGAGGCCGCTGCGATCATCGCCGTCATGGGCGGGAAGTTCCCGCACTTCATGACGTCGCTCCCCGGTGGAACCGTCTGGATCCCGACCGAGGAGAAGCTCGACGATATCTACTTCAGGTGGCAGAAGGTCCGCAACTGGATCGCGAACGCGATGATCCCGGACACGATCGCCATCGCGAAGCAGTATCTCGACGCGACGACCTACGGCAAGGGTTGCGGGAACTACCTGGCCTGGGGTGTGTACGACACCGAGGGCGGGGATCCCACCAAGCGCATCATGCCCCGCGGCGCTCTCGTCGGCGGGCTCACGCCTTCCGATCCGAAGCCCGAGGCCATCAAGGAGTACATCGACCACGCGTGGTACACCTCGGGCGATGCACTCAACCCGGCAAAGGGCGAGACGGTCGGCAAGTTCGACGCGTACAGCACCGATGCCAAGTACTCCTGGGTCAAGGCTCCTCGCCTGGACGACAAGCCCATGGAGGTCGGTCCCCTGTCCCGCATGCTGGTCGCGTACGTCGCCAAGGTCCCGGGTGTCGTGTCGCTCATCGACTCGACCCTCGCCGCCCTCGGCGTCCCGGGCAAGCCTGAGGTCCTCCTCTCGCTCCTCGGCCGCGTCGGCGCCCGCAACCTCGAGGCGATGTTCGTCGCCGATGAGATGGGCAAGTGGATCGGAGAACTCATCGCCGCCGTCAAGGGCGGAGACTCCAAGTACTTCGTCGATCAGACCGGCGAGGGCGAAGGGGCGGGCCTCTGGGAGGCTCCCCGTGGCGCGCTCGGCCACTGGGTCGGCGTCAAGGGTGGCAAGATCTCCAGCTACCAGGTCGTGACGCCGTCCACGTGGAACATGTCTCCGCGCGACAAGAACGGTGTACGTGGCCCGCTGGAAGAGGCGCTCGTCGGCTGCCCGGTTGCCGATGCCACCAAGCCGCTCGAGGCGCTGCGTATCGTCCACAGCTTCGACCCTTGACTCGGTTGCGGGGTTCACGTGATTGAACCCAAGACCGGCAAGCAGTCGTTTGTGATGTCCAAGCCCACCGGTAGGTGATGCAGATGTCTCATCAGGGACACTACCGAGAGGCACACCCGTTGATCTTCGTGTTCACACACTGGATCAACCTCGTGTGCATGATCGGCCTCGCCTTCACGGGCTTCTACATCCACTATCCGTTCTTCGCCGGGTTCATGAACGCGGCGCGGTCCATCCACTTCGTGTTGATGTTCGTCCTCGTGATCAACCTGACTTCGCGCATCATCCTGGCCTTCTGGGTCAAGACGGCGAACCAGCTTGGCACGCGTGCGGTCGACGTCGACCTGAAGAACTGGCTCCCGCAGGAGGAGAACAAGCATCAATTCTTGGAGACCGTGAAGTACTACACGTTCTTCCGCAACACGCACGTGATCTCGGGCAAGTACGGTGCGCTCCAGAAGATGGCGTATCTGGCCACCATACCGATCACCTTGTTCATGGCGTACACCGGCTTCGCTCTCTACACGCCGGCGCACACCTGGGCGATCTGGCCCTTCTTCGCGGCGGGCGTCAGCTTCTTCGGTGGGGATATGGGCATCAGGGTCGCTCACTACTTCGGTATGTGGGTCGTCATCCTGTTCACGATGGTCCACGCGTACCTCGCGGCCGTCGACGGCTTCAAGCCGCTGTGGAGCCTCATCTTCCTGTGGAAAGAGACGCCGGAGCACTAGGGAACGACCGCTTGCGTACCGCTGCATTCGCGGAGCGCGGTGGACAAGGGCCCGGGAGCATCGCGCTCCCGGGCCCTTCCTTTCATCCGTCGACACAGGATTCCGGACATCGGCGTCGAATACCGACCTATGTGACACTGACCTGCGCGCCGGCACGCGAGCGTCGTCTCACGCACCGCCCGTTGAGCAGTCTTGGTGCACGCCTCTGGGGGAGGATCATGTTCGCCGAACGCGCACTCACCGCCGTCATGCGACCTTTGAGCCGTTGGTACACGTCCCATGGTCCGGTCGATGACGCGAAGATGCCCGCCCCCACGCCCGGCAAGACCTACCTGCTCTACGCCCATGTGCCGTTCTGCGAGCGCCTGTGCACGTACTGCTCGTTCAACCGCTTCCTCTTCAACGAGGAGATCGCGACGCGCTACTTCGCGGATCTGCGCGAGGAGATGCGGATCGCCGCGGGCCTGGGCTACCACTTCGGATCGCTCTACGTCGGCGGCGGCACTCCCACGATCCTCGTGGACGAGCTGTGCCAGACGATCGACCTCGCGCGCGAGTTGTTCCACATCCGCGAGGTCTCCGCGGAGACGAGCCCGAACCAGATCGGTCCCGAACTCGCCGAGCGGCTCGAAGGCCGCGTCGATCGCATGTCGGTCGGAGTCCAGAGCTTCGACGACAAGCTCCTGCGCCAGATGGATCGCCACGAGAAGTACGGTTCGGGCAGGGAGCTGTTCGACATAATCTCGAACAGCCGCGACCTCTTCCACTCGCTCAACGTCGACATGATCTTCAACTTCCCTTCTCAGACCGAAGCGATGCTGCGCAAGGACGCGAAGCTGCTCAAGGAGACGGGCTGCAACCAGAGCACCTTCTATCCGCTCATGGCGTCCCCGGGGCAGCGCAGCGCGCTCTCCTCACAGATCGGTCGCGTCGACATGAGCCGCGAGAAGCGCTTCTATGACGTCATCGATGAAGAGATGAGCCATGGGTTCGAGCACTCGAGCGCATGGACCTGGTCCAAGGAGAAGGGTGGGATGATCGACGAGTACATCGTCGACTACCCCGAGTACCTGGGCATCGGATCGGGAGCGCAGTCGTTCCTCGACGGACGGCTGTACACGAACACCTTCTCGCTGAACGCATACGCCGAGCGCGTGCACGCCGGGCGCCTGTCCGTCACCCAGGTCGGCAAGCAGTACTCGCATCGCGACATGATGCGATACCGCTTCGTGACCGATCTTTTCGGCCTGCGTCTCGACAAGCGCAGGTTCATCACCGACTTCGGCACCACGGTCGACCGCGGCCTGTGGGGCGAGATGCAGTTCATGCGCGCCGTCGGCGGATTCGACCGCGACGACGACGAATGCCTGACGCTCACGCGCACCGGCCGCTACCTCCTCGTCGTCATGATGCGCGAGATGCTCACGGGCTCGAACCGCCTGCGCGACGAGGCTCGTGCCGCCCTCCCCGCTCACGAGCGCGCGCTGCTGCTCGAGGAGCCGGCCGTGGAGGCGCTCACCGGGCTCGCCGGCTAGAAGGCCGGCCACACGCCATGCGCTAGAATCGGCGTCGCTTGTTCCCCACCCCGCCCCGAGGAGACCTCTTGAGCGTCGAACGCGTAACCGTGATGGGCATCGGCAACCCCCTGATGATGGACGAGGGCGTCGGCGTGCGCGTCATGGAGGTCATGATGGGGACCCTGCAGTTCCCCGACAACGTGACGCTCATCGACGCCGGTACGATGGGCATGGGCATCCTCAACCTCTTCAAGGAGTGCGACTACCTCCTGGTCGTCGACGCCGTCGATGGCACGGGTGAGGCGCCGGGGACGGTAGTTCGGCTGACTCCCGAGGACCTCGCACCCAATCAGGTCAAGCATTCCATGCACGATGTCCGACTGGTCGACGTACTCGAGGCTGCCATGCTGATGGGCAACCGGCCCGAGGCGGACTGCATCGGCATCCAGATCGCGGATATGGGACACGTCGAGATCGGGCTCTCGCCCGCCGTCGAGGCCGCGATCCCCGCGGCTGTGGCCGCGACGCTCGCAGTCCTGGCAGAACGCGGCGTGACTGCGACGATCGCCGAGAGCGCCTCGGTGGAAGGCGGGATCCTCGAAGCGATCCGCACCTTCTCGGCCGCCCCCGGCGCCTCTCGCGAGGCCTGAGCATCCTCGGACGCGCCTACCCGTTCCTGAGGGCCGCCCGCAGGGTGGTGGCGATGCCGCCCGTGTCGAGCCCCTCACGCGCGTAGAGTTCAGCGGCGGTCCCCGAGGAACGGTACCCGTCGACCCCCAGGCGCAGGAGCTGCGTCGCGCGACCGTGCAGCGCGAGCCACTCCGCGACCGATGCGCCCAAACCTGTACGCACGTTGTGGTCCTCGGCGGTGACGACGAGCGGTGCGGACATCAGGCGGTCCATGGCGTCCTCATCGAGCGCCAGCGGGCATGAGACCACGCCGACCGCGACGTCGAGCCCTTCCGCGCGCAGGGCGTCCGCAGCATCGACCGCCGCCCCCGCCGGAGTCCCCATGACGAGCACCGAGGCGGCAGCGCCTTCGCGGACAACGTCGATCGCCCCGTACTCGAAGACGTAGTCGCCTGCGAACGACGGCGTGCCGGGTGAGTCCTCGATCACGGCCAGCTTGCTGCGACCCATGGCGATCGCGACGCATCCCGGCATCGACGCGGCCGCGCGCACCGCCCGGTCGGTCTGATTGGGGTCGGCGGGCACGATGACCTTCCAGCCGAACGCGTTGCGCAGGGCGCCGACGTAGTCGAGGCACTGGTGGGTCTTGCCGTCCTCGCCCACATCGAGCCCGCAGTGGGTCAGCGCGAGGGTGAGGTTGGCCTCGTTGATGTCGTTGAGGCGCTGCTGGTTGTAGACCTCGTCGCATCCGAAGACCCCGAAGTCCGCCCAGAATGTCGCGACCCCGTTCACTGACGCAGACCCCGCGACAGTCGCGACGTTGTGCTCCCCCACCCCGCACTCGATAAAGGCTGCCGGGAACCGCGCCGCGAACCCGTCGGTCTTGACCGAGACGGCGAGGTCGCAGTCGAACACGGCGATGGGCAGTGACGCGTCGGCCTCGGCGAGGTCGATGAGCGCGTGCCCCCACGCCGAGCGATCGTCCGTCAGCGTCAGGCGCGTGTAGGTCCGCGGCTCGCCGGTGCGCGTCGCCAGCACGGGCGGCTGCGCGACCGCCGGAGCGGTGAGGGGGCGTGCGGGCCTGCGCTCGGCCGCACGCTGCAGCCAATCGGGGTCGAGCCCGAGCTCCGTCATCGCGCGAGCGTACTCGTCCGGCTTCAGCCCGCGCCCGTGGAACTCGGGGTCGTCCTCCATGAAGGAGACGCCACGCCCGATGGTCGTGTGGGCCAGGATCGCGTGCGGGCGAATGCCGTCGACGCGTGCGGCCGCGCATGCGGCGTACAACGCGGCGGTATCATGCCCGTCGATCTCGCTCACGGCCCATCCGTCCGCGGCGAACCCCGCGGCGACGTCGACGGGCATGACCTCGCCTGTGTGGCCCGATATCTGGACGCGGTTGAGATCGACGACAGCGGTGAGGTCGCACAGGCGGTACTTCGCCGCAAGCCTTCGCGCCTCGCTCACCTGGCCCTTCATCTGCTCGCCGTCCGACATGGCGACGAACGTGTGCCAGTCTCCCCCGGTGACCCGCGCGGCGATGGCCGCGCCGACGCCGGCGGACAGACCCTGACCGAGGTTACCGCTCGACCATTCGACCCCGGGGACCGAGCGCTCCACATGGCCTTCGAAGATCGAGCCGGCCTGCCGGAAATGCGCCACCGCGTCCTCGAGCTCGAAGAACCCGTTGTCGGCCAAGGTGCAATAGACGCCGGGCGAGGTGTGACCGTGGCTCACGAACACGCGGTCGCGCTGCGGCCACGCCGGCTCGCCGGCACGCAGGCGGGCATACCCGTAGAGGACCTGGTAGAGCTCCAGGGAGGACATGGAGCCGCCCGGGTGGCCCGAGGCCGCCAAGGAGGTCATCGTGAGTATGGCGCCCCTCAGGACGCGTGCGCGCTCCGCCAGCCCGACGACATCGGCGGGATCGAGCGTAGTCGCCTGGAAGCCGCGGTCGGTCACGACGGACTCCTTCGGTGCGTGGGATGCGGGGAGGCGGTGTGCCTCACACCCATCAGTATGCCCGAGTCGGCCGACAACCTAGTGCGCGCGCCTGACCGGGGGCACGGCGTCCTCCTCGAGCAGGATCCCCAGATCGGCGAGCACCTTGGTGACCGCCCGCTCGCCGCTCTCGATGCAGTTGGGCACGCCGACTCCACGGAACGCACCGCCCGCGAGCGCCAGCCCCCTGATGCCCGCCGAACGACGCTCGATCTCGTCGACCCGGTCGAGGTGGCCGAGCGTGTACTGGGGCATGCCGCCGTTCCAGCGATACACCTTGGCGAAGACGGGCTGGGCGTCGGGGCTCATCCCCAGCAGGTCGACGATCTGAGCGCGGACCGTCTCGACGAGTGCGGCGTCGTCCGTCTCGAGCAGGTGCTGGTTGCGCGGTCCGCCCACGAACCCACGGAAGAGCACGCGCCCTTCCGGTGCACGGTCGGGCCACTTGGAGGAGGACAGCGTGACGGCGAGCAGCGGGCGCCCCTCGATGATGGGCGACAGGATGCCGAACCACCGCAGGTCGGACGGGCAGTCCTCCCGCCGGAATGCCATCGGCACGGTCGCCGACGACGAGTACGGGATCGAGGCCAGCAGCTCCCCCACCTCGGTGTCCACGTCGTGGAGCAGCTCCGCCGCGGCCCAGCCCTCGGTCGCCACGATCACCGCGTCGCCCTCGAGCGCCTCGCCCGTGGACAGGCTCACGCGCCACCCGTCGCCGGAGCGCGCGAGCGCGGTCGCCCTGACGCCCGTCATGATGCGCTCCCGACCGACCGCGTCCGCCATCGCGTCGGTGAGCCGCTGCATCCCCCGGTGGAAGGTGTTGAAGAAGGCCCACGGCTTGGCACCGGGCTTGGGCGGGTACTTCTTGCGCATCTCCTCGCGCTTCTTGCGCTCGGCGAGGAAGCCGCGGATCACCGACCCGAACTCCTGCTCCATCTCCAGGAAGTTCGGGAACGTCGCAGCGAGCGACATCTCGCCGGGGTCGGAGGCGTGTACGCCGCCCACGAGCGGCTCGGCCAGGCGATCGAGCGACTCGCGGCCCATCCGGCGGACGACGAAGCTCTCGAGCGTCTCGTCGTGGGCCTGGGCCGTCTCCCCCTCGGCCCAGCGGACACGGCGGGGCAGGAACCAGTCGAGCGCCATGCGGAACTTCGCGGGCCACGAGTACAGCGTGGTGGTCACCAACGGGACCAGCTTCGTCGGAGCGAACATCATGATGCCGTCGGGCATCTCGATCAGGCGCCGCCCCTTCACGATCAGCGTCTTCTTGTTCTCCTCGCGTGCGGGCACCATCTCGTCGGCGATCCCGACCAGCTTCGCTATGCGGGCGATCGCCGGCTTGCCCGAGACGAAGGCGTCCGAGCCGCCGTCGACCACGTACTCGCCGCCGTCGGCGGCACGGACGATGTCGGTGACCAGCTTTCCGCCGAGCCTGGCGTCCTTTTCGATGAGCACGCACTCGACATCCAGGCCAGCCTCGGCCGCACGACGCACCTTGTATGCGGCTCCGAGACCCGCGGCTCCGCCGCCGATGACGATGACCTTCTTCACGCGTGTGTCCTTCCGTCCGTACACGGCATCGCTCGTCGCGACCGCTAGTGGATGCGCTTCTCTTCGACCGAGTCCTCGGCGAGCACGATCCCGAACTCCCGGAGGACCTTGCTCACCGCACGCTCGCCGCTCTCGAGCGCGTTGGGCACGCCCACGCCCCGGTACGCGTTGCCTGCGAGGGCGAGGCCCGGGACGGCGGCCTCAAGGCGTTCGATCTCGTCGACGCGGTCGAGGTGACCCACGGTGTACTGGGGCATGCCCCCCTCCCAGCGGAAGATCTTCGCGTAGCGGGGACGGGCGTCGACCTTCACGCCGATCAGTTCCACCATCTGAGTGCGCGCGAGCTCGATCAACTCGTCGTCACTCTTGCGCAGCACGTCCTGATCGCGAGGGCCGCCGAGGAAGCCTCGCAGCAGGACGCGGCCCGCGGGCGCGCGGTCGGGCCACTTCGACGACATCAGCGACACGCCGGTGAGCGAACGCTTCTCGACCGCCGGCGTCAGGATGCCGTGCCAGCGCTTGTCGAACGGGCAGTCGGCCTCGTCGAAGGCGAGGACCACCGTCGCCGAGGAAGAACACGGGATCGTCCCCACGAGATCGGCGATGGCCGGTGCCACGCCCCGGACGAGAGCCTCGGCGGCCCATGCTTCGGCCGCGATGATGACGGCATCGGCCTCCAGCACCTCACCGGTCGACAGCGTCACGCTCCAGCGCCCGTCCGCGCGGCGGAGTGCGGTGGCCGCCACGCCGGTCCTGATCCGATCGCGACCCGCGGCATCCGCCATCCGGTCGATGACGAACTG
>DATCIA010000050.1:0-15747 GCA_036508075.1 Coriobacteriia bacterium
ATCGGGTTGTTCGCGATGGTCATGTCGGTGTCGCTGCCCCACGCGGCGGAGTACGCGGGGTTCTGCGCGAAGGCCGTCATCAGATCGGTGAGGAACCCGACGCGCGTGCCCGCGGCGGTCGCGGAGGGCGTGGGTGCGACCGGCTCGACGGCCCCCTGCGCGGGCGCGGGGGTCGCGGGCGAGGCGGCGGCGGGCTCGAGCGGTTGCCCCGTCTCGCTGTCGTACCAGCCGTTCACGCGGGATGCGGGATGCCCCTTCGGGCACGAACGGTCGGCGGCGACCCAGACCCACTCGGCGCACTCGTGGCAGTATCCGACGATCGGCACGGCTTCGGTCCTCTCGCTTGGACGACGCATGACGGAGTCTAGAACAGAGAGGGCGTCCCGCCCGTCTCCCGGGCCGGCGGGACCACGAGGTCGCCCAGGATCGTCGCGATCTCGGTGGCGTTGCGTTGCGCGTAGTCGTACTTGTTGTTGTTGAACATCACAAAGGTCTCATCGGCCTTGGAAGCCAGGCGCTTGATGGGTTCGGCCAACTCCTCGAGCTCCTCGGTCGAGTACGAGTAGTCGAAGCGGTCGGCCGAGGTGGCCGTGTTCGCGAACCAGGTGTCGGCGTTGCGGCCGTGCAGGCGCACGTACGCCCAGTCGCCCGTCGTGGTCCACAGCGGCGGCATCGTCGAGCGCGTGTCGAACTGGGGATTGTCCACGCTCACGTAGAACAGTCCCCGCTCGCGCAGGAACTCCAGCAAGCGGGCACGGTGGCGCTCATCGACCCACGACGGGTGGCGGAACTCGACCAGGGTGCGGTAGCCCTCGAGCTTGCCGGCGACGTAGTCGAGGTACTCGCGGCCTCGCCGTTCCTCCCCCGAGGTCTTGGCGGTGAAGTACGGCGGGAACTGCATCAGGATGCCGCCGAGCTTGCCCGCCGCACGCAACGGCTCGATCGCATCGAGGAAGAGGTCGAACGACGCGTCGACCATGTCCGGCTCGGCGTTACGGACGCGCCCGCGCGTGGACGCGTAGGCGTACCCGCGAAGCTCGGGGGCGAGCATGCGCTCGTCGACCTCGTGCCCGGTCATCAGTCCGTACGCCTTCACGTGGAAGACGAAGTCGTCCGGCGTGCGGGCGACCCAGGCGTCGGCATAGCTGCGGCGCGGTATGGCATAGAACGGGGAGTCGATCTCGACGGTGTCGAACTGAGTGGCGTAGTAGCGCAGCCGCTCCTCGGGCGTGGTGACCCCCTTGGGATACCAGAGGCCGACCATCGTCTTCTCGGTCCATGCGCACGTGCCGACGTGGATCCTCCCCATATATGGAAGTGTACCCGCCCACTCGCGCACGCGTGGCGCGCACGGGCCCGTCGGCATACCATCATCGGTGACCCGTCCCCGCACGCCGGAGGCTCTCTTGGAAGACCTGATCATCCGTCCCGCTGTACGCGGCGACGCGGCGGCGATGGCCGCCATCTACAACCAGGCGGTGCTGCGCTCCACGGCAACGTTCGACACCGAGGCTGAGACGGCCGAGGCGCGCGAGGCCTGGCTGGCCGAGCACACCGGCCCGCAGCATCCGGTACTGGTCGCCGAGCGCGACGGGCACGTGGTCGGATGGGCGTCGCTGTCGCGCTACTCGAGCCGCTGCGCCTACATCGCGACCGCCGAGGCCTCCACCTACGTCGAAGAGGCCGAGACCGGCCGCGGGTTGGGTACCGCTCTGAGCGCGGCGCTCCTCGAAGCCGGCCGCGCGGGCGGCGTCCACGCGGTCCTGGCGCGCATCTGTACCGAGAACGTCGCCTCGCTCGGGATGTGCGCCAAGCTCGGCTTCTTCGAGGTCGGCGTCATGCGCGAGGTCGGCACCAAGTTCGGCCGCTCGCTCGACGTGATGATGCTCGAGAAGCTCCTGTAGCGCGCGTCTATACTCAGCGAGACAGGCGAACGAGGTGACGGGACGGCGATGACGCGCGAAGACGACAGCTCCGCCAGACGGCGCGCTCGCCGACACTCGTCGTCGGTGGGGAGCGCGTTGCCGCGCTGGGCTTCGCCGGCTGCTCTGGCCCTGGTGATCGTTCTCGTGCTCGGCGCGGGCGCGGTGGCCGTCGCCGGGGCCCGATCGGAGCGATTGCGACCGCAGGGCGAGACCGCCCTTGGGCTCGACCGTAGTGGGAGCCTCGCTCCGAGCGGGAGCCCGGCCACGGCCGCCGCCGTGGAGACCACGCCTTCAGCGGATGCCACTCCCTCGACCGAGGCGACGCCGTCGGCCGCACAGACCATCACGATCGCAGCCGTCGGCGACCTGCTGTTCGACCTGGGGCCGCGGCGGCTGATCGCATCGAAGGGCGGCGCCGCGCCGTTGGCGAAGGTGGCTTCGCGGCTCAAGAGCGCCGACCTGACGATCGCCAACCTCGAAACGACGTTCTCGAACCGTGGGGCGTCGGTGAAGGGCAAACCCGCGAACCTGATCTTCAACGGCGACCCGCGAGGGGTGCTTTCACTCACCACCGCAGGAGTGGACCTGGTCTCGCTCGCGAACAACCACGCCATGGACCACGGGAAGCTGGCGCTGATCGACACCCTTGCGACCCTCGACAAGGCCGGGATCGGGCACGTCGGCGCCGGCATGAACACCGCGGCCGCGTGGAAGCCCGCGATCGTGACGGTCAAGGGACGCCGCGTCGCCTACGTCACCGCGACGCAGGTCATCCCGTCCTACTTCCTGCCGAGTTCGACGCGGCCGGGCGTGGCGAACGGCAAGGACCTCAAGAAGCTGCTCGCCACCGTGCGCGCGGCACATAAGAAGGCCGACATCGTGATCGTCTCGGTGCACTGGGGCCGCGAGCAGTCCTACACGCCCAACGCGGCCCAGAAGCACGACGCGCGGGCGCTCATCGATGCCGGCGCGGATGTGGTGCTGTCCCACCACCCGCACGTGATGCAGGGCATCGACACCTACAAGGGCAAGCTCATCGCCTACTCGCTGGGCAACTTCCTCTTCCCGTACAAGACGGTGGAGGGACGCAAGTCCTTCATCCTCAAGTTCGAGTACGGGCCGAAGGGCGTCGCGAACATCACTGCGACCCCGGTCTACCTCGGCGAGTGGGGCCGCCCCGTCGTGCAGACGGGCGCGTCCGCGCGCTCGATCCTCGGTAAGCTGGCCTCGATCAGCAAGCCGATGGGCACGAAGATCACGATCAAGGATGGGATCGGCTACATCAAGCCGTAGGGCGACCCGCTACCGGTTGAGCGCCCAGAACGCCGCTGACAGGTAGGTCGCGAACGCCGTCCACAGCGTGTAGGGGACGAACAGCCAGGCCGAGGTCCGGTTCACCTTCCATGCGAGCGCGATGAACACGATCCCCGTAAGAGTCAGGATCCCGCTGTCGAAAGCGGCCAGCAACCAGTCCTTTCGCACGAACTGGATGTAGGAGTAGGCCTGGTTGAAGAACCAGTTCGACAGCAGCGCGACGCCGAGCCAGAGCCCGATGTTCGCGATGCCGACCTTCGCGTCGAGCAGCGCCACCGCGAGCGAGATGAGCGTGAACAGGACCGTCCACACGATGCCGATGACGTAGCCGGGCGGCGCGAGCGCGGGCTTGGTGAGCGCGTTGTAGTAGGGCAGGTCGATCCGGAACAGGAAGCCCGAGAGCAGGAACGCTCCGTAGGTGACGACGAACACCACGATCGACGAGAGCTTCACGACAAGACCTCTCTGCGGCAGCCGGCACTCGCACCAGTATCCGCCAGCGCGGGCGGGCGTGCGCGTCCCTGAGCCGATGCGCTACCATCGACGGCGGCGCTCACCGCGCCCCACCGCGAGATCGAAGGGCCCGGCCCAGGCATCATGCGCATCGGATTCTTCACCGACACCTACACTCCGCAGATCAACGGCGTCGTCTCGTCGATACGGCTGTTCGCCGACGCGCTCGAGCGGCTGGGACACGAGGTCTACATCTTCGCGCCGACCCCGCGCCAGCCCGGCGACGGCCCGCGCGTCGTGCGCATCCCGTCGGTTCCCTTCGCGTTCCAGCCGGAGATGCGGCTCGCCTCGCTCTACTCCCAGCACGCCTACAGCCTCGCGCGGCGCGCGAAGCTCGACATCATCCACAGCCACGACCCGTTCGCGATCGGGCTGTTCGGGCTCGCCGTAGCCAAGCGCTTCCGCCTCCCCTACGTCCACACCTACCACACGCTCTATCCCGAGTACGTGCACTACGTGTGGGAGACGCGCTTCACCCGCGCGATGGCTCAGCGCCTGTCCCGCGAGTTCTGCGACCAGTGCGACCTGGTGCTGGCGCCGTCGACAAAGATCGAGAAGGCGCTGGCCGGCTGGGGCGTCACCTCCCCCGTGATCACGCTGCCGACCGGCGTGGACGTGAAGCGGTTCGGGCGCGCCGACCCGGGAGCCGTTGCGGCACTGCGCACGCGGTTCGACATCCCCGAGGGCGACCGCCTGCTGATCTTCGTTGGCCGGCTCGGCCTCGAGAAGAACGTCGACCTGCTGATCGACGCGCTGTCGCACATGAAGACCCCGGGGGCGAGGCTGCTGCTGGTCGGGAACGGCCCGCACCTGCACGACCTCGAACGACACATCGCGCGCCTCGGGCTGGCCGACCGCGTCACCTTCACCGGCTACCTGCAGCGCGAGGACGTCGCCGCCGCCTATGCAGCCGCCGAGGTGTTCTTCTTCGCTTCGCTCTCCGAGACGCAGGGGCTCGTCGTGGCCGAGGCGATGTCCTCCGGCCTGCCCGTCATCGCCGTGAACGACCTCGCCATCGCCGACGCCGTGACCGACGGTGTCAACGGCCTGCTCACCCCCGAACGCGCCGAGGACCTGGCCGCGGCCGCGGACCGCGTGCTCGGCGACGCCGACCTGCGTGCGAGCATGGGAGCGGAGTCGCTGCGGCGTGCCGACGACCTGTGCATCGACCGCATGGCCGAGCGGCTCGCTGGGCTCTACGGCGACGTGCTCGCGGGCAGGAAGCCGCGCCGCAGCCCGCTGGCGGCCATGGACGCGACCCGCATCGGCCGCCAGATCACGCGCCTCCGTCGCCGCAGCCGGGCGATCATCCGCCACTACCTGTAGCCGCCACCCGTCGTTTGCCCGCGAACACCTGTTCCCCTACAATCGAACACGTGTTCGCACTTCCCGGCAGCGACGGAGGCCCCCCGTGCAGACCATGCAGACCGCCGAGCGTGCGCCCGAGACGATCGGTGACGTGCTCGCGCAGCTCAACAGCGCGCAGTACGACGCCGTGACCCACGGTGAATCGCCGCTCCTCATCGTCGCGGGCGCGGGGACCGGCAAGACGACCACGCTCGCCCACCGGGTCGCCTGGCACCTCTCGAACGGCATCGATCCGCGCCGCATCCTGCTGCTCACCTTCACGCGCCGCGCGGCACAGGAGATGACCCGCCGCGTCGACGGGATCCTTCGCCGGTTGCGCGGCGACGGCACGCGGCTGCCCGGGGGCGGCGCGGTATGGGGCGGCACCTTCCACGCGATGGGCACACGGCTGCTGCGCCTGCATGGAGCGTCGATCTCACTCGACCCGGGCTTCACGATCCTCGACCGCGGCGACTCCGAGGATCTCATGGGGGTCGTCCGCTCGCAGCTCGGCCTGTCGCGCACCGACCGCAGGTTCCCGCAGAAGGGGACCTGCATGGACATCTACAGCCGCACCGTGAACTCGCAGCGGCCGCTGACCGACGTGCTGCGCTCGTCGTTCCCCTGGTGCCTGGAGCACGAGGACGACCTGAAGCGGCTGTGCGGAGAGTACGTCGAGCGCAAGCTGGCCACCGGCGTGCTCGACTACGACGACATCCTGCTCTACTGGCTGGGGCTTCTCGAGGACCCGGCGGTCGGCGCCGAGGTCCGCAAGAGGTTCGACCACGTGCTCGTGGACGAGTACCAGGATACCAACGCGCTGCAGGCGCGGATCGTGGCGCTGCTTCGGCCCGACGGCCGCGGGGTGACCGTCGTCGGCGACGACGCACAGTCGATCTACTCGTTCCGGGCGGCCGACGTACGCAACATCCTCGACTTCCCATCGATGTTCCCGGACGTCGAGGTCCTGCCACTCGAGCAGAACTACCGCTCGACACAGCCGATCCTCGACGCCACCAACCGGGTGATCGCCCTGGCCGCCGAACGTCACGAGAAGAACCTCTGGACCGCGCGCGAAGGGGGCGAGGCGCCCTCCGTCGTGACCTGCCACGACGAGGACGAGCAGACCGACTTCGTCATCAGGCGCGTGCTCGAGCTGCGCGAGAGCGGCGTGCTTCTCAAGCACCAGGCCGTGCTGTTCCGCGCCACGCACCACTCGCTGCCGCTCGAACTCGAGCTTCAGCGACGCAACATCCCCTACAAGAAGTACGGCGGCCTGAAGTTCACCGAGACGGCGCACGTGAAGGACCTGGGAGCGATCCTGCGACTGGCCGAGAACCCGCGTGACCTGTCGGCCGGGATGCGGGTGCTGACGCTGCTGCCCGGCGTCGGGCCGGCGAACGCCCAGCGCCTCATGGACGCGCTCGCGGAAGGCGGTGGCGACTTCCTCACCTGGGCCGACCTCCCCTCGCCGGTGCCGGCCGCCAAGGTCGCGTGGGCCTCGCTCGTCGGGCTGATGATCGGCCTCACCCGGCCGGAGCCGATGGACCTGCCCGCGCAGGTGCATGCGGTGCGTGAGGTCTACGGCCCGCTGCTCGAACGCCGCTACGACAACGCCACGGCGCGACTGCGCGACCTCGAACAGATCGAGCGACTGGCCGCGCGCTTCGACGACCGGCTCACGCTGCTGGCCGACATGGCGCTCGACCCGCCGGCATGGGCCGAGGAACTCGCGGGCCCGCCGGTGCTCGACGAGGACTACCTGATCCTGTCGACCGTGCATTCGGCCAAGGGACTCGAGTGGGACGCCGTCTATGTGATCCATGCGGCCGACGGCAACATCCCCTCGGACATGGCCACGGGCTCGGTGGAGGAGATCGAGGAGGAGCGGCGGCTGTTCTACGTGGCCTGCACGCGCGCGAAGGACTGGTTGTACGTGTGCTTCCCGCTGCGCTACTACAAGAGCCCGTGGAACCACACCGACGCGCACGGCTACGCGCAGCTGACCCGTTTCCTCGCGGACGGGCCGCGCGACGCCTTCCGCGACGAGCCCGGTGGAAGCGGTGGTGGGCACGCGGACGAGCCGGCCGACCCCGCGGTGAGCGGTGAGGCGCTCAGAGGCCGCTTGCGGGCGATGTGGAGTTAGCCGAACCAGCGCGCCGAAGTGACGTAGACAGCCGCGACGACCGGGCCAGCCAGCGGCAGGATCAGGTCCGACCTGCCGTAAAACCACACGCTGAGTCCCCCGGCGAGAGCGCACACGGCGGCGATCGCCGAGAACTCCCAGGTGCGATGGCCGCCGCCTCCGCGGCGCGCGGCCTCACCGACGACTCCCCCGTACAGGATCGGCCCGAGCAGGAAGAACGGGATGAAACGGGAGACGGGCGCCGCCACGACCGCGGCCACCATCCCGAAGGCGAGCGCGAGCGCCACCTGCCGGGGCTTCACGCCTCCCTTGGTGATCTTGGCGCGGCCGCACTCGCGGCACTTGTAGCCGACGGGCGACTCCACCATGTCCTTCGGACACATGTATCGTCCGCACTCGCGGCACGAGACGTTCGTCTCGACACCGGGGTGCCAGGCGCATTCGGGCATACGGCGAAACCTCTCTACCAGGTCCAGCTTCCGGGAGCGCCCTTGAACGGGCCCACGACGTCCTTGGTGATCCAGCCTCCGTAGAAGCTGCCCTCCTGCCGAGTGACCCGCTCCCCGTCGACGAAGGCCTCGTCGACGCGCCCCGGGTAGAACGCCAGGTGGCCTCGCAGCTTCTCGAAGCCGGGCAGCGGGTCGAGGTACACCCATGCGACGTTGCGCGCGATCCGTCCGTCGAGCGATATGTCGTAGTAGCTCGCCGTTCCCTTGTACTCGCACTGCGTGTGTAGGGTGCCGAGCGTCATCAGCTCCATGCGCACGTGATGCGGGGGCACGTAGAAGACCGGCGGATGCGTCGTCTCCAGCACGCGGAGCGCTTGCCGGGAGTCAGCGATCGTCATGCCGCCGAAGCGAACGACGACGTGGCGGCTCGACGGCTCCACCCGCGGCGGGCGCGGGTAGTCCCACACGGACTCCTGACCGGGTCCCGGTTCCACGCGTTCTATCATCGGCGCTCCATCCACACGCGGATGGTACCGCGAGGACACGTGGAGGACGGTCGCCGCACGCTACTCGGGCATCGCCACGATGCTCGGGCGCGACGCTTTCCGGATGATTCCGCTATACTTGGGCGGCTCCACCACTCCTGACGTTCGGCTTGTCAGGACCCCCGCGAACTCCGCGGCTGCCCTGTCCCCGAACTCGGGAGTATCTGTGTCCGACGTCCATTCCGGCGACCGTGGCGCGTGGCGTCTGTTCCTCGCCTGTGCCCTCGCCATCACGGTCTTCGGCGTCACCGGGCAGGCCCAGACCGCGTTCGCGGCCCCCTCGATCCACTCGATCATCACCCGATGCACGACCGCGGCCGGCTTCGGGACCCTCGACGTTGCAGCGATGAAGAAGATCGCCGACTACGAGAGCCACGACCATCCCAAGAGCCACAGCTCGTCGTGCTGGGGGCTCTTCCAGCTCTCCACGAAGATGATCAAGGGCCATCCCTGGTCCGACCCCACGTGGAACACGAAGCGCGCCCTGACGTACGTGAAGGGGCGCTACGGGACCCCCCGCAAGGCTTGGGCGCACATCCGGAAGACCGGCTGGTACTAGCGGCTATCTGACCGTGACGTACCGGTACGCGCTGAGCGCGTCCGGCATGCCGGTGTCCGAGTGGACCGCTCTCACCCTCCACACACCCCTGTGCGGCAGCGAGGTGTAGACGCTGTACTTCGACCTGCTCCAGTAGTTGTAGCGCCGCGCCTTCACCGAGTGGTGGTAGACGTACGCACGGTGGGAATCCCGTAGGTAGAAGCGCAGCGTCACCAGGTACGTGCCGCTCGTGTGCTTGGGCGCGACGTAGCCGTACACCGTGAAGCGACGGCCGTGCGTCACCTTCGAGGGAGCCACCGGGGTGTAGACCGTGGCGAACGAGCGAACACTCCACGTCAGCGCGTAGGTCCCCGCGCCCGCGAACACGTGGATCTGCAGATAGTAGTCGCCGCTCGCCGGCGCCTTCAGCCCGATGGCCTTGGGGTAGGCCGTCCCGTCGGACTTGGCGAGCGGGGTGGCGCTTCGAGTGTCCGTCGCGTCCGAGCTGTACAGGTACAGGTCGAAGTCGGTGGGATCCACGGACACGGATGGGATACCCGTGAGCGACGCCGAGATCCACTGGCCGGCACCCGCGTGGATCCGGAACACGTCGTCCGTGTCGGTCGTGGCCCCGAGTGGCCCCCGGATCGGAGAGGGCCGCGCGGGAACCCCCGGGATGTCGTCATCCGGCGCAGTGGTGGTGCTCAACGTGAGCTGGTAACGGGTCGCCGCCCCTGCGGCGTTGCCGTAGACGTCGATGTAGTAGTAGCCGGTGGATGTCGCCTCGTCACTGATGTGGCCCACACCGTCGCGAACGTCGGTCCACTCGAGGACGCTCGCCCACTCGGCGTCCACATCGGTCGCGGTCGGCGGGTACAGGGACAACCAGGGAAGGTAGTCCGGGCCCGGACCGCGGTCCGCGGTGATCGTCACGTCGACCGACTGCCCCGCCTGCACGTACACCTTGTACACATCGTCGGGGCTGCTGAGCCCACCGACCGTGCCGTCCAGAGGCGACGGCGGCGCGACGATCCCGGGGATGTTGTCGGTCGGGGCGCCCTGCGTGACCTGATACGCGAGACGATAGTCGCCCCCGCCTGAGAACGCGTTCACGTCGACGAAGTACACGCCGGTCCGGGGGACCCGGTACCGGAACGACTCGTTCGCCGTGTCCGTCGCGACGCTCCCGGCCACCGGCGGGTCGCTGAGTATGCTCGTGGCATCGGGCCCGTAGAGGTAGAGGTCCATGTCGGCGCCCGTGGGCGGCCCGGTGAGTTCGACGACGAACACGTCGTTCTGAGACAGGGGCACCGCATACACATCGTCCTGATCGGAGACCGCGTCAACGTGTCCACCGACGGGCGAGACGGGAAGCGCGAAGCCCGGGATCTCATCGTCCGAGGAACCGGTACGTGTCCAGACCAGCGAGTAGGTCCCACTGCCCAGGAACGCGTGGACGCGCACATAGTACCGGCCGGCCACCGTCGCTGTGTAACGGATCATCTTCGGGTTGCTCTCGTCGATCACGGAAACCAGTCTTGCGCCGGTCGCGATCGACTGGCTGCTCGGCGAGTAGAGGTACAGCCCGAGCACCAGAGCGGCGGGGTCAGCGGTCAACGTCGTCGCGAGCGTCTGCCCAGCGCCAAGGTAGACGCTGTAGACGCGATCGAGGTCGCGGCTCAGCACGCCGGTCGTCACGGGCAGCGAAAGGGCCGTACCCGGGATATCGCTGCCGGGCGTCGACGCTGCGGGGCCGACCGCCTTCCCGGCGCTCACGACGCCGGAGCCCATACCGAGAGCGGGGTCCAGCGGGGTGACCCTGTCGGGGGCGACGATCCGGTCGATGACCTCGGTGGCGTCCAAGCTCGGCTCGGAGCTCAGCAACAGCGCCGCCACTCCCGCGACGAACGGCGAAGCCATCGACGTCCCGCTCCAGGCCTCGTAGCCGCTGCCCGGCCAGGTGGACCAGATGCCCACGCCCGGCGCCGAAACGTCGACACCGTCGCCGTAGTTCGAGAACGAGGCGCGAGCGTTGTTCCTGTCGACAGCGCCGACCCCGACGACACCCGGGTAGCGCGCCGGGTAGTCGGCGCCCCCCGAGGAGCCCTCGTTGCCCGCAGCCGCGATCACGACGCACCCCCTGGATCGCGCATACGCGACAGCCGTACCCATGAGGCGGTCGGCCGATCCGGCCAGCGAGAGGTTGATGATCTTCGCGCCATGGTCTGCGGCGTATTGGATGCCCGCCGCCACGCCGACCGAATCGCCGGCTCCGGCGGCGCTCAGCACCTTCACGGGGAGAATGCGGCCCCCGGGAGCAACGCCGGTCCCACCGATCCCGTTGTCCTGCGTCGCGGCGATGATCCCCGAGACGTGCGTGCCGTGACCGTTGTCATCCATCGCGTCGGCGTCACCGTTGACGAAGTCGTAGTCGTTGACCGTGTCGATGCGGCCCACGAGGTCGGGATGGGTGTAGTCGACTCCCGTATCGACGACAGCGACCAGAACCGAGCTCTTCCCCTTCGTCACGTCCCAGGCGGATGGGGCGCCGATGCCGGCCAGGCCCCACTGCTGCGCGTACATCGGGTCGTTCGGGACGTACGCCTCGCGATACACGTAGTTGGGCTGCACCCAGGCGACCCCGGCGGTGTCCGCCGCCATCTGCGTGAAGACGGGCGCGCTCATCCCGACAGGTGCTCTGATCAGCAGCGACGCGTCGCCCTCGACGCGCTCGACGCGGGCCCCGCGAGCCTCAAGGGCACGCTCGGAGGAGGCCGCGACGAGCTTGGAATCCAGGACTGCGACGAGTTCACCGGGGACGGCCGGGGCGAGGGGATCGACGACGATCGTCGCCGACACGGACGACGGAGACGAGTCGGCACGGACGACGGGGCTCTGCGACGAGGTGGGCGGCGTCTCGACGACGGCCGGCGCTACTGCGGCGATCCGCCGTTTGGACTGCATCGTCGCGACGCTCGCGCCGGCATGACGCGTCCGCTCCACGCGTGCGGTGGAGAGCACGCTCCCGAGAGCGGAACCGGACGGGACCGAGAGCGAGACGCACAGCGCCGTCGCCAAGGCCAGCGATAGGAACCTGCCGGGCCGCGCGCCCATGCGTCTCCTTATTCGAACCCCGCAGTGCGGGGTGGCCGCCGCCGATGCCTCCGCATTGACCCATCGGTGATTGTATCGGCAGGCGGGGACGTTGCCCCAACGCGTCTGCGAACGGCGTGCCGACATCACCCGAAGGAGCGCGGAACTAGCCCCGCAGCAGCATCCAGAGGAACGCAGGGCTCGGGATGCGCACGCGAGGAAGATGCCGCTCGCGCTTCATCACGGCGCCCACCCGGTGCCAGTCGCTCGCGATGCGGGCACGCGCCGGTGCGGCGTCCTGCACCGCAGTTGCGATCGTGACGGCGGTAAGCGCCGCGGCCAGCGCGACGACGTAGGCGAGAAGCGGGCTCAACGCGCCCAGGGCGATCGCGACGACGGCGAAGAACGCCGCCCCGCCCCAGGTGCCGGCGAGCGCGCCGCGCAACAGGCCGCGCGCGGCTTCGGATCCCTGACGGCGGTGGGAGGAGGCGGCCATCAAGGCGAGGATGATCGGGAGCGGCGCGAGCAGGCCGACGACGGTCGGCCCAAGGAGGTCGGCTCCGGCCGTGATCGCGACGACGATGACGCTGGCGGCGATCATCTTGATGACCAGCGGCGCGGCGCCCGTCTTCTGGACGGGCCCGCATTCGACCGGGCGGGAGAAGGCCGAGAGGGCGCCGAGGATGATGAGAACGCTCGCGGCGGCCCACAGCAGAGGCACGTGCACGAACGACAGTCCCCATGCCACCATCAGACAGGCCACATAGGCGAGCAGCAGGGTGAGCCACCAGCGGGTGCGGCGGGCCAGGAGCGCGTACCAGACGCAGAAGGCGCCGGTCGCGAGAAGGCCGAGCAGGGTACCGCGCGCGGCCGACTCCGCGAAACGTTCGCCGTGCTCGAGGAACAGAAGGACCGAGACCGGTCCGGAGACGAGAGGCAGACCCAGGACGAGCCCGCCGACGCTGGCGCCCCAGCGCCATGCCACAAAAGAGCCCGCTGCCAACAGCAGCGGGGCGAGCAGTACCTTCATGACGAGCAAAGCCACGACGACTCCTGAAGAGCGAACGGGCGAATCACCTGCCTCTTCATCTTCGGCGCGAACGAGAGTAGAGTCTATTTACTGTTTTGTTGTACTAGCATCGTATATTTCTTCGCTCGAACAGAGGGGCCGGAGGACTCATGCTGAATACCACGAGGCTGCGCATCCTGCGGGAAGTCGCCGAACGCGGCACGATCGCGGCGGCGGCGGCGGCCCTCTACCTCACTCCCCCCGCCGTCTCGCACCAGTTGGCGGTGCTCGAGCGCGAGGTCGGCGTGCCGCTGCTCGAGCGCACAGCCCGCTCGGTCCGCCCGACCGAGGCGGGACGTCGCCTCGTGGAGCGCGCTGAGGTGATCCTCGCTGAGTGCGAGGCGGCGGTCGCCGACGCGCAGGCCACGGCCGCCACGGTGAGCGGGCTCGTGCGCCTCTCGGTCTTCCAGACGGCGGCGCAGAGCATGGCGCTCCCGGCGCTGCTGGCGCTGCGGCGCGACCATCCCGCGCTGCGGGTGCTGACGAGCGACCTGGAGCCGGTGCGCGCGGTCCCGGCGCTCAAGGCAGGGCAGCTCGACATCGCGCTGTCGAGCGAGTGGGACTTCGTTCCCGTGCCTGCCGACGCAGGCATCGACCGGCACGACTTGCTCTCGGAGTACGCAGTCGCGTTGCTGCCCATCGGACACCCCTTGTCCGGTGGACCGGTCCGGCTGCGCGACCTGCTCGGCGAGGACTGGTGCATCGCGCACGAGACGGCGTCGAGCCGTCAGGCGATCTACCGCGTGGCCCGATCCGAGGGCTTCGAGCCCCGGGTCGTGTTCGAGAGCAACTACTTCCGGGCGATCGGCTCGGCGGTGGAGGCGGGTCTCGGCGTCGGCATCGCCCCGCGGATGACCGACCTGCGCGGACTTAAACTTGCGATCGTCCCCATCGTGGAACCGAAGCTCGAGCGGCGCATCTTCGCTGCCGTGCGGAAGGGTTCCGGGCGCGCCCCGGCCATCCGCGCGGTCCTGGACGCGCTCGCCACGGCGGCCGACCATCAGACGGAACCGGAGTGACGGGGAGGGTGCGCTGGTGGGCGATGAGGGATTCGAACCCCCGACTTCCTCCGTGTAAAGAACCGCGCCCCTTACGCCGCAAGTGTACGACAGCGCCGTTACCTGCGGTTTCTCGGACGAACGCACCCGTTTACTCCCGATATGTTGTCGGTTCAGGTGTCGGATGTGGGCCGTTTGTCGGTTGAATCGTCGGTGCGTCGGCTCCCCCACGCTGCCTCGTCAGGATTCTGGGGCCAGAGCCTTCCTGACTCGAGCAGATGCGGCTGCTGAGGACCCCTCCTGTTCAGTTGCTGGCGTCGACAACCAGCGACCCAGAGGACGGGGTCCTCGTCTGCCAACAACCTGTGTGGGAACTACAGCTAGGCGTCCATGCCCACGGAGTCGACCAGATACCTGCCGCCTTCAAGCTTGATCTCGAAATCCTCTTGATAGGTCGAGTCGGAGAACTCGGCATCGCTCAGCCGGATGAAGACCAGCAACGTCCCGTCGTCGGCCTTGCCCACGGTGGTCATCTGCGCGAACACCACGGCGCCGGGCTCCTTGAGATACTGGTCGGGATGCTTGCCGATCTCGGCGGCGAGCCGCTTGGTGGACAAAGCCTTGAGTGCCACCTTGTCGCCGCGATACTGGGCGCGGGTGAAGTCCATCGCCAGCTTCTGCACCGCGTCGTTGACCTCAGGCGCCACCGCACCCGGGGCGGTGTTCACGACGGGGACATTCACGCCTCCGATCTGCTTCACCTCGATCTCGAGCTGTTCCACACGCTCGCCGAGAGACTCCGCCTCGGCCGCGAGGCGGTCGCGCTCCGTCTGCAGTTGTCTCAGCTCCACGGATACCGGCAGTCCCGGGATGCTAGCGGCGAGTGCCGGCACAGCGAGCGCCGTGGCGGCGAGCAGCGCCAGACCGGCTGCCACTCCCGCAGCGGCGCGCCACCACAAGAGCACCCGGGAACCCGGACGCTGCCGGTCCGTCACACGCACCGGTCGGACGGACTCGACTCCCGACGGGACTCTTCTGAGGGACTGGATGAGGTCCCGCTGTGTCGCACAGTAGGCCGCGCACTCGCCGCATTCGGCGAGATGGAATGCCACGTCGCGGGCCTCCGGTTCGCTGAGGTCGCCCCCCACGTAGCTCTCGATCGATTCGCGGCACGTTTCGCACGCGCCCTTCACTCCCTTCATCGTGCCACCTCCTGAACGTCCGAACGCACGGAACCTGCCGATCCGGTTCCAAGCGTCATGTGTAGTTTCGTGAGGGCCCGGTTGAGCCGGGACTTCACGGTGCCGACCGGGCAGCCGAGAACGTCGGCCACCTCATCGATCTTCAGATCGCAGAAGTAGCGCAACGCCACCGTGGTGCGGTGATCGTCGTCGAGCTTGCGCACTGCCCGGATCAGGTCGAACGATTCTTCTGCGCTCACCGGATCGGCGGGCGCTGGCCTGTCTGGCAGCTCCTCCACCACATACAGGCGCGCGGAGTCGCGGTACCTCTGATAGCACTTGTTGATCACGATCCGGGACAGCCACGCTCTGAAACGGTCCGGGTCGCGCAGGTCGCCCAGGTGCTCGAAGGCCTCGGTGAAGGCCTCCTGTACCGCATCGGCGGCGTCCCACTCCGAACGGAGCAAGCTGCATGCTGTCGCGTACATCGGCCGCTCATGACGCTCCACGAGCTCGGTGAAGGCACCGACATCCCCTCGCCGGGCCAGCTTGACCAACCCGCGTTCCTCCATAAGGGTTCCTCCTTCCTCCTCACCATATAGATAGGTCGAGGTGGGCAGAAGGTTCCA